>JAGOJP010000019.1 GCA_017995055.1 Candidatus Omnitrophota bacterium
TCAAGTTTCTGGAAATATTTTATAATAGACAACGGATCCATCAGTCTTTGAACTATGTTACACCCGAGATGGCTGAGGCAGCCATTGCTCTTTAATTAACCTGTCCGTTAAAACGGGGGCATCTCAGATTGCGGACACCAATTAATTATTGATTTTGATTTATTGAATAGGTATACTAAATACTTAAGATTTAAGGTCAGTCAAGACCTATCGTCTTTGCGACCTTTGCCTACTGAGAATGACAGGCCCGATGCGCTTGAGATGGTTATAACTGCCAAGAGGATCCAAGGTTCTATTATTGAATCCAGGAAGGCCGTTGACTGAACAATTATGAGCGTAATTTCGGTTGGAATTTGCCCGTCCGGTTAAATATTAAGAGATATATTCGAAGATTAACGCATGTCAAAAGAAACCATACCAGAAGTAAATTCATTTGTTGAAGAATGTGTAAAGACTCACGGCCGTTTTCTTATCCCCATTCTCCAGGACATCCAGTCCGAGTATAATTACCTTTCCGAAGACTCGATGAGGATTGTATCGGAGAAGTTAGACATTCCGCTGCGTGATGTATACGGAGTTGCGAGTTTCTACCAGGCCTTTAGCTTCACTCCTAAGGGGAAGCATATTATCATCGTTTGCCTTGGGACCGCATGTCATGTCCGCGGCGGCGCGGCGATAGCGGATGCTTTATCGCGCGAGTTGAATATCAAGCCCGGGGAAACAAGTCAAGATTCGATGTTTACGCTTGAGACAGTCAATTGCCTGGGGTGTTGTGCAATAGGGCCGATTGTTGTCATGGATGGGGAATATCATGGTCAGATGAATGCCAGCAAAGCGGTTAAACTCGTGCAGTCAATTAAAAAAAGGTGTTCCGATGGTTAAGTTAAAATCAGGCGAGCAGCTGGATAAATACTGCGAGGATATTTTAAAAAAAGCGCGGAAAGTGCCGATGATCGCGATATCCTCTGGCACTTGCGGGCAAGCCAGAGGTTCGCTTAAGCTGATTGAGGCATTTCAGGATGCCGTCAAGGAGATCAAGGGCGAGGTTGAAATTAAAATTACCGGCTGTCATGGTTTTTGTGAAGCGGAGCCGAATGTGATCGTTTTTCCTGACGAAATTTTTTACAGGAATTTAAAGCCGGAGAATGCTAAAAAAATTGTCCAAGCAACGCTGAAGGGCGAAGTCGTTTCTGAATTTGTGCATAAAGAAGGCGGTAAAGATTTTGTTTATCTTCGTGACATCCCTTTTTACAAAAAACAGATGAGAATAGTGCTTGGCCATAATCCGAAGATCGACCCGGTGAACATAGAGGATTATATTGCTTTTGGAGGTTATAATTCGTTGGCGAAAGCCCTGCACAGGCGGCCCGAAGAAATCATCGACGAGATCAAACGCTCGGGAATCAGAGGCAGAGGGGGGGCCGGTTTTCCGACAGGCCGGAAATGGGAAATCGCCGGTTCTCAAAAAGGGGATGTTAAATATTTTATCTGCAATGCGGATGAGGGGGATCCGGGGGCGTATATGGACAGGAGCCTTCTGGAAGGCAACCCGCATCTCGTGATGGAAGGGATGATCATTGGCGCCTATGCGACCGGCGCAACAGAAGGCTGGATCTATGTGCGCAACGAATATCCTCTTGCGGTCAAACATGTGACCATGGCTATTGAAAAGGCAACGGAACTGGGTCTGCTCGGCGACAACATCCTTGGTTCAGGATACAATTTCCGTATCAAAATCGTGCGCGGCGCAGGAGCTTTTGTCTGTGGCGAAGAGACCGCCCTGATTCGATCCATTGAAGGTAAGCGGGGGGAATCTCGGCAGAGACCGCCATTTCCGGCGGTCAAAGGACTTTTTGGCAAGCCAACGAATATTAATAATGTTGAGACCTTGGCAAATATTCCTAAAATTATTGAAAAAGGTTCTCTCTGGTTTTCCGGTATCGGCACCGAAACCAGTAAAGGCACAAAAATATTCTCCCTTGTCGGGAAAGCAAAAAACACAGGCCTGGTTGAAGTGCCGATGGGGATCACCATCAATGAAATTGTTCATGATATTGGCGGCGGTTCGCCGGATGGTAAAGCCATAAAGGCTATTCAGTCAGGAGGCCCGTCAGGTGGATGTATACCACGCGAACTCTTTGACCTCCCGGTCGATTACGAATCCCTGGCAAACGCGGGTGCCATTATGGGCTCAGGCGGCATGATTGTCATGGACGAAGGCACATGTATGGTGGATATTGCGAGATATTTTACCAATTTTCTGCGGGAAGAATCATGTGGCAAATGTGTGCCGTGCAGAGAAGGAACACAGCGCATGTTTGAGATCCTTGAAGACATCTCTGCAGGGAAAGCCCAAGAGGAATCTATAGAAATTCTTGAGGAACTTGGGTCAGTGATGAAAGATACTTCTCTTTGCGGGCTGGGCCAGACATCATCAAATCCTGTGCGCTCCACTTTAAGGTATTTTAAAGAGGAGTATCTTGCCCATATCAAAAAAAAGGAATGCCCTGCCGGCGTTTGTAAGGAATTTATCAGGTTTAGCATTGATCCTCAAAAATGCATAGGTTGCGGATTATGTCTTAAAAATTGCCCGCAAGGTGCCATCACAGGCGAGTTGAAAAAACCACACTCCATTTTACCGAAGCAATGTATCAAATGCGGCATATGTATGGATGTGTGTAAATTTAATGCAGTATTTAAGAAAGTATAGAGGTTTCATGCCTAAGGTCACTATTGACGGAATAGGTTTTGATGCGCCAAAAGGTTGGACAGTCCTTGAGGCCGCACGGTTCCTCGGGATAACAATTCCGACGTTATGTTATCATGAAGGGCTTTCCATTTGGGGCGGGTGCCGGCTCTGCATCGTGGAAATAGGTGCAGGGGGAAAAACCAAACTTGTGACTTCCTGCTCCTACCCTGTCGAAGAAGGCCTGGTCGTGAAAACGGCGACCCAGCGTGTCATTCACGCCAGGAAGGTCATACTGGAATTGTTGATCGCCCAATGTCCGACTTCAAAGAAATTACAGGATCTTGCCGCGAAGATGGGTTTAGGACGGGTACGGTTCAAACCCAAATGGGAGAAATGCATATATTGCGGATTATGTGTCAGGATGTGTGAAGAGCAGATGATGGCATCGGCGATCGGATCAGTTAACAGGGGGAATAAACTGAAGATCACGACCCCGTTTGATAAGACATCCGAAGCATGCAGGAGATGCGGCGGATGTATGTATATCTGTCCGGCGTGTACTGTAAGGTGCGAAGGTCCATCCCCTGAGAATGTATTATGCGGTCGGTGTGAAAATTCAATGCAGCCCACCTGTCTTGATGTGTACGACCATTATACATGCTGGATGGGGCTAAAGGGTGACTGTGGAACGTGTGTGCAGGAAGATTTAGACAAAAAATGTGAGGCCAAAGATAAAGAGGAGGCAAAATGAGTTACACAAAAATAAATTCAACCGCAGCCACGCTGACGAAAAACAGGACGGAAGAAGCCATCAATTCGCTGAGCGGAATGTGCGTGACATGCGTGGACGGTTGCATAGGGATGTGTGAGATCGGGAAATCGGCCTACAGGGGGTCTGAGGTTATATATCCTCAACCTTTCGGCATTATCACATCGGCGAATGAAAAAAAATATCCGGTCGATCTTTCTCATTTTACCATACTGGGAGGGGTGGTCGGTGCCCAGGGGATTGAAGCTGACAGCGATAAAGCCATATTCCCCAATGTTAATTTGGAAACACGTATAGGGAAAGACAAAAAAATTAAGCTGAGGATGCCATTGGTCATACCCGGGTTGGGCTCAACGGCCATAGCTAAAAAAAACTGGGAGGGGTTGGCCGTAGGTGCTGCCCTGACCGGTATCCCGCTTACGATCGGGGAAAACGTCTGCGGGATGGATCCTGCAGCGGAAATTGTTGATGGAAAGGTAAAATCTTCAAAAGAACTGGAGTGGCGGGTAAAACTTTATAAGAAATGGCAACAGGACGGGTATGGGGCGATCACCGTTCAGGCGAATGTTGAGGACACAAATTTGGGGGTGCTGGAATATGCCATTTCTGAACTTGATGTTGATGCCGTCGAGCTTAAATGGGGGCAGGGCGCAAAAAATATAGGCGGCGAGGTCAAGATCGATGATCTTAAAAAAGCGCAGCTCTTGAAAAAGAGAGGGTATATCGTGCTGCCGGACCCGACAGATCCGAATATTATTGAGGCATTTAATAAGGGGATGTTTACTGAATTTGAAAGGCATTCCCGAGTGGGGATGGTGACTGAAGAGGGTTTCGTCAAGAGGGTGAAAAAGTTGAGAGAGTTGGGAGCAAAACATGTCTTTCTTAAAACAGGCGCGTACAGACCGGCGGCTTTGGCCATGGCGGTAAAGTTAGCGTCAAAAACAGGGATTGACCTTTTAACCGTGGATGCGGCAGGCGGAGGAACAGGCATGAGCCCCTGGAGGATGATGAATGAATGGGGTGTGCCGGAAGTGGAACTTCATTCGATGCTTTACAAATATGTCGATACACTTGCTGCCCGGGGTGAGTATATCCCGGATATCGCTGTGGCAGGCGGTTTTGCATTCGAGGACCAGATATTGAAAGGGCTGGCGCTTGGCGCACCTTATTTTAAACTCGTAGGGATGGCCAGGGCGCCTCTTGCGGCTGAAATGGTCGGGAAGAATATCGGTAACGCAATTATGGCGGGGGAGATGCCGGTGTACATTGAGCGTTTCGGCAAAACCATCGATGATATATTTATTTCTGCGCCGACACTGAGGACAAAATTCAATAAAAGATTCGATGAGATCCCCGCTGGGGGGTTAGGCCTTTATACTTATATGCAGAGGCTCAACCAAGGATTGAAGCAGATCATGGCCGGCTGCAGAAAGTTTGACTTGAAATATATTACCCGGAATGATATTGCTGCCTTAACACGTGATGCGAGCGAGATAAGCGGTATCCCATATATCATGGAATGTGATCAAGGGGAAGCAAAAAAGATCCTTGAAGCCTGATCGCGGTTCATGTTTATGAATGCAACCCGCAACTTACATGTTAGGGAGGTCTTATGGAAAATAAAGGATTATGCATGACATGCGCCTACGATGGCAAGTGTGTTTTTGAGAAGATATTCCCAGTGCAAGAATGTGAGGAATTCACCGAAATTGAATCTAAACCCAAAGGACGAAAGAATAAAAAGAGAAGGAAAAGTTAAAGTTTTATATGAATAAAACGAGTTAAAGAAAAACATTCTCCTTGAATGTTTTTTGCTTTATTTTATAGTCATTTCATATCTCGATATTCCCCCTCCTTTTTTCTGTTAACACTGTTCTAACCTGAAACAGGCTTCAACGTAACTTATACCACCCAATAACATCATATAAAATCAGCAAATAAGAGAAAAATTGCCTGAGGGGCGTTACCATGAAGAGTCTGCAGGGAAAAGCCAAGAGATGATTCATGATATCTCCCCGGCCCCGACGAAGGTGGACGCCCATGTGGCCTTTGATGTGCTCATTGAGGAGTTTGAAGCGAAATATCCAAAGGCGGTGGATTCTCTGAGGAATCACCGGGATCGCCTGCTGGAATTTTATAATTATCCTGCAGAACATTGGCTGAGTATCCGTAGTACCAACGTGATTGAATCTGCTTTTGCGACTGCGCGATTAAGAACGTATCGGACAAAAGGCAGTGGTTCCCGGATAGCGACGTTGACGATGGTCTTCAAGCTCATGCAATCGGCACAGAAACAATGGATAAAATTACGCTTCGCAGAAAAGGCCAATCCGGGATGGGAAGGAATCGTTTTTGAGGATGGGTGGGCAATCAGGATTTTAAAGGCATTGGAATTAGCGACGGGCTAACAGCCTTTTGAAAGGATGCTCAGACCACAACATTTGACAACAACTCGGCCGGGTATGGATGGCCAGGATTGTTTTAAAGAAATTATTAAACAACATCCTCCTCAGAAAGCAATCATGGCCAGTGGTTGTTTAGAAACACACTGTGTTCGAGCATTACAAAACTTAAGTGCGGGTGCTTATTTAAAAAGAACCTTATACCATGGATAAACTCGCCAAGATAATAAAATCAGAACTTAAGAAAACTTCTGACGCGAACTCTTCGCGAGTGATCATTTTCTCTGGGCTTCCCAGGTTCCTTCTTCAGCAAGGCTCCTGCCGGTTTGTGATACCCATTCTCCAATCAGGGTATTCCCCGAGATCGCTCCTTCAATTTCTATGATTTCATTATTATCAGGCACAAAGGAGTAGGCAAATAATTCATTGCCAGCAATGTATCCTTGGAACTCTTCTTCTTGTCCCCGGATCGTGATCCGTTGACCTTCTTGAAATATCATAATCGTTGCTTCTTCTGCAAGACCTTCATTATTAAAAATTTTGAATGACCAGTTGCCATTAATGTTAGGAGGCGTCGCTTCTTTCAAGGGACATTTTTTAAGATCACCATGATTTTTTTCAGCAAGCCAACGTCCGGCCTTTACAATTTTTTCGTTTTTAATATCTTTCCAAGTCCCACTTAAAATTTCTTCTGATATAATTCCTGATATTTCCGAGGAATCACATTCTTGATTATTGATACAGGGAGCGCTGAGGATTATATTTTTTTTGTTAACGTATCCTTCGTAGGATAGCGTTCCATCAAAGAGAGTTATCCGTTGATCGGGATCCTGTGCGATCGTTATAAGAGCCCCTTTTCCAATCGGAATACCGGTTGAATTATAGGATTTAAGGAACCATTCCCCAGCGATGATGGGAGTTGCTGGCGATGAGCCTATTGTGTACCCGCCCAAAAAGAACAAACCACCCGAAAGGATACAAACAATAAGATAAACTAAAACTGATTTCTTCTCAAAATATTTTTGTGTCATTGCAGTCATCTTTTTATTCAACTTATTCTATTTTTCTCAATTTTTTGATTAAATTTTTTTTATTATAACATGGAAAAAGAGTGAGAGAATTAAAATCATTAACTTTGATAGTACAAGCACGTAGAATATTTCTTTTCGTTGTTTGGGTTTATCATAAATCAGTATTCAGATTTTAAACTCAAGTATACAATACGATTAGTTATTATTATATATGGCTTTAAGTTAATTCTTTGTCATTCAGAATATATCTTGAGAAAGAAAAGCTTACGCCCGGCATCTTATCAATACTGTGCGTTTGATGTCCGATTCAAGCAGTTTTTGGGCGGTATCGGGTATCCACCCGATGCGTTATGCGGAATATTTAAATGTGCCCGTTAAAGTGAGCCATGAAAAGTTTGATGGGAAAATTGAAATTATGAGAATTTTTATCAAGGCCTCCTGTCTTAAGGAAGCAGATCAGGCCACCTTTCTTAATATTATAAAGAGCGCTTGATCGGGTTAGAATTATCTGAATAGATACA
Source organism: Candidatus Omnitrophota bacterium (assembly GCA_017995055.1). Classification (GTDB taxonomy): domain Bacteria; phylum Omnitrophota; class Gorgyraeia; order Zapsychrales; family JANLHA01; genus JAGOJP01. The sequence continues at coordinate 7,413 of JAGOJP010000019.1, forward strand.
GTCCGTTTCGCGACTCCCCCCGTAAGAAAGTGAAATCTCGCCTTTTTAAACTTAAAAATTAAATTATAATAAACATATTAGTCTTCTGTCTTGCGATCGTGGAGAGATGATGGATATCAATCAGAAAATAGTGTCGGTTTTTCACGTCTGGCGCGAGGCAGACAGCCAGCGCCAGATTTTCGGCATGAATATGCCTCAGACGCAAGGGGCCATTGCCAGGCTTTCTAGGCTGCTGCAGGAAATCTTTTCTTTTATCCCCGCTGTGACGCTGGTGAAAAAGGGGCAAACCATGAACGCCTTTTTTAAAAATCCTTCGACGGGCCGCAAGGAAGATATGCCGGTCAATATTCCATCGATGCTAAAAATTTATGAGCTGTTAAAGATCAATAGCATCACGATTCATAAAGGTCTGATGGAAGCAGAATTAAAAAAGCTGTTTGCCGGATTATGCATGTCGCAGAAAGCGGCGGAAGAGCATGGCGGCCTGAAAGGGTTTTTGAAGAAAGAGGGCGCCGTGCATATCGAAGTGGACCAGTTGAAATACAAGCTGCTCATGGACGAAGACCAGTTGCTGGCTTTAAAAGAGGCCGGGCAAAAAGCCGTTTGGATGGATGCCCCAATAAGGAAAATGGAAGGCAGGGGGCAGCAGGAGGCGTTTGAGGCGAAATGGAAAGATTTTATAGATGGAAAATTAACTATAAAAGAGTTTGAGGAACAGTATCGGGATTTTATCAACGAGGCGATGCAGGACCCGCGCCCGCTTTTGAAAGTCGTCAGGCAACTCATGAAGAAACAAGCGGACGAGGAGACGTTTATAGCCAAATTGGAGCAAAAATTGTTTGAAGCCGGGTTCCCGCAGGACGTGGTGGCAGGCTTCAAGAAAAAACTTGTTCAACCCAAGAAAGTCCTTATCAGCGAAGAAGAGCTGGCCCGGTTAAAAGAGATCGAGAAAAAATATCTAGGAAAAGGGGAGGGGGCTTCGCCGGAAAATGTTCAAGTTTTGCAAAGGAAGCTGGCGGACGAAAAAGAACGGTCCGAGGCCATCCTTCATCAAACCAGCCAGCGGGGGCTTATTTTGGACCGTGAGGGGCGGATCGTAGCGGTGGATACATGCGCTCACAATGTCTTGGGGATGGAGGAAAAGGAGCTTAAAGGGAAAAAAATCGGTGATATTTTAAAGGGGCACCATTTGTTGACCATGGTTTCAGATTGGCAGAATGAAACGGACACGAATGTCCCTAAAGAGGTGAAGATTCAGGCGCTGAATAACGAAACGGTTGAGATTATCAAAGATTCCGCTATCGTCATTGAGAACGAAGACGGACGGGCGATCGGGGTGCTCTCGGCACTGCAAAGTGTGACGCGGAACGAAGAATTTGAGAAACGGAAAAATGACGTTCTTGACGTGCTGGGGCATGACTTGCGGGCCCCGGTCTCAGCCATAAAACAGAATTTTTCCATGTTGATTACCAGCACAAATTTGGACGGCGTTCTCGACACGCAGCAGGAGAAATTCCTTCATAATTGTAAAAAAAACATTGAAAGGATCGAGAACCTGATCGCAAAGATCCTGGATATCCGGCAATTTGAGACCGGGAAAATTTTGTTAAAATACAGTGATGTCGAGATGAATAAACTTATTGATGATTCCGTTATCTCGGTGAATAAATGGGTCAGCGACAAAAATATTTATCTGGATGTGCGCGCTGAAAAATTGCCGGTTGTTTCCGTCGACCCGGACAGGATATATCAGGTGATTACGAATTTATTAAGCAATGCCTGTAAATTTACGCCTGAAGCGGGGACAATCCTGGTCAGAGGGAAGCTCCTGATGATTCAGGACAAACAGTTCGTCGAGGTCTCGGTGAAGGATTCCGGTATCGGCATAGAGAAACAAGACCTTGTGCGCGTATTCACGAAATATGAACAAGTCAGCCTGAATACGCCCCGTGGAGTCAGCGGGTTGGGATTGGGCCTGGCTATTTGCAAAGCGGTTGTTGAATTGCACGGGGGACAAATTTGGGCGGACAGCGAGGTGGGGGCAGGCAGCACTTTTACTTTCCGGATCCCTGTCCTGCCGAATAAAGGAGGGAACTATGAGTCTTGAAAAGAAAATTAAAGTTCTTGTCGTCGATGATGAGGAGGATTTCCTGGACCCGATTTCTTATTACCTCGGGACAAAAGGCTATCAAATCGCGACGGCCATGTCGGGAGCCGAAGCGCTGGGTTCCATCGATAAAGAGGATTTTGATGTCGTGTTTTTGGATGTGAACATGCAGCCCATGGACGGATTTGAATGTTTGTTTGAAATCAAGAAAAGAAAGCCTGCTTTACCGGTCATCATGCTGACGGCGCAGAACAGCTCGATCCGAGAAGGTAAATCAAAAATTTTCGGGGCGGAAGGCTTTTTGGAGAAGAGTTTGGATTACAGCCAGGCCGTAAGTCTCATCGAACGGATATTGACGGACAAGAATAAGGAAGGCGTGTAGAACCGAAGATCCATAGAGCGGGAAAAGCGTGGGGATTCCTGTGTGTGGAATTTAAATTCCAATAATAGGAAAATATTTTCCAAAATTACTTGACAAATATCCAGTGGATGGTATATTAAAATCCAGAAAAAGGAATGGTGCATGGCGGGGAAGAAGATATGTGATAAAAAGGGGGATTTTATCGAAGTCCCCATAGATAACGATGAGCCGATATTTACAACGGGGGTTATTTGTAAGCTTTTATCGGTGCCTCATCATGTGTTAAAACAGCTTGATGCGGAAGGCATCGTCACGCCTCCCAGAAAAAAGGGGCGAATTCGGCTGTATTCGAAACGGGAGTTAAAGAAGATTCAAATATGCTGGTGTTATATGAGTGAGAAGAGGGTGAATCTCCCGGCGCTTAAAATTATTTTGGAAATGGAAAAAGAAAAAACGAGTTAATTTTTTTTGTCAATAAATTAGCACTCGTACTTCGTGAGTGCTAGGAATGTAAAAACATGCCTAGCCCGGAGGGAGGTGAAAGAAGATGAAAATTATTGAGAAATTTATCGGCACAATTATTGGCAAATTAAAGAATATGGGCGGGTTCATTAAAAAAATATAAAGATAAGTATAAATTATAAGGAGGTGATTCGTATGGCGCTTATACCTTACAGAAGGGAGAATTGGTGGCTGGATCCGTTTGCTGAGTTAGAGAATATCCAGAAACAGATGAATCAAATTTTTGATTTTTCCTTGTCCCGAGGCCCTTGGGGAGACGCAACTTTACTCGGAGGGCAATGGTCCCCGGCGGTTGATATTTATGACTCCCAAGACAACTTTTTAGTGAAAGCGGATTTGCCGGGCTTGACCAAGGATGAAATTGAAGTGTCCATTCAGAATAATAATCTTATTTTGAAGGGTGAAAAGAAAAAAGACGGTGAAATTAAAGAGGAAGATTATTTCAGGACGGAAAGATTCTACGGGAGTTTTTGCCGGATGATTCCGTTGCCGGATGAGGTCGACGCCGGTAAAGTCGACGCCCAGTACCAGGACGGGGTTTTGACCCTGACGTTGCCGAAAAAAGAAGAGGCAAAACCGAAGCAGATCACCATTAACGTTAAATAATATTGGGGGGGTCAAGTCCGTGAGAGCCTTGCCGGGAGGAGGTGGTTAAAATGTTGGAAAAATTAAAGAGAAAGCAGGAAGACATTTTTATCGTCGCTCCTTTTGCCAACATGTACGAAAAGGACAGGAACATTATCCTCGCCTTGGAGATGCCGGGGGTAGATAAAAGCACGCTGGACGTGCGTCTGAACGGCACGCAATTGATTATCCAAGCCAGGAAGAGGAAAGAGGAGGCAGGGAAAGAGTATAAGCCGCTTTATCAGGAAAGGAGCCCGGTCGCTTATGAGCGTCGGTTTGAAATTAACACGGACATTGACCGCGGTTCTGTCGAGGCCGAGTATAAGGACGGGATATTAAAAGTCCTGCTAGTCAAAGCGGAGGTGGCTCAGCCTCGTAAAATAGCCATTAAAAGTTAAGGAGGGGGGATATTTTTTTATCCCCCTTCAAAGGGGGGCGTGATGAATAAGATTGATGTGTTTGATGTCTTTTTTGACGGTTTTTCTTATACCTGGAAACATCAACTGCTCCAGGGGGTTTTGTTCCTGTTGTTCGGGGTTGTTATTGTACTGCTTCCGCAACTGCTGGTGGCCATGGTCGCGTCGTTTTTTGTCGTGATCGGCCTGATCCTGATCGGCTCGGCCTGGACCATGCGGCGGTTTCGTAAACAATATGACGGGTTTCGGAGTGAACTGTTTGAAATTTTTTAATTTTAGGATTTTATAAAGAATACCTGGAATTCTCAAGGGGGTGTTGTTTATGAATCAGAAATTTAAAATTTTTCTTATGGGCAGCCTTGTTTTGCTCGCCGGGGTTCTTATGTTGAGCCGGGATTTTGTGGCCTTCGCGCAGGAGGATCAGGGGGAGGTTTTAAAGAAGCAGATCGAGGCCCTGCAAAAGCGCGTGGAGGAGTTGGAGGCCAGCCAGACCAGAGCGGCGCAGAAGAACCAGGAAGGCTCTGGGAGCTATTTTAAAACAAGCCCGGACCGATGGGACCCTTTTGCCGAGATTTATCGTATGCAGGCGGAAATGGACCGGATGTTTCAGGATTCGTTTTTCATGGGCGGCCCGGCCAGTAAAGGGATGTTTAGAAGTAACATGTATTATGATGATACTTTCGCCATGGAAGAAAAAGAGGATAAGTATGTCATTGAATTCGATATGGCGGGAATGAGTGAAGGAAAAATTGATATTCAGGTGAACCAGCGGTCGCTGACGGTGAGAGGCGAACAGAAAGCGCAGCAAGAGGAAGAAGGCGCGAAGCGGTCCTTCGCTTCCCAGAGTTACGCTACGTTTATGAAGACGATATCCGTCCCGCCTGATGCTGATACTTCACGGATGACAACGGAAAATAAGGGAGGGAAACTGATTATCACGTTGCCCAAAAAGACTATTTAATGGCTGGCAAGGGTATTGCAGTCGGGTCGTCGTTTTCGCGCGGAGCAATTTTTGAAGGATAAAACGGGGCCAGGCAAAGATTTCATAAAGTCATAAGCATTTTTATCGGCCGGACGATAAACCTTGCGGCTATTCAGGATGGCCGGCCCATTGATGTCAGCGACGGGTTCTCGCCTCTCGATGGTCTTTTTTCGGAAACTGGCTGCGGGGCGATTGACAGTTCTATTATTTTTCAGATGCTCGCTGACGGAGTTCCGGGGAAACGGATAGAGGCGTTATTGTCCCGGCGGAGCGGGTTTAAGGCTCTGGCCGGGGGGCGCTGTAAGTTGCGTAATGTTCTTCAAAGACGGGACCCAGAAGCGGAATTTGCCAGGGGCGTATTTTGTTATCGGATTTTGAAATATATAGGAGCTTTTATCGCAAGCCTGGGGGGACGGAATGCGATCCTGTTTATGGGAGAGGGCCGGCCTGAAATCAGGGCGTTGGCCTTTGATCTGACCGGCTATTTGCAGTTTATGGGGGTTAAAAGAAAGCCGGAGGCTGATGCCCGGGACATTTCGTGTTTAACGGCCCCCGTCCTCAAAAATTAAGGCCTATTTTTTAATGTATTCCGGTCCGGAGGACTCTTCCGTAATCTTAAGGGCACAAGCCCGTAGATATCGAGTTTTAAAATATTGAAGATTTTTTAAAATAAAAGGTGTAAAATAAAATTCCTGTCATTTAATGGTAAATGACACAAGAGGAAAGGAAGAGTCGATGAACAAAATAATGTCAATGTTGTTGATGTGCCTGGGTGTCCTGGTTATAGCCGCTGGACCCCTCTTCGCTCAAACGGCCGATCCGTTGGATACTTTAACGGATGAAGTCAGCGAAGTGGTGGTCAATGAGGTTGAGTCTGTTCCCGAAAAAACCCCTCTGGCTGCCGATCTGGCTGAAAAGGCTAAAGTCCTTTTGGCCCGGGCCCAGCAGTTTTTGGACGAAGGGCAGTATAAAGACGCCATTGCCGTGGCTCAAAATATTTTGAGCTTTGATCCCCAAAATGCCGACGCTCAAAAAATTTTTGAAACAGCCAAGGCTAAACTTGCTGAATTTACAAAGGAAAAAGCGGGGAGTGTGACGTCCGGCTTGCTGGATACGCTGGGGACGACAGAAGAATAAAGACCGCTGAGACGGTGTTCAAGGAATTTTTTTCCCGGCCCTGTTTCTTATCAGGAAACAGGGCCTTTTTTTGTTCCCGGGAGGTATAATATGTGTTGTCTCGTGTCGTTGTGGTTAAAAGGTAGATCAGATTATGATTTGAGGACGTTAGATTTTTAAAGTTTTTTCGTCTAATATTAATAGAGCGTTTCTTGGTTCCTGGATTTTTATTTTCGTTTTTAACTGGATATCAGCCTCAGAGAGCATTTCCTGATTCAGGAATTGCCCCGTGTAATATATTATCAACCCCATAAAGGAGACTTTTATGCCCCAACACATGCCCCCCCCCTACTGGAAAACAATCGCAGCCGCCGTGCTTTCAGCGGCCGTGTTTGCGTTAGGCGTTCCCGCTTACTCGGCGGGTCCTTACGCGGACATTATCACGGCTAACTCGGACATCGGGACCGCTTCGGTCCTCATTAATAATGAGGATAACACTTTCACGAAAGCCTCTCCGGATCTGAATGCGGGCAGTTCCCCTAATTATGTGGCGGTTGATGATTTTAATGAAGATGGCGTCCCGGACCTGGTGATCGCGAACGGGATGTCTTATGGGGAGCGTGTGTTATCATTCCTGCAGGGAAAAGGCAACGGTGAATTTGAGCCTCGCACCACTTTTTATTTAGGGTATGAGCCCGCCAATGGCATCGCCCTGGGGGATTTTAATCATGACGGGCATTCTGATGTTTTTGTGCCCAACTGGTATCCCGGGGGCTCGGTGCAGATTCTTTTGGGGGATGGCAACGGGAATTTTTCTCTGTCCGCCACATGGGCTGTTGAAGGCCGGGCGAATAACGTGAGCGTGGGGGATTATAATCTGGATGGAAACCTGGACGGGGTGGTTTGTAATTGGGATAATTCCAAGATTACGATTATTTACGGCGACGGCAGCGGCGGATTTGTTTCGGATAAGAAGCTGACGACCGGAACGCGTCCGCAGAATGTCGGCACAGCGGATTTTGATCATGATGGCGACGAAGACCTTGTGCTAGCCTGCGCGTTGAACCCGACGGTGACAGTGTTTTGGAATAACGGCAATAATACCTTTACCAAGCAGGAACTGAATCTTAATACCGATTTGGGCGGGGCCGGCATTGTCCGTATCGGTGATTTCAACAATGATGGCTATGCGGATTTGGTGACATTAACAAGGCAATCCGGGCAGTGGTCTTTATCGGTTTTTCTGTGGGATACCAATACCGGGATGTTTTCTGCGCCTTCCCTGAATTCTTCCATCGAATATTTAGCCTATATGCCTAACGCGCTGGACTCTGCGGATTTTAATGGCGATGGCCTGTTGGATGTGGTCTTGGGGGACTGGGGCGACCTGAAGATTTCCATATATTTAGGGAACGGGGACGGCACATTAGCCCCGTCGTCTCAAATTGATGTCGCTTTAGGCGGGACCCCGATCGGAGTGGCGGTGCTTGACTTGGATGTTAAGCCGCCGTTCCCGTATTTAGGGGAAGGTTTGCTTTTGAAGTACACGTTCTCCAATGATAACGGCAGTATTGTACTGGATGAAAGCGGCAACGGACATAACGCCGCGGTTCTGAACGGAGCGGCCTATACCGGTGACGGCCGTTTCGGTGGGGCGTATCATTTTGACGGGGTCAATGACGTTATTTTGGTGAATGATGACCTGGGGTATCAGCCGTCCGGGACGATCTCTTTCTGGATGAAGGCGGACGCGGTGGAGAACTGGCGCAACCCCTTTTCCACGGATTACGCCAGCTGGGATGACAATATCCGTTTTGAAGAAAGCGGTGACGGCAACTTTACCATGGGCGCCTTGGGATTGAGCACGGTGACCCCGGCCCCGGAGGGCGTGCATGAAGAAACTTACACGGAATCTCTTCAGGCTAACCGCTGGTACCATGTGGTTTACGCCTGGGATGAAGCCCGCGATTACGGGTATTTGGACGGGCAACTGGTTTTCACAAGCTTTCATCCGGCCGCGGATGTTCAAGTGCATCCCAACCTTGGCACCGCCGGTTCTTACCGGCCGATAACCCTGGATTTGAACCGTGTGGCTGTCGGCAACGGGTATTCGCAGGAAGCGAACCGGCACTGGAAGGGGTTTGTGGATGAGGTTTATATTTATAACCGGGTGATTTCGTCCGAGGAAGTGCTCGCCTTATACAACGGGGTTTCCCGGGGGCGCGTGTACCAGGATTTTGAGCCGGATAACGGTTCTGATTCCTATGGTTGGGAAATCAATGGCGCGATTGTGGGGTTAAGTTCCCACGCCGGGCCGTCGCCTTCGTCCGCACAAACCTGGAAGGTTGAAATTCCGGCGGGGAAGGGCTGGGGCGGGACGGCTGTAGCTTCCCAGGTTGAAAGGTGGGATTTTGATTTTCAGCCCAAGAGTAATGACCGGTTTAGTTTCTGGATCTGGGCTTCACCGTCGGGCGGCTCTGCGCAAATTGTGCCGGTTGAAGTTAAGTTCTTCGACACAACAAGTTCGGACCCGAAGTCCATCGTTTATACGGCGGAATTGCCGAAATTTGAAGAATGGACGCAGCTATCAATCCTGCTCTCGCAGCTCCCAGAAGGATTTCTGTTTAATCACGTTAATAAAATTGAATTGATTTACGGCAAAGAAGGTGTTTATTATTTCGACGACATCCATGTCACTCTGGGCGACCGTGTTTATCAGGCGTTTGAGCCCTGGAACTGTCCGGCGGGAAATCCAGGAGAATGCGGTTGGGTTTGGAACGGCACAATGGAAATTGCCACAAACCCAGTCGCGGAAGGAGAACAGAGCTGGAAACTAACCGCGATGAATAATCCGTTGGATAATAATCAGTATGCTGGTATCGGGATAAGGTCGCAGCAGGATTATTGGAATTATAATTTGAGCCCATCTCACCTTGATCCTTCACAGCACGATCGGTTGACGTTCTGGGTGTATCAGGAGGCGCAAAACGGCATGAGCAATAATATCCTCGTGAAGTTGTTTCAGAAGGATGACGTTACTCAAGTCGTGTCGTCGTTTGATTTCTGGACAGATACAAATGCTGAATACGGCCGGTGGACAAAATTAAGCTTGCCGTTTAGTAAGGTCCCGGATGATTTTAACCTTGAGGATATTGATAGGATTGAATTCGTGACCTATTGGCCGGGGACGTATTATTTTGATGACATCCGGGCCATGGCGTTGCCGGAGGTGACGATCAATCGGGCTTTGCTTCCGGAAGGGGTTGCTTCCTGGAATAAATATTTGGACGGCGCGCAATATACGCTGCAGCAAAGTGCCGCCGGGCCAGAGGGGCCGTGGACAACGATTTATTCCGGCCCGGAAACGAGTGTCGCGCTTCAGGCCCTGGAGAGTTCCTGGCTGCGGGTGTGCTGGGGCATCCCCAATGAAATCGACGGGGTTGTCTTGGTGGAGTCTGATTGGAGCGAGGCGGTTGAGTATTTCGCCAAACCGGCGTTGGTTAAATACGCCCGCTTGCAGGAAGGGCATGTGGAATGGGCGGCCCAGCCGCTGGCGGTTTCCTATGTGGTGGAAGAAGGGGCCAGCCGTGATGGCGGCTGGACGCAGATTTACAGCGGGCCGCAGACCACGTTAACTTTGTCGGGTTCCGACATCGGTAAATGGTACCGCGTGCGCGCGGTGGGTGAGGTTGACAGCGGCGCGTGGAGCCCGGCGTTGTTGTATGACCCGCAAGGCTTTGTGCGGGCGGCGGGGCTTCATCTCCGGGAACAGAATGGCGCCGGGGACGTGGTGCAGCTCAAAGGGGTAAACTTGGGCAATTACCTGCTCTTTGAATCCTGGATGCTGGGTAAGGGCCCGGAGTTTGAAAAACATCTGGATGATCCGGAGGGGGGTAAGTATTTTGATGACTGGACCATTCGCGAATATCTGGGCGCCGAGGCCCAGGATATCCTGGATGTCTATCAGGACGCGTATATTCAGGAAAGCGACTTTGATAATATCCTGCGGATGGGGTTCAATTACCTCCGCCTGCCGCTCTATTACCGGAATATCTGCGATCTGGATGAAAGCGGCAATTGGACCTGCGGCGGTGATTTTGATTTCAGCAAGATCGATGAGATCGTGGCCTCCTGCGCGGACCGGGGGATTTACGTGCTCCTGGACCTGCACGGCGCTCCGGGAAGCCAGAGCGGTGACTTCCATACCGGGCGGGAAGGGTTTAACAAACTCTTTGAATCCATGGAAGGGGCAGTCTATCGGACGCGCACGGTGGAGCTGTGGCAGGCGATAGCCGGGCATTACGCGGATCATCCGATGGTTTTGGGGTATGATTTCGTTAATGAACCCTTCGGGGCCAAACAGGACCCGACGTTAATGGCCGAAAACGGTTTATGGACCCTTTATGACGACATTTATCAGGCGGTCCGCGCCATTGACGAAGATCACCTGATTGTTATGGAGTCTATCCCCGGCGGAATGGAAGCCGTCCCGGAATGGGAAACGCTCCCCAAGCCGTATAAAACCTATTCACGGGAAAAATGGGAGGAACCCGGCGTTTTCGAGAATGTAGTTTACGCCTGGGAAAACGTGATGTACCAGTTTCACTATTATTGCTGGGAACCCGGAAAAGATAAGGAGACCGGCGAGCGCCTGCCTCCTGTTCCGGGGGAAACCTGCCCCGCGTACAGCTCGGAATATCTTCAATTCATCCCTGATATGACGCTCGCCGACGTTGTGGATTATCATAAGGCGTTCGTTGACCAAAAGGTGGCGGATTCACAGATTTATCAGGAAGAGTATGCCGTCCCTGTCCTGGTCGGTGAATTCAACGCGTTTGGCATCAGAGACGCCTGGGAGTATTATTTGAGCCGTTTCAATGCCGAAGGCTGGAGCTGGTCGTTGTGGTCCTACAAAGTACACAGTTACCCGAACAATTGGGGCTTATATAATCATTTTCTCTATGATGAGACTCTGCCCAATTTCGACGAAGACAGCCAGGCTGATCTGGAACGGAAACTGTCTAAGTATGACACGGCCGGGCATCATGTCGCCAATGTTTCGTTAATCAATGTCGTGACCGGAAATTTTAATCGGATTGATTATGACGGCGACGGGCTGTCTGATGCCGTAGATAGCGACGTGACCGGGTATTCCAACAGTTTTAATGACCATAGCGATCCCGTCACGCACGGCGAGATCCTGAGCCGGGGGGATCAGATTTTGACCATCGTTGACGATCTCGATCCTTTAGCCGGAGTCAGGATCAAGGCCGATGCAAGCGGCGGCGCTGTTCCCGCGGAAGTGACGGCGTGTTCAGAGGCGGGGAATGTCTTCTTGTCTCCCGGCGATGAAGTGGTCGTAACCTGCGGCAGTATCGGCGCGGATATTGTAAGCGGTCCTGTGAACGTGGAATTGAACGCGCTTTCCGGGGACGTGGCCGCGGCCGTGCTGGAAACCGGGGATAAGATTGTTTTTTATCCGGATACATTAACATTGATTAACAACGGGACGAGGACGGTTGTCCTGACATTCCGGGGGCGGCAGATTGCAGTGGCTGCCGGGACGACTGAGGTTTTGAACCATGCCCCTCAAGCGCAGCCTGGTCCGGATTGGGTCGTGGAGTGCACCGGGCCGCAGGGCTGTGAGGTTGTCTTGGATGGGTCCGCGTCTACGGATGAGGATGGTGATCCTTTAACGTATCTCTGGTCCGGGCCTTGGGGGAATCTGTCCGGTGTCACCCAAACCGTCACGCTTCCTTTGGGTGTTCATTCTTTTACTTTGACGGTGGAAGATCCCGTGGGCGAAACGGATTCTAAAACAGGGCAGGTGACTGTCCGGGACACCACCCCGCCGCAGATCAGCGTGAGCGTGAACCCCGCTGTTTTGTGGCCGCCAAACCATAAGATGGTTCAGGTCACGCCCACGGTGGCGTCCTCGGATCTCTGTGACCCGGAGCTTCAAGTAAGACTCGTCTCCATCACCATGAATGAAGGTGATCAAATTAATACCTATGACCCTAATTATGATGCCGGGGTGCCGGAGGGGGATACGACAGCCGACATTCGGGTTGATGCGAACGGCCAGATTTATTTGCGTGCTGAGCGGCAAGGGTCGTCGAATGGCCGGATTTATACGCTTCTTTACTCTGCCACGGACGTCTCCGGGAACAGCGCGACCGCCGAGGCCACGGTGACCGTTCCCAGGCATCCATAATTCATCATGAGTGGAAAACCTTCCTACGCTGGCTTTGTCCTTAGTTTTAGGGGGACAAAGCCAGCATTTTTTTCGCTTTCACAGAAGAGTATGCGCGGTCCTGCGGGGATGAAGGCGAGGCGGACAAGGTCTTCTGCTTCGGGGATATGGTTATAAGGATATTAAGAAGTCAGATCAGCCTGCGGCAAATTGTTAATAAAGACCGCTATGCCCGTGGGGGGCCGGCGGAGGCTAAGACGTCCGCTTTCAAACAGTAGATATTTTATATAGATGTTGCGTCCGGCTGTCCCGTTGGGGATAATGATTTGACCGGGACAAAGGGCGGAACGCATGTATTCAAAGATCAAGTATAAAGACATTGAAGTGAGTTTCCTGTGGCGGCTGAACGGGGGCGGGATCATTTTTGCCCATGAATTCGTGCATATCGTCTCCCGGAAAATAGGGAAGGTCGGGCACGTGTTCGAATACTGCGCCGGGCCTGGGTTTATCGGGTTCGCCCTACTGGCGAATGGCCTGTGCGACCGGCTGACACTGGCGGACGTGAATCCCCTGGCCGTGGATGTTTTAAAAGACACGGTTGAAAAGAACCGTCTCCAGGACCGGGTAATGGTGTATCAATCGGATTGCCTGGACGCCATCCCTTTGACGGAACAGTGGGACCTGGTCGTGGGCAACCCGCCATGGGTGCTCGACACCAAGAACACGAAAGAGATCGCGGTGTGCGACCCTGACGGCCGGGTTCACAAAAAGTTTTTTCAGGACATTAAAAAGCACCTCGCTCCGCAAGGGACGATTCTATTTATTGAAAGCACCTGGTACACGCGGGCGGATTCTTTTCAAGGGATGATCGAAGAGAATGGATTAGCGCTCCATGAGGTTCTGGGGCCGGTGTCTTATCCGGGGATTTTCAGGGATTGGGGAGAATACAAAGGGCTGAAAACGTCGTTGATTATTTTCCTGCGCCTCTGTCTGGCGTTCCGGGATGCGTATTTTCTGTGGATCAAAAGTAAGTCGGGTCTTTCTGCCGTTTCTTCTGAAGTTGCCCACCGTGAGCCGGGGGATTAAAGAAAAAATGTTGCTACCCACACATAAGTGTGGTAAAATTCTTCTGGTATGCATGTCTTAGAGAAATTATCCCTTTTGGCGAACAGCGCTAAATATGACGTCAGCTGCGCGTCCAGCGGTTCGAGCCGTCAGGGGGGTGCTCTGGGCCGGGCCAGTCTGGCGGGGGTTTGCCACAGCTGGTCGGCGGATGGACGGTGCATTTCCTTATTAAAGGTGTTGTTCTCGAATAACTGTATTTTTGATTGCGCCTATTGTATTAACCGCAGGAGTAACAACGTCTGCCGGGCCCAGTTTACCCCCGGCGAACTGGCGCAGCTCACGATTAATTTTTATAGAAGGAATTACATCGAAGGATTGTTTTTAAGCTCAGCCATCGTCAGGACTCCGGACCACACCATGGAACTTTTAAACAGCACGATGCGTCTTCTGCGGGAAACGTATCAGTTCCGGGGGTATATTCATGTCAAAGTGATTCCCGGCGCCTCCCCGGCTTTGGTGGACGCCGCCGGCCGCCTGGCCGACCGGGTGAGCGTCAATATTGAACTCCCATCTCCGCAGAGCCTGTCCCTGCTGGCCCCCCAGAAAAGCTATCCGACGATTCTGTCTCCGATGCGGCATATTCATAACATTATTGTTCGGAATAAAGAAGACAACCGGAACGCGAAACACGGAATAAGATTCGCTCCCGCCGGGCAAAGCACGCAGATGATCATCGGCGCTTCCCCGGAACGGGATCTGCAGATTTTAAAGTTAAGCGCTTTTCTTTATCAGACCGTGCGCCTGCGGCGGGTGTATTATTCGGCTTATGTTCCGGTCAACTCCGGCAAGAACCTGCCCGCGCTGCCCCGGCCGCCGCTTTTACGGGAACACCGCCTTTATCAGGCGGATTGGCTTTTACGGTTTTACGGGTTTGATGCGTCGGAGATTTTGGATGAGCAACACCCGGATTTTGAAGCTGGCCTGGATCCGAAAGTCAGCTGGGCCCTGCGGCATATCGGGGCGTTCCCCCTGGACATCAATACGGCGAGTTATCGCCAACTGGTGCGGATTCCGGGCGTGGGAGTGCGTTCCGCCGCCAGGATTATGGCGGTCCGGAAAGTCAAAAAAATCCGGTTTGAGGACCTGAAGAAGCTTCGCGTTGTCTTAAAACGGGCGCAGTATTTTATCCTGGTCAACGGGCGTTATCACGGCGATGTCGCGCTGGATCCGGAGGAGATCCGGCGGAAACTGGATACAGCCGCTGTGGGTGCGAAGGACTCTTCTCAATTGACGCTTTTTGGCTCACCGGAAGAGAATCCCCGGGCGTTGGCGTCGTCCGTCACCGGAGAACTATGAACCGTATTTATGTTTACAACGGGTCGTTTGAGGGATTTCTCGCCGCGCTGGAGGTCGCCCTGCAGCCGGGCCTTCCGCCGGAAGACATTGTACCGGAAAAAGATTTTATCCCTTCGTTATTCGCCCAGGCTATCAAGGCCGAGCCCTGTGCCCGGCGCCTGCATGGTTTTATCGAGCGGCTGAAGCGGGATGCGCCCGGCGTAACGTTGAAGAAAATTTTTTATACGTATCTCTCGGACGTTCCCCAGCGCGGGATGCTGGCTTATCGGTATTTAATTTTTGTTTTTGAGCATGGGCATCAGGCAGGGCGTTTTTTGTCTGAAGAGGCGGTGTCGCGGGTAGAAGATCTGTCTTACAAAGTTTCACGGGAGGCGCACCGCCTGAAGGGGTTCGTCCGTTTTAAAGAACTAGCCGATGGGGTGCTTTACGCCGCGGTTGAACCCGACCACAATATCCTGCCTTTGATTTCGTCTCATTTTGTCAAACGCATGCGTCGGGAGCGTTGGGTTATTCATGACGTGCGCCGCCACCTGGCCGCGGTGAACGGCGACGGGGTGTGCCGCCTCGTGGACATTCAATTGGTCTGTTCTCCGGTATACAGTGGGGAGGAATATGATTATCAGCGGCTTTGGAGGGAATATTTTAAGACTATCGCTATTGAGTCGCGCCTGAATCCCCGGCTTCAGCGCCAGTTCCTGCCCCGGCGTTACTGGAAATATCTGGTTGAAATGTCTGCCCCGGCCCGTCCTTAACCCACGCGGGTCCCGGTTCCCCGTTGATTTATTAATAAAGACTGCCCAAGAAGATGGGAGAGGATTTTTCTTGATTTGACATTATCAAAAAGGTGTGCTAGACTTTGGGCGTTATGAATAACTTTACGAATCTTAAAATGCACGTCTGCGGGATTACCCGTTCTCCGGCCTGGAGACAAGGGGCCAGAGGAGGTGTGTTTTGATTCGTTAAGCTGAAAATTTTCAGCAATTTTTAAAGCCACCGCCTCTTAAGGAAACGGTGGCTTTTTTGTTGGAGGCGGCATGAGATCGCCTGGACTGCGGCGTTTGCAATCAAGAATTTTTCCGGGCCCGCAGGCTTTAGGGACCGGAACGATGTTAACGCCGGGGGTGAAAGTAAATTCAAATACGAAGAAAGGAGGTCCGTATGGAAATGATTGTTTTAAATACCACAGTTATCCTCGATTTTTTTAACCTGTTAAGACAGTGGGAGAACTTGAAGAGAAAAGGAGAAGGGTGAAGGAGGTGATCAGGATGAGAAACGATACTGTTCTTGAAAACAATGAAGCGCGTACGTGGGGCGCGGATAGGGTTTTAAGGGTGACGGCCTTGCAGTATCTGAAAGAAGCTCTCGCACAAGAACACTATGAAGATTGTGCCGAGCTGGTCCGGGCCGCGAAAGAGTTTGGCGCTCAGCCAAACCATATCCGCGGTATCCTTACCGGTCATGGCCGCCGGGTTACGGGAGCCCCCCAGACGTTGGCTGTCATTAAAAAAGGATGGGGCCGGCGTTTTTAGGAGGAGACTGAACAATGTCTCAATCGTGTTGGTGAAGGGGACAGCTCCTGTCGGGCTGTCCCCTTTTTTTAAAAAGGGAAGGCGCAGAAGATTTGCGTTTCAAGGTGATTTTGGGTCATGAAAGAGTTGCCGGAATTGCGTGTTTTTGATACGCTAATAAAAAAGGCGGAACTATGGAGAAAGATCCTGTTTGCGGAATGACGGTGGATGTCGCTAAAGCCGTCCGGGCGGAAAAAGACGGCCGGGTTTATTATTTTTGCTGCCAGGGGTGTAAAGATAAGTTTATGCGCGATAAAGACCTTCCCGCTTCCGGGATTGTTTCTTCTTGCCGCAAAGATATTCATGAGGGGCGGGAACGGAAGGGCCCCCTGGAACAGGCGGGAGGAGAGAGATACATTTGTCCTATGCACGCGGAGGTTGTGCTCTATAATCCGGGTGATTGCCCCAAGTGCGGCATGGCCCTGGAGGTGGGGGGTATCCCTGAGGGAAGAGGCGAAGGATCATCGGAAATCAGGATTTTTGAAAAAAAATTTTGGACGGGCCTGGTGTTAGCCGCCCCGGTTTTTTTCCTGGCTATGGCGGAGATGTTTCCCGCCTTGCGTTTGAAAGAAGGCGGTGTTTATACATTTTCGGGTTGGATTCAACTATGTCTGACCTCTTGGGTGGTGTTTGGGTGCGGGGATTTTTTATTTGTTCGCGCCTGGGCATCGGTGAGGAACCGCTGCCCCAACATGTTTACCCTGATTGCCATGGGCGTCGGCGCGGCCTATGCTTACAGCGCGGCCGCGGTTTGTGTCCCGCATGTTTTCCCGGATTCCATGAAGGTTCACGGCCATGTGGGATTATATTTTGAATCGGCCGCCGTGATTACGGTTTTGGTGATTTTAGGACAATATCTGGAGGCGCGCGCCCGGGCGCGAACCGGCCAGGCCATCAAAGCTTTATTGGGCCTGGCGGCGAAGAAGGCGCACCGGATCAAAGACGGCCTTGAGGAAGAAGTCCCTGTGGAAGATGTCCGGGCCGGGGATCTGCTGCGGGTGCGCCCTGGTGAGAAAGTGCCGTTGGACGGGGTACTCGTGCAAGGGAAGAGCACCGTAGACGAATCCATGATAACCGGCGAGCCGGCACCGGTGGAGAAAGGCACCGGGGATCCCGTGATCGGGGCGACGGTCAATCAGGCC
The DNA here is from genome assembly GCA_017995055.1 of Candidatus Omnitrophota bacterium. Classification (GTDB taxonomy): domain Bacteria; phylum Omnitrophota; class Gorgyraeia; order Zapsychrales; family JANLHA01; genus JAGOJP01. The sequence goes on from JAGOJP010000019.1 coordinate 24,865, forward strand.
GGTACATTTATTATGAGGACGGAAAAGGTTGGAGAGGAAACCCTTTTATCCCAAATTATTCAGATGGTCTCTGAAGCTCAGCGCAGCCGGGCCCCCATCCAGGGAGTGGCCGATAAAGTGTCCGGACTTTTTGTCCCCGGGGTGATGGGCCTTTCGGTGCTCACGTTTTTGGCCTGGATGGTCTGGGGGCGGGAAATGGTTTTGGCGCATGCGCTCGTTAACGCGATAGCCGTTTTGATTATTGCCTGTCCCTGCGC
>JAGOJP010000020.1 GCA_017995055.1 Candidatus Omnitrophota bacterium
GTCGCGGACCTTATTCTGGAAGGGCGGTTTATCCCGCGGCGGACGATCGCGGTCACGGGAGAAGGCGCCCCGGCCCGGTTTTACGGCGAAACGATCTTGGGCGCGCCTCTCCGGCATCTCTTTCCCGGGCCGCAGCCGGCCGGATTGCGCTATATCTCCGGGAGCGTGTTAAGGGGGACGGATGCCGGCCTGGACGGATACGTGTGTTTTTACGATCAGCAGGTGACAGCCCTGCCTCAGGGCGGGAACCGGGAGTTCCTGGGGTGGATTCGCCCCGGGGGGAATAAATACAGTTTTTCCAGGACTTTTTTTTCGTCTTTCCCCAGGAGGGCGGCGGCCCCCGTATCCCTCGATACCGGCATGCACGGCAGCCGGCGGGCGATTGTTTTACCCCATCTGTATGACGATTATGTGGCCCTGGATGTTTTAACATATTTTTTAGTCCGCGCGATTACGGCGGGGGATATGGAAGAAGCCCTTCGCCTGGGGCTTTTGGAATGCGCGCAAGAGGATTTTGCCTTATGCTCGTTCGCCTGCGCGTCTAAATTTGACGTGGGCAGGGTGATCCAACAGGGGCTGACACGGCTCGAAAAAGAGGGGGAGGAGTAGTCCTGTGACATTTTTGGCCCGAAAACTTCAAAGCCTGGGGCGGCATTTTTCCGCCGGAAGCCCGTTGGCCAAATTTTATCCTGTATACGAAGCTCTGGACACCTTTTTTTTCACCCCCGGAACCAGGACGCCTCAAGCCCCGTTTATCCGTGATTCACTCGATTTAAAGCGTGTCATGACGTTTGTCGTTATCAGCCTTTTGCCATGCCTGGCGGCCGGGGTTTACAACACCGGGTATCAGGTTCTTCTGGCGCGGGGAGAGGATATCCGTTTTTTGGCATGCGTGGGGCAGGGGCTGTTGAAAGTCCTGCCGATCATGCTGGTCGCGTACGCGGCCGGTGGTTTCTGGGAGGTGCTTTTCGCGGTGGTCCGCAAGCACGAGATCAGCGAAGGATTTCTGGTGACGGGGTTGTTGTGCACTCTTATTATGCCGCCCACGGTTCCCCTTTGGCAGGTCGCGGCGGGCGTCTCTTTCGGCGTGGTGATCGGGAAAGAGATCTTCGGCGGGACGGGATATAATGTTTTTAACCCGGCGCTGGTGTCCCGGGCGTTTTTGTTTTTTTCTTATCCGGCGCGGTTTTCCGGGGACCGGGTCTGGGTGGCGGTCGACGGAGTCAGCCGGGCCACGCCGCTGGCGGTGTTGTCCGCGGCCGGTCATGGCGGGCAGGCGGTGTCTGCCCTGCGGGAGGCCGGATACAGTTTTTCAAATATGTTCTGGGGATTTATCCCCGGGTGTATCGGCGAAACGTCTAAATTCGCCTGCCTTTTGGGGCTGGTGTTTCTGTTGGTCACCGGCGTTGCCAGCTGGCGGATTGTCGCGGGTTGCGGCCTGGGGCTGCTTGTTACGAGCAGTTTCCTTTTTTTGTTGCGGGGGCCGGAGGCGCTTGCGTTTTTTTCTCTTCCGCCGCACTGGCATCTGGTGATGGGCGGGTTCGCGTTTGGAGCGGTTTTTATGGCCACGGACCCGGTGTCGTCCTGCGCGACAAATCCCGGGCGGTGGGTGTTCGGACTGATGACCGGAGCGCTTGTCGTCCTGATCCGGGTGTTTAACCCCGCATATCCGGAAGGGGTTATGCTGGCCATTCTTTTTATGAATGCGTTCGCGCCGCTGATTGACCATTGTGTCGTAGGCCGCCACATTAAAAAACGCTCCGCACGCCTTAAAGTATTCCAGGGAAAAGCCGGATGAAAATGAATAAAGACAGCGCCCTTTATACGTTTGGATTTGCCCTGTTGATCTGTGTTGTCTGCAGTTGTTTGTTGGCCGCGGTTTCCGAAGGGCTGCGGGCCCGCAAAGAGCTGAACGCGGCCAACGACATTAAAAAGAATATTCTTAAAGCCGTGGGCCTGAGAGAACCTCTGTCTCGCCAGGCCAGCCCGAAGCAGGTTTTAGACGTGTTTCAGAAAAAAATGGAAGAGGCCGTGATCGACGCGCAGGGCCGCTTCGTCATCGGGAAAAAGCCAGACGCGATACAGGACGGCGAAGAGGTCTATCCGCTCTATATATACCGGGAACAGGGAACCGTTGTCGCTTATGCTTTTCCCGTCGAAGGCAAGGGCTTGTGGTCTACGCTTTACGGGTATCTGGCCATTGAAGCGGATGGCCGGACGGTGCGGGGCATCACGTTTTATCAGCATGGCGAAACCCCGGGGCTCGGAGCGGAAATTGAAAAAGACGGGTTTCAGGACAATTTTAAAGGAAAGAAAATCTGGGACGCGGCCACCGGGACGCTGGTCCCTGTCACGGTGGTCAAGGGCCGGGTGAAAGATGTCATCCCGGCCGACCGGCAGGCGTTTTATGTGGACGGCATCAGCGGCGCGACGATGACGTGTGAGGGCGTCAATGCGCTTCTGGCCCGGTGGCTGAAGGTGTACGAACCGTTTTTAAGAAGCCGACGATAATTTGAAACTTAAAGGATATCTGTTATGGCGTTTGGTTTAAGCAAAAAAAATCGCCGCATTGTCCGGGAGGCCATGTGGAACAGCAATCCCGTCACTTTTCATGTCCTGGGGATATGCTCGGCCCTGGCGGTGACCGTGCAGCTGAAAACTGCGCTGGTGATGGGCGCGACGCTGACGTTTGTGCTGTCTTTGTCCAACACGAGCATTTCTCTTTTGAGGAATTTCATCCCCGGTAAGATCCGGATTATCGTGCAGCTTTTGGTGATTTCCTCCCTGGTGGTCATCGCGGATCAGGTCTTAAAGGCGTTTATGTACGATGTCAGCCGGCAGTTGAGCGTGTTTGTCGGCCTGATTATCACCAACTGCATCGTGATGGGCCGCGCCGAAGCGTACGCCATGCGCCATCCGCCTTTTAAATCTTTTATGGACGGGATCGGCAACGGGCTGGGGTATAGCGCGGTTTTAATCTGTGTGGCTGTGTTCCGGGAGTTTTTGGGCAACGGGACGCTGCTGGGTGCGCGCGTTGTTCCGGAACGCTTTTATTCGTCCGGGTATTCGGATTGCGGGCTGATGGTTTTGGCTCCGGGGGCGTTTTTCCTTTTGGGCGCGATTGTCTGGCTGCAGCGGTATGTGTCGGGTTATACGGAAAATCCGTAAGGACGGTCGCCGGCGCTCACGCCGTCCTGGGGAGGAGACCCTGTTATGTTAGATCTGATCAATCTGGGAATTAAAAGTGTTTTTATCGAGAATATCCTGCTGGCGTATTTCCTGGGGATGTGTTCCTTCCTGGCCTGTTCCAAAAAAATGGAAACCGCCTGGGGGCTGGGGCTGGCGGTTATTTTTGTGATGGTGGTCACCGTTCCGGTTAACTGGGCGGTCAACCACTTTTTGTTAAAAAAAGGGGCTCTCGTCTGGGCAGGCCTGCCGGAGGTGGATTTGAGCTTTTTAAGGTTTATGGCTTTTATTGCGGTCATCGCGGCGATGGTGCAGATTTTAGAAATGGTCATTGATCGGGTCAGTCCGAAACTGTACGCCGCTTTGGGGATTTTTTTGCCTCTTATCGCCGTGAACTGCGCGATCCTGGGGGGGGCGCTGTTTATCGCGGAGCGGGAGTATTCTTTGGTGGAATCATGGGTGTTCGGGGCCGGGGCCGGCGCCGGCTGGGCGCTGGCGATCGTCGCCATGGCCGCCATACGGAAAAAGCTCGGGTATTCCGACATTCCCGCGCCGTTGAGGGGGCTGGGGATCACCCTGATGCTGACCGGGCTTATGGCGTTAGGGTTCATGTGTTTTGCCGGGATCCGTTTGTAAAGGAGACAACAGAACGCGATGGCGTTTTTACCGTTTGTTTTATTGAGCACCGCGGTTTTTTCGGGGATTGTTTTTTGTCTGGTTCTTGTCCTTCATCTGGCGGAGGCCAGGGTCGCCAGAAAAGGGGCTTGCCGGATTACGCTTAATGAAGGCAAAAAGACTCTTGTTGTCGGCGCCGGAAAAAATTTGCTGATGACGCTGGCCGAGGAGCGTGTTTTCCTGCCTTCGGCCTGCGGCGGCGGCGGCACGTGCGGGTTGTGCAAGTGCCAGGTCCTGGAAGGCGGGGGAGACATTCTTCCCACGGAAACAGGCCTGTTGACCCGGCGCGAACAAAAAGACCGAGTGCGCCTCGCCTGCCAGGCGAAGGTCAGGGAGGACCTGGTCATCCGTGTGCCGGAGGAAGTTTTTCATATCAGAAAGTTTGCCTGCGCCGTGCGGTCCAACGCCAACGTTGGCACGTTTATCAAAGAACTGGTGCTGGATGTTCCGGAGCCCTTTGATTTTAAAGCCGGGGCGTACGTTCAGGTTTATGTCCCGCCGTACCGGCTGAGTTTCCAGTCGTTCGATATTCCTCCTCGGTACCGCCCGGACTGGGACACGGGCGGTCTCTGGGGGTTGACCGCCGAGAACAGCGAAGAAACATTCCGGGCTTATTCCATGGCCAATCATCCCGGCGAAAAAGGGAAGCTCGTGCTGAATGTCCGACTCGCCCTTCCGCCGCCCCGGGACATGGGCGTTCCGGCGGGGATTGTTTCGTCTTATCTGTTTAACCTGAAACCCGGCGACACGGTGGAGGTCAGCGGACCGTACGGCGAATTCTTCATTAAGGATACTCCAAGGGAAATGATTTATGTCGGCGGAGGGGCCGGGATGGCGCCGTTAAGAAGCCATTTGATGTTTTTGTTCCGCGAGCTCAAGACCCGGGACCGCAAGATCTCTTTTTGGTACGGCGCCCGTTCGGCCCGGGAGATGTTTTACTCGGAGGAGTTTCGCGCCCTGGAGAAGGATTTCCCCAATTTTTTTTATACCGCAGCCCTGTCCGAGCCGCTTGCCTCTGATAACTGGAACGGGCCGACCGGATTTATTCATCAGGTTTTGTATGACCAGTATTTAAAGAATCACGAGGAGCCGGAAGAGGCGGAGTATTACCTTTGCGGGCCGCCGGCCATGATCGATGCGGCCTTGGGCCTGCTGGACGCCCTGGGCGTGCCGCCGGACATGGTCGCTTATGATCAATTCGGATAAAGGCGGCCAGATAAGCGGTGTCCATTATAAATAGAGAAGGAAACGCGATGTTAAACCATCCTACTGTGACCGCGGTTGTGATCACGAAAAACGAAGAGGCCCGGATCCGGGCCTGCCTGGATTCCCTGAAGGGCTGGGTCGATGAAATTGTCGTGGTCGATGATATGTCAGAGGACCGCACGGTGGAGATCGCCCGGGACGAGTACGGGGCGACCGTGATCCGGCACCCGTTGGAACAGGATTTTGCCGCCCAGCGCAACCGCGGCATGGCGGCCGCGCGCTCGGAATGGATTCTGGAAATGGACGCCGATGAGGTTGTCCCTCCGGAATCCGCCCGGAAGATCCAGGAAGGCCTGGCCGCGGCCGGGGAATGCCAGGGTTTTGTTATCCAGAGGATTAATTGCGTTTTTGACCGTCCGCTTAAGAATCCGGGCCGCTCTGACAGCCTGCGCATCGTGAGAAAAAATAAAGGCCAAAGCCGCGGCGTCGTCCATGAATCCCTTTTTGTCGACGGACCGGTCGGCCGGCTGGAGGCCTGTGTCTATCATTACAACCTGCCCTCCATCAGCCATTTCATCGAGAGGAACAATCATTATTCCGATTCGGAAAGCGAAGAGATCGTGTCGGCCGAAGGCCGGATTTCCGCCGCGAAGTATAAGAAGCTGATCTTATTTAAGAGTGCGAGGATTTTTTATAAAAGTTATTTTAAAAACAAGGGCCGCCAGGACGGGATTCACGGGTTTATCCGCGCCGTGCTCCATGCCGTCAAGCCGGTGCTCGTGTGGCTGAAAGTCCTGGAGCGGGCCATGAAAGAGGGCAAACTGGACCCCTAAGGATGGACGGTATGTTCCCTTGGACTGCAACGCGTAAGAGTTTTTTTCTTTTGGCGGGCGTTTTTATTTTCAGCCTGGCTTTCAGGCTGGCCTTGATCAGCAAAGGGCCTTATAACCTCGACACACTGAACCTCGCGATCCAGTCCCAGAGAACGATCGAGACCGGCCGGCTGCAGCATCTTTTCGGGTCGGGCTATCCTTTAACCGTTTTGCTCGGGGCGTTTTTTATTTCAGCCGCGGGCCTCTTCGGCGTTGCTGACCCTGTTTTTGCGGTGAACCTGATGAGCGTGATTTTCAGCGCCGGGGCCGTGGCGCTGATTTATCTTGTCGCCGAACAGCGTTTCGGCCGGACCGCGGCCGTTTTGGCCGCGGCGTCGTTTTCGCTGTGCCCGATTTTTCTGTCGCTTTCTGTTTACGGCATGAACCACGCCCCGGAGATGTTTTTTCTTCTTGCCTGTGTTTTTTTTCTTCAGCGGTTTTTAGACAATAACCACAGAAGGGATTTACTGGTGTCCGCGGTGTTGTTCGGGGCCATGGGCGCGGCCAGGCTGCAGGACATGGGCCTCCTGTTTCCGGCCATGTGTTTTTTCGTCTTGTTAGGACAGGCCGAAGGGCCAGAGCCGGCTCGCGCGTCCCGGAAAAGCAGGGTCCTGTCCGTCATCCTTTTTTCTTTTCTTGCCGCGGGAACGGCGGCGGCTTTTCATCTTCCTTATTTTCTCCAGGATAACCCGGAGTACGGCGCTAACCTGTCGCGGTTCTGGCAGGCGGGGTTTCAGCATAAATATTTGGGGATCTTGACGCCCCATTTATTGATCGCCGGAGATCATCTGGCGGAAAATTTTACCTGGCCGGGGCTGATTTTGAGCCTTTTAGGGCTGGCGCTGATCGTCCGCCAGGGAGTGACTCGGGGGGTGTTTTTTTTACTCTGGATCGCCGGGCCGCTTTTTTTTTACGGGAATCACCGTTTTATCATTAATCCGCGTTTTTTGTGTGTGATTCTCCCCCCTCTGGTGATCGGCCAGGGATATGTGATGGCGAAGTTGCTCCGGAAATACCCTTTGGCCCGCTGGGTGTTGATTCCGGTGTTTGTTTTTATGATTTATGGGACGTTCAGCCGGGTTTATCCGGTGCTGAAGTTTCGTCACGAACACGCCCTGTTGCCGGATTTTGTCCGGTGGGTCGCCGCCAACGTGGAGCCGGACGCCCGCGTGATTGTCGCGGACGAAGGGCTTTTTTACAAATATTACACGCCGTGCCGGGTGCTTTACCGGCCCGCGGACGTGCTCCGCGCGGCGCCCGAAGACTTGGCTCGCTTTCGAGACGAGATGGACGCGCTCCTGGATCAGGATGTCCCGGTTTACATCACCACCGCTTCACTTTTCGCGTATGACCGCGACCATCATTTTTCTGGTTTTTTGAAAAGCCATTTCCGGGGGGAGAGGATCGGGAGCCATTATTACGAAGATTGGCACATGGGATCAGCTCAGATACAGGTCTTTTTGTTTGACTTGTACCGGGTGAGGAAAGGCCTTCGGGCGGAGGGGAATAAAAAGGGTAACCGATAACTCATTTCATTTTTGCTTCCCAGCTATTCTAACGGTGTTCAAGCGAACCCTCTTGTCTAGATCAGAATTGAGGAAACGGCTTCTAATTCACGCCGTTAGAATAGCTGGGGCTAGTGAAATGCGCGCCTTCTCCCGCTTAGGAATGGGACAGGGCGTTAGATATAATGACGAAACAGGCGCAGGGTGTTATTATAGGAGCGGAGAAAGAAGACCCCCGGCTGGGGCCAATTTACAATTTTGTTGTTGGGTGTAAAAGATAAGCACTTCCTCATGGGTATCAGGCGCGATGAAAGGAAATAATGCTTCTATATTTTTGTCTCGGTTTTGTTTTGTGTCCCTTGTCGTTGTGTCGCTGTCCGCTTGGCCGTCCCTCACGTTTGCCGCGTTGTCCAGCGTGCCCAATCCCTCGGCCCCGCATAAATTATTCAATCCTGTCATAAGCGCGGAAAACCTCCCGGTGGTTAAAGAGCCGGTCAAGGGCTTGAGCCTTGAGCAGGTGGAGGAGGTCCGCGCGTTGTTTAAAAACGAGCGGTTTGGCGCGCTGAGCGTCATGATGGATAAATATCTGGCCGCGATCAAATCCAATCCGGCCGACGAGTTTTTGATTCGTGATTTTCTCCTTGTTTTTTCGGAGCCATCCCCTGACTGCGAGCGCTTGCTTTTTAAATGGAAAGGAACGTTCCCGTATAACTACCAGCCGTATTTGGCCCTGGCCCAGTATTATCATCAGCGGGGATGGGAAAACCGCGGGTCCCGATCTTTTCAGGGAACTTCGAATGAGCACTTTCAAAAAATGGAGGACTGTTTTCAGCAGGCGGAGGAAAATATTCAAAAGGCTTTAAAAATGAAGCCCGACCTGTTGCCCGCGTATGGGATGTTAATCAGCATTTATGGCGTCTCCAGGCCCGACCGGGAGAAGGAACTGATTACTGCGCGTGCGCTTGCATTGTTTCCCCATTCTTATCTTATCCGGAAAGAGATCGTGTCTTCGCAAACGCCGCGATGGGGCGGAAGCTATGAGCAGATGCAGGCGGTCGCCCGGGATGCGGAGCCATATAATCGTATCAACCCGAACATGACGAAATTGTATGGTTATATATTTGAAGATCAGGCGTGGTATCTGAAGCGGGCCCAGCAATACGATAAGGCGGTCGACCTGCTGCGGGACGCCTTGGCTTTTGGAGAACGCGCAGCCCTTCACGAGCAGATCGCGGAAATATATTATTATAATTTAAAAGATTCCCCCCGGGCTTTGGAGGAAATTAACGAAGCGGTCCGGCTCGGCCTTGGAGCATCCTGTTATCTTCTTCGTTCAAAAATATATTATCAGCTGGAAGATTATGAAAATTCGCTGCGTGATCTGGAAACGGCAATCCGGGCCGATCCGTTTTATGACGAAACAGGGAAATGGGCCCGGGGGGCCGGCCGGGACTTGATGCTTCAGGGGCAGGAAAAATATAAGTCCAGGCATGTGCGGGCCGCGATTGGCTTGTTTAATGTGTCCCTGAAATTTAATGACCGGGATTACGAAACATTTTACTGGCGGGGGAAGGCTTTTTTTGACAAAGGGGACGCGGGAGCCGCGCTGAAAGATTTTGAGCAGGCCCTGGCCCTGAACCCCGGGGATTTTCAGTCCGTCAGCATGATCAGCGATATCGCCAGTTCTGAAAGGCAGTTTGATTACAGCCTCGGCTACTGGGAGCGGTTCCTGAAGCTGGAACCAAAGCATACCGGGGCTTATCTTAAGCGGGCCAGGGTGTATTATTATAAAAATGATTTTGAGAATTGTTTGAAAGATTTAAACCAAAGCTGCCGCCTGGGGAACCGGGAAGCGTGCACCCGGATCAATAATGTTAAAACCAAGGGCAGGTTTTAACACTATGAAAACAGGGCTGTTTTAAGCCTGATACGGGGTTATCTGGGGCTTGTGGCCTATTGGAACAGGGACAATAAATTTACAAAACAGGTTATATTGATATCTTTTTTTGTGGTTTTCATGTACTATATTGCAATATTGCCTTAGATCCGGGGAAGGATAACCAACAGGATACAGCAGAGAAAGGGCGTCTTTCGAAAGCTTTGTTGGCGGCCGCGGATAGTCTTGGGGTTTGGTGTTGGGCGTTCAATGGCGCGGTGGATATGGCTGGCCGTTTAAACGTCAGTCAATCTTTGTTTGGGCTGATGATCGTCGCGGCAGAGACGTCTTTGCCAAAATGAGCCATGCTGGCTGTTGCCGTGGGCAAAAGGAGAGAAAGGATCCTGTAAAAGGAAAAAATTATCAATGAAAAAGAATATGTTCAATCATAAACCAGAGGCACTGATTTTTTACAGCTTCCTCTTGGCGATAATGGTCGGCACAGTATTGCTGAAGCTGCCTTTTTCCAGCAAGAATAATCCTTTGCCGTGGATTGACGCGCTATTTATGGCAACGTCCGCTGTTTGCGTTACAGGACTCAGTGTCGTGGATGTGGGGACGGGCCTGACTTTATTCGGGCAGATTGTTATTTTGTCTCTCATCCAATGGGGCGGATTAGGCATCATGACGTTTTCTTTGCTGTTTCTTATTTCTATCGGGAAACGGATATCGCTGCATTCCCAGCTTTGTATTCAGGATTTGTCACAGGACATGAGTTTTAGAAATATCAAATATTCGGTATTCTTGATTTTGGGGATGACGTTCATCATTGAATCTCTCGGAGCGATTTTATTGTTTTTTTGTCTTCGGCCCTATCATTCCTTTCCGTTTGCTGTTTACAGTTCGATATTCCACTCGGTTTCGGCTTTCTGTAATGCCGGGATCAGCCTCTACGCGGATAATTTGATGGGATTTCATAAAAATCCGCCTGTGCTGCTTATTTTAATGTCTTTAATTATTTTGGGAGGATTGGGATTTATCGTTATCTATGAAGTGGGTAGAATTGTGATGAATAAAACCAGGGGCAATAAAAAAATTCCCATGAGCCTACATTCTAGAATTGCTTTGATCGGGAGTGTTTTTTTTGTCTTGGGGGGGGGCTTGATCGTTTGGTTTCTGGAGAGCCGGGGAACGATGCGCAGCCTGCCGATATCGTATCAGATTCTTAACGCTCTCTTTTTGTCGGTGACGTCCCGTACGGCGGGCTTTAATACGATTGACACGGCCATGTTATCCAATCCAACTCTTTTTTTGGTGATATTTCTTATGTTTATCGGCGCGTGTCCGGGGTCGACAGCCGGCGGGATAAAAATACACACATTTTTATCCGTTGCGGCCCTTGTCCGCAACAAGCTCAAAGGGCTTGAGATGGCGAGCTTGTTTAAACGGAAAATACCGGAGGCTATCGTCGACAGGGCGTTAACGATATTTATTTCATCCTGTCTGTTGATCTTGATTGCCGTTTTCCTGCTGCAGATGGCCGAGAACCTATCGATTTCGCATACAAAGGTCAATCCCCAAGAAGACTTTCTGGATACGCTCTTCGAAGCCGTGTCGGCCTTTGGGACGGCGGGGTTATCAACTGGCATAACGACATATTTATCCTCTTGGGGCAAGATGATCATAGTCTTCCTTATGCTTATCGGCCGCATCGGTCCGCTGACGTTAGGCATCGCGTTACAGACCAGACAAAGCCGTAAAATTGTTTATGGATTTCCAAACGAAGAAATTATAGTAAGTTGAAGGAGGGGTGTTCTGTGAAAAATATATTAATTATTGGTCTCGGCCATTTTGGTTGCGCACTTGTGGAAGAATTGAGCAAGAATTTTGTGGAGATCATTGCTATTGAAGAAGACCAGGCAAAGGCTGACCTTGTCAAGGACAAGGTTGAGCAGGTTATTGTGGCGAATGCGGCTAACAGGGAACTTTTATTAAAATTTAGCAAGAACATTGATTGCGCGATTGTTTGTATAAGTGAAAAAATAGACAGCAGTGTGCTGGTAACCTATCATTTAAAGGAAATAGGCATAAAGAAGATTATCGCCAAAGCAACGACGATCGCTCATGGGGAAATTTTGATGTCCATAGGAGCCAGCGAGATTATTTATCCTGAAGAAGAGACGGCTAAAAGGATAGCGAGAAATCTTGTCTCTCCGGATATTTTGGATGCGATTAGATTGTCGGATGATTTTGACATTATCGAATCCCCGGTCCCGGAGAAATTTTTGATGAAATCCATAAGAGATCTGCAGTTGCGCAATAAATATGGCATTGACATATTAGCCGTGAAGAATCCTCTCACCGGACAGACTAAGATCATGCCGCCTTCTGATTATCAATTTCGACCCGATGATGTCCTGATTTTTATAGGAGAGGCCGGTTCCGTTAACAAATTAAATAAACTCTAGGACCGATACGGATAGGGGGGATCGTCTGCATCAAGAACATCGCTAAGCTTGAGAAGGAAGGAGGTGCCAGGCCCCAAGGGGGGACAGGGAGCCAGTAATCTCGATAAAGGATGCCCTGGATGGGAAGATCATGGCCCTCCCTTTATCGTAAGGCTGATCCATTTTTGCTGGTTGCGTTATCCCTTCGGCGTCTGAGTGCCCCTGGGTCTTTTTTCCCTTTCTTAAAATCCTGTCCCGGTATGACCCGTATTGTCACGTTGACGGGAAAGCGATGCGTTGGTACAATAACATTTGTCTAGAAGAGACGCCCTGCGTTTGAATCATTGGCGGAAAGGGTTTTTATAATGGAATTTGGGATTCGCCTTTTTTGCACGATTTATAATATTTTAGGCCTGCTGGGGCTCAGCGCCTGCGTGTCCAGCGCGGCGGCCCTGTCCCGTTCCCGCAACCTGGTCATCGGCGAAGCGGATCTGATGCAGATTGTCGCTTATATCGTCGCGGTGCTGTTTTTCTTCTCGGCGTTTCTGCTGATGAAAAGAAAAACCCCCGGATTTCTTCTCCCTATTTTTTTGCTTGCCTTTTTTGTGTCCGGAGGGTTTGTCGTCCTTCTGCCTCTTCTGGCGGGGCATATTTTGTTTTTTACCCGCCCCCGCATCAAAGCACAATTTCACTAATTTTGTCCTGCGCTTTATCCGGGAACCGCCCGGGCTTCCTAAATGCCTTTGTTTTATTTCATGGAAAAACTGCGGCGCAGGGGCCTTTCCTTTGTTAAACTAAAGGAAGAAGGGAAACAGCTTTTGCGGGTGTTTGTGTTAACCTAAAGGAGGCCCCATGATTGATCTATTGAGAAAGCGGCGGAGCGTGCGCGCATATTTGAACCAGCCGATCGAGCCGGAGAAGGTGAGCATCCTGAAAGAGGCTTTGCTGCGGTCTCCGTCGTCGCGTGACCTTCAGCCCTGGATGTTTATTTTTGTGGAAGAGGAGAATGTGCTGACCCATCTTTCCCGGGTGAAAGTCCACGGCTCCGCATTTTTGGCCGGCGCGCCGATGGGCATAGTGGTTTTGGGCGACGAATCCGCTTCGGATGTATGGATAGAAGACTGCTCTGTCGCGTCGGCGGTCGTTATGTTAACTGCGACGTCTTTGGGATTGGGCAGCTGCTGGGTGCAAATCCGTAATCGCCAGCATTCTCCTTCGGAAAGCGCCGAGAATTATATCCGCAAAACCCTGCGCATCCCGGAAAATTTTCGGGTGGAATCTATTATCGCCATCGGGTATCCGGATGAAGAAAAAGCCGGGGTTCCTTTGTCCGAACTGCGTTTTGATAAAATTAAAACCGGGACGTTTCCTGATTAAAACATCACGGGCGGGATAGCGGTTGCAACGACAGGCCGGCGTCCCTGAATCGAAAAAATATTTATCTTCGCAGAAGACCTCAGGCGCGCTCTTTTGGGCTGCGTTAAAAACCATTCGCCCGCAAGGGCTAAAGGAATTTTTGTAGAAAAGAATATTTTGTCGTCTATTAATTTGATGGGAGAACGGGCCAGGGGGCCCAAAGAACAGGGAGCCACTATGACAAAACAACGGAACGCCGAGGCCGATTTAAACATCTCTCATGCGGAAGAGCTGAAGATATTACGGCAGATCGTTGATATAACGTCTTCGGAGATGGATCTGGCGCGGACGCTGAAAGAGGTCGTGGGCATTGTGAACGACACGACCCAGGCGGACTCGGTTTTTATCTATCTTTTTGACGAAACAAAAACAAATTTAACGTTAATGGCCTCCAAGCTGCCGCATAAAAAAATGCTGGGGAATCTTGTCCTGAAAGTCGGAGAGGGCATTACCGGGTGGGTGGCCCAGGAAAATAAGCCTGTAGCCATCAGTCAGAATGCCTATCAGGACGCCCGGTTCAAGAATTTTGATGTTTTGCCGGAAGACCGGTATGAAGCCTTTCTGTCCGTCCCGATTGTTTATAAGGGGAAGGCGATTGGGGTTATTAATGTCCAGCATAAAAAGCCGCATAATTACAGCTCTCAGACGGTTAATATTATCTGCACCATCGCCAAGCAGGTCGGGGGTGTGATTGAGCACGCTGTCCTTTATGAGCACATCAAGCAGAAAGCCAAACAGTTTGACAGCTTGGTTAAAGTGAGCCAGTCGATCACTTCGGAAAATTATCTGGATGAAATTTTAAACCTGATCGTTGTGGTGACGGCGGAGATATTGAATTCCAAAATTTGTTCGATCCTTCTTTTGGATGACAAGAAAGAAAAGGAGCTTGTGATTAAAGCCACGCAGAGCCTGAGTGAAGAATATAAAAAGAAACCGAATCTGAACGTAGACCGCAGCTTTTTGGGAGAGGTGATCAAATGCAAAAAACCGTTGGCGTGTCAGGATGTCCGGCAGGAACAGAAATATTTTTACCGGGACATGGCGGTGAAAGAGAACCTGACTTCGATGATTGCGGTTCCCATGATTGTTAAAGACACCGCGATCGGAGTCATCAATGTATATACCAAAGAGCCGCATGTGTTTACGGATGAAGAAATAGGGGTTTTGCAGATGGTGGCCAATCAGGCGGCGGTCGCGGTGGAAAACACCAAGTTGATGCAGGAAGCCCTGAAGGCGAAAGAGGCCCTGGAAACGCGCAAACTCGTCGATCGAGCCAAAGGCATTTTGATGCGCATGAACAATCTTTCCGAGCAGGCCGCGTATCGTTTGATCCATAAAAAGAGCATGGATACCTGCCGTTCCATGAAGGAGATCGCGGAATCCGTGATTCTCATGGATGAATTGAACTCCGCAAGCTCCTCATAAAAAGATGTCTTGAGGGCTCCGGAAAAATCAGGGGCGTGGCTGTTGTTCGTCGTCGGAGGGGTAGATTTTCTCCTGAAAATAAAAACACCTTGACAAAAGATCGCGGAAATATTATATTTTAACCAGACCATTGACGGTTTATCATAACGGGCAAAGAAGTCCGGATTCTGTATAAGATTCCGGGCTTTCTTGTTTTTGGGCATTGATGTCCTCTTCATGGCAGGTGTTCTGCGGGAGAGGATTTTTTTGTGTTTAAAGAATGGACATGGGGGGCCCTCACGAGCAAAGACAGCTTGCGGGTTCCCGTCGAAGAGGAGCACCGCGGGCTGGATATCGGCGAACGAGGTTAACACGGGCTTCTGCTTGCGGGATGTCCCGCGCGTATGTGGAGACACTCGATCGTTCCGCGAAGCCATTGAATAGGAATCACGCCATCGCGGGCGTGGCGCTCCGACAAAATTGGGTTTTATAAAAAGGAGGGGACATTGTGAATGAGGGAAGGCAGCGGGCTTGAAAATATTTCCCATTTGGGGGCAGCGCTGTTTTATAATAATCTGCTTTTTAAAACGCAGAGAGACTCGGAAGGGATAAATTAAACACGGAGGAAAAAGATGGAAGAAAGACGGGAACATTTGGCAGGACAAACAGTTGCTGATATTTATGGCCAGAATGTTTTTAGCCTTAAGGCCATGCGGAATTATCTTTCAGAAAAGGCGTTTCAGTCCTTGAGCAAAACGATCAAGGAAAGAGGGCCGCTTGATCCCGGCATCGCGGATGAGGTGGCTGACGCGATGAAAACCTGGGCTGTTTCCAAGGGCGCTACGCATTTTACGCATTGGTTTCAGCCGTTAACCGGCACGACCGCGGAAAAACATGACTCATTTATCGTCCCGGATGGCGAGGGCGGGGTCCTTCTGGATTTTTCAGGCCAAGAGTTGATCCAGGGCGAGCCGGATGCGTCCAGTTTTCCGTCCGGAGGGTTGCGATGGACATTTGAAGCCCGGGGCTACACGGGGTGGGACCCGACGAGTCCGGCTTTTATTAAAGAAGGGCCCCAATGCGCCACGCTTTGCATCCCGACCTACTTTATCGGCTGGAACGGTGAGGCGTTGGATAAGAAGACTCCTCTTTTGCGCTCCATGAAGGCGCTTTCCAAACAGGTTTGCCGGCTGGCCGGATTGTTCGGCATTGAAACCAAAGGCAAACAGGTGTATGCCACGTTGGGCGGCGAACAGGAATATTTTCTTATCGACCGCGAATATTATCTGCAGCGCATTGACCTGATTCAGACAGGCCGCACGCTTTTCGGGAAGGGCCCGGCCAAACATCAGCAGATGGCCGATCATTATTTCGGCGCTATTAAGAGCCGTATTATGGGTTTTATGGAAGATCTTGACCGGGAGATGTGGAGGTACGGGGTTCCCTCCAAGACGCGCCATAATGAGGTTGCGCCCGGACAATATGAAATCGCTCCGATTTTTGAGAACATGAACCTGGCCGTGGATCACAACATGCTTTGTATGGAGGTCATGAAACGGGTTGCCGAGCAGCATGGGTTGGTGTGTCTCCTGCATGAAAAGCCTTTTGCCGGGATTAACGGCTCGGGGAAACATAATAACTGGTCTATCGTTGGGCCGGACGGCAAGAACTGGCTGGATCCGGGCGATAATCCCCATGAAAATGCCAAATTCCTCGTTATCCTGTGTGCGGTGATTAAGGCCGTGGACACGTATGCCGGTGTGTTGCGTTCTTCGGTGGCGACCGCGGGTAATGATCACCGCTTGGGATCGCATGAGGCGCCTCCGGCGATTATTTCTATTTTTCTTGGCGAACAGCTGACGGATATTATTGAGCAGATTGAAAATGGAGAAGCCAAGCATTCTAAATCCGGCGGAGTCCTTGAGATTGGCGTGGATTCTTTGCCCAACCTCCCGCGTCACGCGACCGACCGGAACCGCACATCCCCGTTTGCTTTCACCGGGTCCAAGTTTGAGTTCCGGGCGGTGGGGTCCAACATGAGTCTGGCCGGCCCGAATATTATTTTGAACACGATCGTGGCCGACGCTATCAGCGATATTTGCTCCCAGCTGGAAAAAGATTTGAGTGCGAAAAAGGACTTTAACGCGTCTCTGCAGAGAATCTTGAAGAACATCATCAAAACGCATAAACGGATTATTTTTAACGGAGATAATTACACGGAAGCCTGGGTGAAGGAAGCCAATCAGAGGGGACTTCCGAACCTGAAAAACACACCGGAAGCCCTGGCCGTTATGAGCGACCCTGAGGTGGCCAAGCTTTTTGAGCGGAACGGTGTTTTAACGAAGAAGGAGCTTGCGTCCCGCAATGAGGTGTATCTTGAGGCCTACAATACAACCATTGATTATGAAGCCAAGCTTTCCTTAGACATGGCCAAGACCCTGATTATGCCTGCGGTGTTTAATTATCAGGAAGATTTGGCGGAGAGTATCAAGTCAGCGGAGTCCGTCAATAAGTTTAAATCTCCGTCGTCCCGAAAACTGCTTGCAGAAATCACACGGGAGTCGGAAGAGGCGTTGAAAAAAATAGAGAAACTCCAGACGGCTATTGATAAAGGAGTCGCTTTAAAGACTAAGGCTACCATGGAAGCTCTGCGCGTCACGATCGATGTCCTGGAAGGCCTGGTCCCGGCTGATTATTGGCCGCTGCCGTCTTACGAGGAGATGCTGTTTATTGTTTAAGCTGGCATGCCTTTGCGAAGCACATCTTGGGGCCTTGGGGACTTTTTTGGCCCAGCAGGGGTTTCTGGCCAAAGCCAGCCGGGCCAGGGTGTCCCCCGTGCCCGGCTGGAAGAGACCGGGTTTTTTTCTGTCCGGCTGATGTGAGAGCCCCCCGGCTATTGGAGCAGGAAAAACGCCCTGCTGTCCCGGTATCAGCAAATAAAGGAAAATTTCCACAGGGCAGGGGAACAGAGATATAATAATTTTTCAAAGATCATCTTGGATCAGGAGCGTTCCGTGCGTTTGATTGGATGAAAGCGGGATGGTTTTGAAAAGAGGGCTTTTAAAAAGGACAGCGTGATGATACGTGTGGCATTGGCGCAGATTAATTCCATGGTGGGGAACTTGGAAGGGAACCGGCGGAAAATTTTGCAGTTTATCCTCCAGGCCCGGGAACTGTCCGCGGATTTGATTGTTTTCCCTGAATTGGCGGTTTGCGGTTTCCCTCCGGAAGACCTTTTGTTCAAGGATCATTTTATCCAGGATAACCTGAAGACGCTGAAGGCGTTAAGCCGGGAGATCACCGGGATCACCGCGGTCCTGGGGTTTGTTGACCGGGGTAAAAAAAGAAATATTTTTAACGCGGCGGCCGTGATTCAGGATCATAAAATATGCGGGATTTATCATAAACAGGAGCTCCCGAATTACGGCGTGTTTGATGAAAAACGTTATTTTACCCCTGGCACGGGAACCTTGAGCTTCCGGTTGAATGGCGTGGTTTTCGGGCTTAGTATTTGCGAAGACGTCTGGCG
The DNA here is from genome assembly GCA_017995055.1 of Candidatus Omnitrophota bacterium. GTDB lineage: Bacteria > Omnitrophota > Gorgyraeia > Zapsychrales > JANLHA01 > JAGOJP01. Next base: position 18,117 of record JAGOJP010000020.1, read on the forward strand.
GCACGGTCCGCTTTTAGAGGCACAGATCAAGCAAAAGTTGCCGCTGATCGTGAACCTTTCGGCATCCCCGTATGATTATGACAAGCTGCAACGGCGGGAGAAACGGCTGAAGGATTGCGCCCGGAAGACGCACGCGTATGTTTGTTACACAAATCTTGTCGGCGGCCAGGATGAACTGGTTTTTGACGGAGGCAGCCTGGTCATTAATCCGCAGGGCCGCGTGCTTGCTAACGGAAAACAATTTGAAGAGGATTTGATTGTCCTGGACCTGCCTCTGGCCTCTTCGGGGCAGAAATACCGGGCGCCGCGGGGATGCATTAATCTTGGGGATAAGACACAAACATTAAAGTGCGCCTTGCCTCCTCATAAGGAAGAGCGGTTTTCCCTGATTGAGCGCGTTTATCGGGCCCTGGTTTTAGGGACGCGGGATTATGTCCATAAAAACGGGTTTAAAAAGGTCGTCATAGGGTTAAGCGGCGGGATTGATTCGTCTGTGGTTGCGGCCTTGGCCGCGGATGCGGTTGGCCATGAGAATGTGGTCGGCATTTCCATGCCGTCGAAATATACTTCGGAAGGAACTCAAAGGGACGCCCGGATCCTGGCGCAAAATTTAAGAATCGGGTTTAAGGAAATCCCCATTGACCGTATTTTTCAGACTTATTTGGATGAGCTTGCTCCGGAATTTTCCGGGTTGCCGTTTGATGTGGCCGAGGAAAATCTCCAGGCCAGGATCCGGGGCAATATCCTGATGAAATTCTCCAATAAATTCGGCTGGCTGGTTTTAAATGCCGGGAATAAAAGTGAGGTTGCGGTGGGGTATTGCACGCTTTATGGTGATTTGGCGGGCGGCTTTGCGGTGATCAAGGATATTTCTAAAACACAAGTTTTTCAGCTGGCCAGGTTTATTAATGAACGACAGCCGGTGATTCCGGACAGCGTTTTGGAACGGGCGCCGTCCGCGGAATTGCGTTATAATCAAACGGATCAGGATTCTTTGCCTCCGTATCCTGACTTGGATCCTCTTTTGAAGGGGTATGTGGAAGAACATTTGTCCATAACTCAATTGCAGAAGATGGGCCTGGATAAGAGTAAAGTCAGGGAAATTATCCTGAAAGTTGATCGGAGCGAATATAAACGCCGGCAATCGCCTCCTGGAATAAAAATTTCGACACGGGCGTTTGGAAAAGACTGGCGGTTGCCGATCACGAACGGCTACCGCGAGGAGCAAGGTCAATAAATTATTTGCAATCAGAAGTTTATGCGTCATAATAAGGGCAGGTCTTGAACCCTGCCCTTATGCTATTTCTGAAGGTTAAACGGGTTTTCATTTTTTTATCCAAAGTTCAAATGATAGGACAGAACCGGATCTCAAGGGATTAGGAGAAAATGAAGGAGGTTGCCGTGAAAAGAGGGTGTCTTATTTTTGCAATTATGATCTGCGCTTTCGGCTGTGAACAGAAAAAAGAGGTGAAATTGGAAGTTCCTGTCCCGACACCGGCGGCTCATGATTTCATGAAGGATGGGATTGAGTATCTGGAGCAGGCCAAAGTGCCGGAAGCGATCAAGAGCTTTGATGAAGCGATCAAGCAGAATCCGGTTGACCCGCAACCCTATCTGCTTCTGGGGCAGACGTATATGCGTATCAGCGATTACACGCGCGCGATTGATACCTTTTCAGCGGCGCTGCGGGTTTCGCCTGATAAGGGGTCGTTGCATTATTTGATCGCGGTTAATTACCGGCTTATGGGGGATGTGGAATTGGCCCGCAAAAACGTGGAAGCCAGTATAGAGTTTTTCCGCCAAAAACAGGATGAAAAAAATTTTCTGATGGCGCTCGCCTTGCTGCAGGAACTTTCTCAAGAGCAAAACAAATAACTTTGGGGTTGGAGGCGCCGCATGGTTCGCTTCTTTTCTTTTTTGAGGGCCGGTGTCATCCTTGTGACGGTTTTTTCCCCTTTGGCCGGCGTGTGCGCCGGTGAATCCCCGGACCGGCAAGAACTGCTGTATAATTTGCGGCTGAAGCAGGAAGATGTCCGGGATATTTATCTGAAAAAAAGGCAGGAGCTGACGGCAGATTTTCAGGAGGAGATGAAGGAACTGCGGGCCCAAGGGAGCGGTTCAGACATTATCCGGGGCGCGATCAAGGATTACCAATATCAGCAGCGGTCGCTTAAGGCGGCCTACCGGAAAGTCATGAAGGACATTCAGGAAAACATTAACGCCCTGAAATTGGAGGGCGGGGGGTACTCCTCGGAGGTTTCTGTCATTCAGCTCTTGAAGCCCAAGGAAAACACGTATTGTCCTCCGACGTTATATGAACGGGTGTTGTTGAATATCCGGTGTTGATAACGGTGCCCGGCGGCTTGGGGGCGGTCTGGCTTTGAATTTTTGGCACGCGTGATGAAACATACCATCCAAAATATATTATCCGGGCTTCCGGAGAGCAGCCGGGAAGAAATATTTACGAGCCTTTTGAAGACCGGGCATTTTGATTTGGAACGCATTATTTCCACGGGACAAATAACTCCGCCGGGGGAATGGCTTTCACAAGCCCGGCATGAATGGGTGCTGGTTTTAAGCGGCCGGGCGCGGTTGCGTTTTCAGGAGGCGGAGAATATTCATGACCTTGAACCCGGCGACGCGGTTTTCATCCCGGCCGGGTGTTTTCACCGGGTCGAATGGACCGATCCGGGCCAAAAAACCGTATGGTTAGCCCTGCATTACGCATGATTCTTTTTTTTATCCTTGCGGTTATCTTGAACCTTTCCGCCTTCCCTTCGTTCCTGTTCTCTTTCGGCCTGTGGCCGTCCGCCTGGGTTTGCCTTATTCCGCTGTTTTTCTGCCTTGCCCGTTCGGGCGCCCCTTGCCGCAGGCTTCTGACCGGCGGCCTGTTCGGCGTCTGTTTTTACGCGCTTTTGATTCAATGGTTTATTCCTTACAGCCTGCCGGGATATTTATTTTTTGTCGTTATGTTGAGTATCCAGCCTCTGATTTTTGCGCTTTTTTTCTCGCCTCCGTTTTCATCCAGGATATTTCGCCTTTTTTATTGGCCGGCCTTGTGGACAGGAAGTGAATATGTCCGGCAGGCTCTCCTGCGGGGTTTTTCCTGGAATCTCGGGTGTTCGCAGGCCTTTAACCTGTATGTGTTACAATGGGCCAGCTTGGGCGGGTCGTTTCTGCTTTCATTTTTTTTGGTTCTGTGCAATACCTGTTTTTATGAAATGGCGGAGGCGAAGGAGCGGAGGTTATTTTATATAAAAGTGCTGGCGGCGGTCAATCTGCTGGCCTGGGCCGGGGGGGCGGCGCAATATTATTTTTTGTCCGGAACCCCGGCGCGTGAGCCGCCGGTGCGCGCGGCGGTTGTACAGGCGGCGGCTGACCCCCGCGAAAAACTCGACGCAGATCGGGTGAGCCGTTTCGTCGAAGCCCATGTCCGCCTGTCGTTCGCGCGGGACCCTTTTTCCCCCGTTGACATGATTGTGTGGCCGGAGACCGCGGTTCCTCTGGATCCCCGGCAGGACATTTTTTTGATGGGGACTGTTATCGAGATGTGCCGCCATCAGGGGGCCGGCGTCTTAACCGGCATGGCGTGGGAGGACGAGGAAGGCCGTTTGTATAACGGGGCGGCCTGGATTGGCCCTCGGGGAGAATTTTTTGAGGTGTACCGCAAGCAATATTTAGTCCCTTTTAGCGAAGAACAGCCTTGGCCCGGACGGAGGCTTGGGGCGTTTATTGAAAAGAACTGGGGTAAGAACGCGTATCATTTTACGCGGGGGGAGGGCCTGGGGGTGCTGCCCTTGTCTTTCATCCGCCCGGGACTGTCCGGATCCGCAGGGCTGGCTATTTGTTCGGAAGACACGGTGAGCGCCCTGTTCCGGAAGTACGCGCACGCCGGGGTTGATATGATGATCGTGCTTCTGAACGACGGCTGGTTTCAAGATTCGACCGCCTTGATTCAGCACGCGCAGAATTCAATTTTGCGCGCGGTTGAAATCCGCCGCCCGGTTTTACGGGCCGCTAATAGCGGATGGACCTGTCTGATCGATCCTCGCGGGCGCGTGCGCTCCCTTTCGGAAACGGGTTTGATGGAAGCCGGCGCAGGCGTTTTTGAGCTGGTGTCCTTTTCAGGCCGGGCCCCGTATGTTTTTATCGGAGACTCCTTTTGCTTTTTATGGACAGCGTTTGTTATAATAAGCCTATTATTATCTAGAGTAAAAAAGTTTAGAGAATAGAGTTATGAAAAGGTTTTTAAGCCTGTTGGCGATATCGGTGTGTTGCTTCTCCTTCCCTTTGTTTTTGGAAGCCGGCGGGGTGGCGGCCCGGAAACAGCAGGGAGTCAGGGTGCATCCCCAGGTTCAGGTTCAGCCGTCTTCACCCGGACGGCCCGGGGTTTGGCCGGCCACCTCTTCCGGGAACCCGCCCCAAGAGAGGGAAGAAGCTCCGGCGACTCCCGCGCCGACATTGATCCCGAAACCGTCTTATCCCGAAAGCCAGGTTTTGACCAGCGCGGCAGGCCGGGCTGGTGGGCAGATTATCGGGAGCGCGGCGGCGGACGCGGACATAACTGTTGAAGAAAGCCTGATCCAGCTTTTGGCCATGCTGGAGCAATCCAGTGAAATCTGGATGAAAATCAGCGATGTTAATTATAAAGTTCTGGTGGTTTCCCGGCATATAGACCGCTACCGGCAGGAGGGGACGCTGATCCGTAAACCTCCGGTGTATTACGCGCAGTTTATCACCAGCATGGGGGAAGGGAATCCGGCGCTTTTGTCCCGGCCATTTTCAGAGCTTTTACGGCTGGCCGCTATTATGGATTATGACTTTGAGACCGGGCAGAACAAAGACGCGCTGGCGCGCTCAGTCCTCGGTGATGAAATGTACCGGGCTAACCGGAAACGGCTGGGGATGCCATGAGGGGCCGTGAGGACCGGGAAAGGACGGGTGTCCGATGAAAAAATTTGGAAGCGGGCTTCCTCTTCCCGGGGCGTATGGTGCGTTTGTCCTTATTTTTATTGTTCTGATGACGGTCTGGCTGGCGCGGACAACGTATTATATCAACGCCTGGCCGTCGGACTCTGCGGCGTCGTATATTCCAACCGCGGAGAAGCTGTTTGAGATGCGCTTTTTTTCGCAGATGCATGACCTGCATCTGCACGGGCTGAGCAAGCTGAACATGCGGGGGAAAGAAGCGCTTGTCGTGGCCATCGCGGTCCTGCAGCGGCTCCTGGGAGACACGAAAAGCCTTTATCCGAATATCCTGCTTTTAATCCTGTCCGTTGGCCTTTCCGCCGGGCTTCTGTTCCTGATTTTTAAAAAGATTTTTAACGCCGCTGTCGGGTTTATTGCGTTTGTGCTTTTCGCCTGCAGTTTCTGGCCGTATATGTATGTCCTGCTGGGCGCCCATCAGCCCCTGGTCCTCTGCCATTTTCTCCTGTCGTTTTTTTTCCTGCAGCGCGCGGGGCAAAGACGTGTTTATCCTTTTCTGGGCGGGCTGTTTTTCGGGCTGGTCTTTTTTTCTTCTCCCACGGCCATTATGTATATGCCGTATTACGGGCTGCTGTTGTTGACGGATCCTCAGGGTTTCCGACTGTCCAGGGTGTTTTCCGCTGAAGCCGGCCGGCGTTTTTTATTTTTTTGCTCCGGCCTGGCCGTCGTGCTATTGGCGTTCACGCTGCCGCGGCCCTTGGAGAGCCTGAAGATGTTTATTATTTATGTGTTTTTGAGCCGGGGGGGGAACCATTTTCAGCATTACGCGGATTATCTGAACCGGTTTTTCCCGGTGCCGGCTTTTTTGCGGGGCGGCGGATGGCTGTGGATTTTAAAATATTTCATGCTGACCATGCCGGTCCTGTTCGCCGCCTGCGGAGGGAGCGTGGCCTACCTTCTGTCGTGTTCGACGAAACCCCGCAAGACGCTTATGCTGATTCTCCTCGGGCTATCAACGCCCCTGGCGGTGGAGATCATCCAGGTGGCCCAGTTCGGCCGGAATTATTTTTCCTGGTTTTTCGGCATGATTTTTCTGGCCTGTACGGCGGCGGGTCATTATATGGACAGTCATTCCCCTTTTTCCTGGAAAAAGCACCGGGCCTTTTCCGCGATTTTGGCGGTGGTCCTGGCGTCTCACGTCATCTTTAACGCGAAGGTCTTTTTCCAGGATGTCCTGCCGTCCCGTTTGGCCACGACATACGCGTATGCGTGGCTTCGCCAGCGGAATATCGGACAGGTTCTGGTTTATCAGGATCATCACAGCAACACGTTCGCGGCGGATGTCCTGAATAATCCCAAAGCGCCGGAAAAAATCAGGTTTTGGGGCATCACGTCTTTTCTGCAGGCCCGGGAGGGATATATCCTTTTGCCGGGGATCAGCGGAACGACAATTTGGAATGACTGTTCCCGCGACCCTTTTACCGGCGATCCGGCCCTGCAGGCGATCCTTGCGGCCGGGCTTCTTCCGGAATGTGCCGTGGCCAGGTTTCAGACGGTGGCGTCGAGCCGGTACTGGCCGCAGGAAGAAGAAGTCTGTACTTACCGGGACCTTATGCTGGGGCAGGTGTCGGAGGAAGACCGGCGCCTGAGTGAAATTTATATCCTGGACGTGGCGCGGTTGCGGAAAGTGTACGCGGAACAAATTTTAAAAAACAGGGCAGAGGAAAAACATGATAAACAATAACGTTCGTCAGGCGGGCTGGTGCCTTGAGGTTCTCAGCCTTTGGTGCATGCTGATCATTCTCCTCGTCCTTCTTCAGGGACGGGCTTTGGCCGGCGGTGCGGCGGCTATGAAAAAACAACAGGGACCGCAAATGATGCAGCAGCGGATGATCCAGGAACAGATGATGCAGCAGAAGATTTTGCAGGAAACGGCGAAGCAGGAACAGGTGGCCCAACAGTATATGGC
>JAGOJP010000021.1 GCA_017995055.1 Candidatus Omnitrophota bacterium
TTTTCATGATTCCCTATTTTGTTTCTCTGCTTCTGATCGGGATTCCCCTGATGTGGATCGAATGGACATTAGGCCGGTTTGGCGGCGGGTTTGGGCATGGGACGGCTCCGGGTATTTTTCATAGTATTGCCAGGAAAAACCGTTTCATAAAGTATTTCGGAGTAATCGGTATTTTCGGCCCGCTCGTTATTTTTATGTATTATCTTTATATTGAGTCGTGGTCTCTGGCGTACAGTTTTTTTGCCCTGACGGGTAAGTTAAACCAAGTCAGCGATCAGACCCAGATGCAGGGATTCCTCCAGGCCTTCCAGGGATTGACGACAAACCAGTTTTTTTCAAGCCTTGCCCCGGCGTACACGTTTTTTTTCATCACGTTCATTTTGAATATTTTTGTCATTTATCACGGAATTAAAGGCGGGATTGAACGGCTTTGCAAGTTGGCCATGCCCGCGCTATTTTTTTGCGGCTTTGCGCTTATGATCCGGGTGATGACCCTGGGGGCCCCTGATCCCGGCCGGCCGGACTGGAATGTCTTAAACGGCTTCGGGTTTTTGTGGAATCCGGATTTAAGCGCGCTTAAATCCGCCCACGTCTGGCTAGAGGCGGCCGGGCAGATTTTGTTTACTTTGAGTGTCGGCATCGGGGTTATCCTGACCTACGCGAGTTATTTGTCCAAGACGGATGACGTTGTTTTATCCGGCCTTACGGCGGCCAGCATGAACGAAATCGCGGAAATCATTATCGGCGGCAGCATTGTCGTGCCTGCCGCCTTTGTCTTTTTCGGGCCCATGGAGATCCGCGCCGTGGCGGATTCCGGTGTCTTTAACTTAGGCTATGTCACCATGCCGCTTATTTTGCAGCGCCTGCCGTTAGCGGATTTTTTGAGTTTTCTTTGGTTTTTGCTGCTGTTCATCGCGGGGATCACCTCTTCGGTTTCGCTGGCGCAGCCGGTTATCTCTTTTATGGAGGATGAATTTAACCTCTCCAAGAAGAAGGCCGTGGCCATCTTTACTGCCGCGACGTTTATATTATGCCAGCCGGCGGTGCTGTTTTTGGGGCGAGGGGTTGTGGATGAGCTGGATTTCTGGGGCGGCACGTTTTTCCTGGTTCTTTTCGCGACAATTGAAGCCATATTATTCAGCTGGGTCTTGGGTATGGAGGCCGCCTGGGACGAGATCCATCTGGGGGCGGAGATGCGGATCCCCCGGATTTATAAATTTATTATTAAATATGTGACCCCGGTTTTTTTACTGATTATTCTCGGGACATGGTTTTTCCAGAAATGGCTTCCGGTTATTTTTATGGAAGAGGTGGCTCCGGAGAATAAAATTTATATTTTGGCGACCCGGGTGGGGTTGTTTTTGATTTTTTCCTTGATTGCTGTCATGGTGAGGGTCGCCTGGCGAAGGAAAAGACAAATAACGGAAGGAACGCCATGACTCTCGGCGGCTGGTTTTCCCTGATATTATCCTGGGCCGGGATTTTAACGCTTACCGGATTTTGCTTTCTTTGTATTTTCCGGAAGGACTCCGGCCTTGACTAATTTCTGTGAGCTGGTTTCTTGCCCTGCCGCAGGATGGCCCCGCGCCTTATTGCCTAACCGTCATTTAATTTTTCCAAGAGTTTCTTGCCAGGGGCCGTGTTTTGTTGATGAGTTTTTTGGGTATTTAAGATAGACGAGTTATATTAATAATATTAAAATAAGAAAACTTAAGGCCCGGGATTGAGAGGGCGGGGACGATTGACAAAAATAGTATCCTGTGATAAATTGGCGCAGTATTTAACTTTATACTATGAAAACCATGACAAAAAAATCACTTTTTTACGCGCTTATCATTGCAACCGGACTGTCTTTCCCGGTTCCTTCCGAAGCCTTGTGGGTGTGGACCCCGCAGACGAACAAATGGGAAAATCCTAAATTATCGGTGAAGGGAACACCGGCTGAACAGCTTGCGTTTTCCCTTGAACTGTACCGGGCGAAGGAACTCGAGAAAGCCGTGACCGAATTCAAGAAAGTTATAAAATATTATCCCCGTGCCCGGGAAGCGGCGGAGGCGCAGTTTTATTTGGGGGTTATAGAGGAAGAAGAGGGGAATTATTCAAAAGCCTTTAAAAATTATCAAACGGTGGTGGACCAATACCCTTTTTCCGAACGTTTCGGCGAAATTATTCAGCACCAGTATAACCTGGGCATGACATTGCTGGAAGGAAAGGGAAGAAAACGTTTTTTTCAGGGCGGAGGCATGGGAACGGAAGCGTTGGTGGTGGATATTTTCCGGACCGTCATCAAGAATTCTCCTTACGGGCCCTATGCCGCTCCGTCGCAGTATCATATCGCCCTGTATTTGCAGGAAGAAGGCCTTTTGCCGGAGGCCAGAGATGAATTTGAGAAGACCCTCAATGATTACCCGGAAAGTGAGTGGGCGCAAAAAGCCAGGTATCAGATCGCTTTAGCGGACGCGAAACGGTCTTCCGCCGCGCCTTATGAGCAGAAGGTCACCCAGGTTGCCATTCAGGAGTTGAAGGAGGTTTTAAAAGAGACTCCTGACGCGGCATTTTCCGAGGAAGCCCAACAGCAGATTAAGGATTTAAAGAATAAAGAGGCCCAGCAAAATTTCCTGATTGCGGAATTTTACGAAAAGAGAAAAGAATACCGGGCCGCGGAAATTTATTATAGTAAAATTGTCGAGAGTTATAAGGATACCCCGTGGGCTTCCCAGGCCCTGAATAAAATCAGGGCTCTTAACGAGCGCGGCCAGCCATGAAAGCGTTCCTTTTTTTCCGTTTTTGGCTTATCGCAGCCATCCTTTCCGGAATGGGCGGGTGCGGCTATACGACGCAGTCTGCTTTGCCGGCCCGGTTGAAAACAATTTGCGTCGAGCCGTTCGTGAACAACATCGATTACACGGCTTCCGACGACCGGCAGATTTATTTCCCCTTGCTGGAAGTGAAGGTGCGCAATGCCATTATTGACCGTTTTTTGTTTGACGGCAATCTCCGGGTGGCGGAAAAGGATCAGGCGGATTTGGTTTTGAGCGGGGAGCTGATCCGTTACGAGCGTTACGCCCTTCGGTATACGGACAACGATGATGTCCAGGAATACCGGGTCCATGTGATTGTGAATCTGGTTATGAAAGACTGCCGGCAGAATGAAGTGTTTTGGGAAGAGTCCGGATTTGCCGGCGAGGCAACGTATTTCGTTTCCGGGGCCATGGCCACGACGGAAAGTTCGGCCCTGGAAGAGGCCACGGTTGATTTAGCCCGGCGGGTTGTTGAGCGGACGATAGAGAACTGGTGAAGCTGGCCCGTGCCTTGCGTGCGGGGCCGGCTTCAGGTAGAACCATGAGCCAAGCGATCAGCATTATTATAGGGGATGACCCTCATCCCAAGGAAAAGAAGCTGGCTTCTTTAAAGGAGCAATGTCTGACATCATCGGATGCGTTGAAGTTGGATTACGACAGTTTAGACGCCCACAAGTTGTCCCCCAGGATTTTGCAGGAAACCCTTTTGGCTTTGCCGGCTGTGGCGGACCGGCGGCTGGTCGTGGTCAGAAATTGCCAGCAGCTGTCCAAGCCGGTGAAAGATGTCTTGGTCGCTTACGCCGCCGCCCCTTTTGAACATGTGTTTTTGGTTTTGGAGGCCGCCCGGTTGACCTCTGCAGACCCCTTCATTAAAAAATTTCTTAAAAAAGCGGACATCTTTGACTTTTCCAGCAAAGGCAAACCCAATGTTTTTGATATGACCAAGGCGATATCAGCCCGGCAGACGGCCGAGGCCTTGAGGATTCTTGCGGAATTATTGACGGAAGGGGATCAGCCTCTGCACATTATGGGGGCGCTGGTATGGTTTTGGCGTGAAATCAAGAACAGATTATCCCCGGCCCGTTATAGGGAGGGGTTACAGTTCCTGCAGGACGCGGATTTAAATATTAAACGCAGCCGTTTATATCCGGATTATGCGTTGGAACTGGTCGTCGTGCAGCTGACAAGCCTGTTGGCACATGGATAAAACGGGAAGAGTATTACGGCAGCGGAGCTTTACGAGGCTATTTTGTTGGCCATGATACTGAAACGGGACTTGCGCCGTGCGACGGTGTTTTTATGGATGAGGTTGCGTTTGGCCGCCTTATCCAGTTTTTTGTAAACTGATTTCAACTGGGTTGTCGCTTCCGATTTATTGTTGCTGGCGACTGAACCAAGAAATTTCTTGATCGTTTTTTTCAGTTCTGTCTTAACATCCAAGTTACGCAGCCGGTTTTTATGGCTTTTTCGCAGCTCTTTAATAGCACATCTTCTTTGTGGCAATTCACTCACTCCTTTCTTTTGAATTTCATACTATAGCAGAGAGGCTTTTGAATGTCAAATAATAATTCCGGACAGCCTGATTCCCACGGAGCCCTGCTCAGATCCACGTCCATTATTTCTGTCGGAACCCTGGCGTCCCGGGTGTTGGGGTTTGTCCGGGACGTGATTTTGGCCAAGTTTTTCGGCACCGGATTTCAGGCCGACGCGTTTTTTGTCGCTTTTAAAATTCCTAATCTTTTCCGCGATTTCGTGGGGGAAGGGGCGGCTAATTCCGCGGTGGTTCCCGTGTTTTCAGAGTATCTTGTCCAGAAAGAGCGCCGGGAGTTCTGGCGTTTCGTGAGTGTTATTCTGGCCCTGGCCCTGATGTGTTTAATCTTATTGACTTCCCTCGGGATCCTCCTGTCGCCGTATATCGTGCGGCTGATGGCCCCCGGGTTTATGGCCCACCCGGGGAAATTAGCCATGACGGTTCAGCTGACCAGAATTATGTTCCCGTATCTTATTTTGATCGGGTTAACCGCTTATTCTATGGCCCTCCTTTACTCTTTTCGTTTGTTTACGGTTCCGGCGTTCAGCCCCTGTTTGCTTAATATCGCGATGATTATCAGCGCTCTTGTGTCATCCCGTTTTCTCAAGGAACCGGTGTACGGCCTGGCCATCGGAGTTTTAACCGGGGGATTTTTGCAGCTGTTGGTGCAGCTTGGCCCGATGTTGAAACTTGGCGTCAAAATATACAACCCGCTGCCGTTGAACCATCCCGCCGCAGTCAGGGTGGGGCGGTTGCTGTTGCCGCGCTTGGTGGGAGCCGGCGTCTATCAGCTGAATATTTTTATTGATACGTTTTGCGCGTCCCTTTCTTCCATCGTGGGCGCAGGCGGGATATCGGCGATCTATTACGCCAACCGGATTATCCAGTTCCCCATGGGGGTTTTTGGGGTCGCGCTCGCTTCCGCCACATTGCCCACGCTTTCAGGCCTGGCCGCCCAGAATAACCTGTCGCAGCTCAAAAAAACCCTTGTCTTTACCCTGGAGAGCATATTTTTTGTTATGATTCCTTTTAGTGTTATGCTGATGCTGCTGGCTCATCCGATTATCCGGATTTTATTTGAGCGCGGCGAGTTTACGGCTTATTCCACGACGATCAGCTCCTGGGCGCTGTTATTTTATTCGATCGGGCTGTTTAGTTTTGGGGGGACCAAGATTCTGGTCACCGCTTTTTACGCGTTGCAGGACACCAAGACACCCGTTAAGATTGCTGTGGTCTGTCTGGTGATCAACACGGTTTTAAATTTCGGGCTGATGATCCCGCTCAAGGTGGGGGGCATCGCTTTGGCCAGCTCTGTCGCGGCGTTGGTTGATTTTATCTGGCTTTTTTATTGCTTAGATAAACGGCTGGGGGGGATCGATGGCGGGTTTAAAATTTTTGTCGCCAAAATTGTGGCGGCCAGTCTTGTGGCCGGGATGGTGGTCAGCCAGATATGGAACACGGCGTGCGTCCCGGATGAACGACTCCGGCTTTTCTTGGCTGTTATCCTGGGGGCCCTGGTTTACGGGAGTGTGTGTTTTATGTTAAAGATTGGACAAGCGAGGGCTTTTTACCGGTGGTTACAGAATCTTGGGACAAAAGCCGGCTGAAAAACTTGGCCTTTACGGCGACAGAAGGCCCTATCCCCTCTCGTGTGTGCCCGGGTTGTGTTATGGATTTAAAAGAAAAAATAAAAAGTTTGCCCCTCACCAGCGGTGTTTATTTGATGAAAAACAGCGCCGGGAAAGTGATTTATGTGGGCAAGGCCGTGAGCCTTAAAAGGCGGGTGCAGTCGTATTTTCGCAAAAATCCTGTGATTTCCAAGGTGGATTACCTGGTGGCGGAAATCGCCGACCTTGACTGGATCATCACGCAATCGGAAGCGGAAGCGCTTATTTTGGAAGCCAGCCTGATCAAGAATTTCCAGCCCAAGTTTAACGTGGATCTGCGGGACGATAAGACGTATCCGTTTATTGAGGTGACCGGTGACCCGTTTCCGGGAATTTTTGTGGTGAGGCCGAGTATGAAGAGCCCGGCCTCACGCTATTATGGCCCGTATGTCAATCCCCGGCTGATCCGTGAAGCGCTCACTTTTATCCGCCGGATTTTTCATTTCCGGACGTGCGACCCGTTTTCGGATAAGCCCTGTCTGGATTATCATATCGGCCTGTGCGACGCCCCTTGCGGCGGGAAGATCAGCCGCCAGGATTATGCGGCTATGATCCGTCATGTCTGCCAGATTTTAGATGGGGAAAAGAACGAACTTTTCCGCGACTTGGAGAAGGAGATGGAACGCCTGTCCCAATCCCGCCGGTTTGAGCAGGCGGCGAAAGTGAGGGACCAGGTTTACGCGTTGGGAGCCCTGTATTCCGGCACCCAGGAATTGAATTTTTATAAGGAGGCGGAGCAGCTGCAGCGCGTTCTGGGGTTGCCGAAGCGGCCGGACCGGATTGAGGCGTTTGATATTTCCAATATCATGGGCCAGCACAGCGTGGGGTCGATGGTTTCTTTTTTGAACGGGAAGCCGGACAAAAGCAATTACCGGAAGTTCCGCATCAAAAATGTGGAGGGGATCGATGATTTTAAGATGATGGCCGAGGTTGTCCGCCGCCGTTACACCCGGCTTAAAGCGGAACGGCGGCGGTTTCCGGATTTGATCTTGATTGACGGCGGAAAAGGGCAGCTTTCCGCGGCCCGGGCTGAGCTGGCCGCTTTGGATCTGGAGATCCCGCTGGCGTCGTTGGCTAAAAGGGAAGAAGAAATATTCTTGCCGGGGAAACGAAAAGCTGTTATCCTTCCCAAGGATTCGTTAGGGTTGATGCTGTTGCAGAGGATTCGCGATGAGGCCCACCGGTTCGCGGTTGCGTATCACCGGACGCTGCGGGGTAAAAAGGTGTTTTTAAAGAATGGTTAGAAGATTTTCAGGGGGGCCGGTTTTTTCAGGCGAAGGAGTTTGGGAACGGAGGAAAACAGGGAGGCAAAGGTGAGCGGGAAAATTTCACGACGCCTCACGGATTTTGAATGGGCGGTCCTCAAGGCGACGCTGGAGATCCCTTTGGGAGAAACCCGGTCATATCAATGGGTGGCGGAGAGGATCGGCCGGCCGAGGGCGGTGAGGGCGGTCGGGCAGGCGTTACGCAAGAATCCTTATCCGCTGATTATTCCGTGCCACCGGGTCATCCGGTCGAACGGGGACATGGGGGGGTACGGCGGCAGGCAGGACCCCCGGAAAGCGCGTTTGTTGGCGCGGGAGCAGGAGATTGCCGCCCGGATACGAGCCCTCCCCGGCGCCGAGGAGGGCAGGGCGGCCCGGTGTCTTAAGCGCGGTTTAAAGAATGTTTAATTGTTTTCAGGACGCTTCCGGGGATGTACAATACTAGTTCATAAAAGGAAAAATCCGTTTTGGGGATCATTTAAAAGAAAGAGGTTAGAGCATGGATATCACACAGTTGTTCCGGATCATGATCGATAAAAAGGCGTCGGATTTATTCGTGAGCGCGAAGTCCCTGCCGCGGGCCAGGATCAATGGGGTTGTTAAGGTTATCTCGGAGGACATGATCACCGAGGAGCAGATGGACCAGATCGCTTCTGTGGTGCTGAATAATGAAGAGCGGAAAAAGCTGTTTCATTTTAACAAAGATATTGATTTTATTTATAATGAACCGGAAGTGGGGCGGTTCCGGATTAACCTTTCTGTCGAAAGAGGACATCCGGCGCTCGTGGCCCGCCATATTAAAACAAGCGTGGAAGATTTTGAATACCTCAAACTGCCCGCTGAGCTGCTGAAGACGTTTTGCGAGGAGTCTTCGGGACTGGTGATCCTTTCCGGCCCGGCGGGAAGCGGAAAATCCACAACGATTGCCAGCATGATTGATTATATAAACAACAACAGCGAGAAACACATTGTCACGATCGAGGACCCGATCGAGTTTATTTTCGCGGATAAAAAGAGCACGATTAACCAGCGGGAACTCGGGACGGACGTCCTTTCTTACCCGGCGGCCCTGAAGCATGTCACCCAGCAGAGCGCGGACATCATTTATATCGGCACGATCCGCGATATTGACACCATGCGCGCGGCGATTACCGCGACCGAACTGGGAAGCTTTGTTCTTACGACCTTCCACACGGTGAACGCGGTTCAGGCCATCACCCGTATCGTCAACTTTTTCCCCCCGTACCTGCACGAGGAAGTGCGCATGCAGTTGGCCATTATTCTTAAGGGTGTGATTTCCCTGAGGCTCATTCCTTTAAAAGACGGGTCGGGCCGTGTGCCGGCGTATGAAACTATGGTCGTCACTCCGACGATCTCTCGTTTGATCCGGGAAGGGAAAATTAATGAAATTCAGAAATTTATCGATGACGGCGACCTGTATGGGATGCAGTCGTTTAAAAAGTCCCTGGTGCACCTGGTCAAAGAAGAATACGTGGATGAAGAAGACGCCCGCCGGTTCGCGGACAGCAAAGACGAATTCAACCTGGAACTGAAGGGGCTGAAACGCTACCATAAATAAGAAGGTCTTCCATCCGGGATAAGCGGCCTGACAGGATCATCCCCGGTGTCTTTTGCGTCTCCTTTTCGATGGGGGTGCGCCGGATGTTCGGCTCTGCCTATGTCCCGAGGCGTGGATGTTCTTTTGACCGGGTGTCGGATTGCGCCTGCGAAGACGTGCCACAAAAGACACTGCGGCCGAGGGGGAGTTTTCCGGGGGCTTGAGGAACGGAATATCCGGGGCGCTTGAACGAGGGCGCCTTTATGAAAAGTATCGCTCAATGTTGAGAAGGGCAGACCGGTGGGAACGAAACTTGAGGTGATTTTTCAAATTAAAGACGGACCGGAGCGCAGGCAAGCTCTGGTGGAATACGCCAAGATATTGAAAGTGAATTTCCTTCACGCAGAGAGGACCGGAGGGGAATACAGCGAAAATGAGTTGGCGGTGCTGATTTATAACGCCGAACGGGCCCGCCGCAAGCTGCGGATTTTTAATGTTGGTTTTTTTTGGCCAGCCTGTTTTATATTAATATGTCTGTCGGCGATCCTGTTTTTTCTGCTTAGCTTTTTTATGCCTTCTGTTGTTCCTTAAAAGAAACTGTCCTCTGTTTTGTCCGCGGGGATATCCCCCGTATTTCTTCGTTGTTTTTAGGAATCGTTATGTTATAATATCCTCCAATCCTTAACTTCAAATATTATAAATATTTATATGTCTAATAGTATTACCACGCAAATTAATATAATTAGGGAAAAAGTTTGCCAACTGACCGGGTTTTTGGCCCTTTCTCAAAAACAGGAAGAAATCGCGGCGATTCAGCAGAACATGTCACAGCCGAATTTTTGGGACGATAATGATGCGGCCAACAAAGTCATGCAGAATCTGAAATTCCTGAAATCCTGCGTTGAGCCTTTTGAGGAGATCACAAATAAGCTGAACGATTTGGAGGAGCTGGCTGAGTTGTCGGAAGGCGAAGAAGCGGCCCTGCAGGAAATTGAAAAGGACCTGGCGGCCCTGCAGAACGACATAACGGATTTGGAGACCAAGTCGCTTTTGTCCGGCCCGTTCGACCGCAACAACGCGATCCTCAGCATCAATGCCGGCGCGGGCGGAACCGAATCATGCGACTGGTCCAACATGCTTTTGAGGATGTATATGCGCTGGGTTGAAAACATGAAATATAAGCTGTCTACCACCGACATCCTTCCCGGCGAGGAAGCCGGGATCAAGAACGTGACCCTGCGCATTGAAGGCCCGATGGCGTATGGATATCTGAAGGGGGAAAAGGGGGTGCACCGGCTGGTCCGGATATCTCCGTTCGACGCCAATAAACGGCGGCACACGTCTTTTGCGTCTGTGGATGTGATCCCTGAGATTGAGGACGATATTGAAGTGGAGATTAACCCCGATGACCTGCGGATTGATATTTTCCGTTCGTCCGGCCCGGGGGGGCAAAGCGTTAACACGACTGACTCGGCGGTGCGGATGACCCATGTGCCTTCCGGTATTGTTGTTCAGTGCCAGAATGAGCGCTCTCAGCTTCAGAATAAACAGATGGCGATGCGCATCCTTAAAGCCCGGCTGTATGAGAAAAAACGCAAAGAACAGGAAGATCGCATGGCCAAGGAATACGGGCAGAAGCAGAAAATTGAATGGGGCAGCCAGATTCGCTCTTATGTGATGCATCCGTACAATATGGTGAAAGATCACCGCACCGATGCGGAAACGGGGAATGTGTCCCGGGTGATGGACGGCGACTTGAGTTTGTTTATAGACGCATTTTTACGCTGGAAACCAGACGTCTCGGCCTGAAGTCGGCGGGGACGGGTTTTTATAAGGAAAATTCTATAGGGGACAATAACGTTAGGGAGGATGCGGTTCTCATGTTTGGATTTTTTTTAGGAAAATTTATAGTGCGCCGCGCGCAGGCGGTGATCAACCGTTTACAACCGAAAGTCAATATTTATCTGCCGCCGGACTTGCCTTTGCCGTCGATTGCCACCATCAAGAGGATGAGCAAGGCCGTTTCCAGGATTAACGCTCTGGAAACGCAGTTTGAAAAATATACGGATGAGGAGCTTAGGGCCAAAACAGAGGAATTCCGCCAGCGTTACCGGCAGGCGACGGCAGCCGCCCGGGAGGATTTGAATAAGATTGAACAGGGCCTCCGGGAGGCCGCATCGAATGAAGAACGGGATGACCTGAATATCCAACTGGCCGCGGCTAAGGAGGAATTGAAAAAAAACCGGCAGGCGGTGCTGACGGATGTTTTGCCGGAAGCCTTTGCGGCGGTCCGGGAGGCGGCGAAACGCACGCTGGGGATGAGGCATTATGATATTCAGCTTTTGGGCGGGATCGTTTTGCATGAAGGGCGGATCGCGGAAATGGCGACCGGGGAAGGGAAAACGCTTGTGGCCACGCTGCCGGCATACCTCAACGGCTTGACCGGGGAAGGGGTGCATGTGGTGACGGTGAATGATTATCTCGCCCGCCGGGACCGCGAATGGATGGGCCCTGTTTATGAATTTTTGGGATTGAGCGTTGGCGTGATTCTTCACGAGCTCAACGCGGGCGAGCGGCAGGAAGCGTATGCCTGCGATATTACTTATGGAACGAATAATGAATTCGGCTTCGATTATTTACGCGACAACATGGTGATTGCCCGGGAAGAGATGGTGCAGGCCCAGCATTATTTCGCCATCGTCGATGAGGTGGACAGCATTTTAGTGGATGAGGCGCGCACGCCGCTGATCATTTCCGGCCCGGCGGAAGAATCCACGGACAAGTATTACACCGCGAACACGATCGCGCAGGGGCTGAAGGGGCGGCGGATCACGGAACAGGAAGAGATTGACGCCAAATACCGGAACATCGACCTGTCGGTGGGGTATGACTATGTCGCGGACGAGAAAAACCGTTCTATTTCCATGACCGAGCAGGGCGAGGAAAAGGCGGCCAGGATGTTCGGCATCGACAACCTTCATGACATAGAGACGATTGAGTACCGGCATCATATCCTGCAAGGCCTAAAGGCCAAGGAGTTTTTCAAGTGCGATGTGGATTATGTCGTTCGCGACGGGGAAGTCCTGATCGTGGATGAGTTTACCGGGCGCCTGATGCCTGGCCGCCGATGGTCGGACGGCCTTCATCAGGCGGTTGAGGCCAAGGAAGGCATTAAGATCGAACGGGAAAACCAGACCTTGGCGACGATTACGTTTCAGAATTATTTCCGTATGTATGAAAAACTCTCCGGGATGACCGGAACGGCCTACACCGAAGCCAACGAGTTCAGCCAGATTTATAAGCTGGACTGCGTGGTTATGCCGACAAACCGGCCGTTACAGCGGAAGAACCATTAGGACTGCGTTTACAAGAGTGTCCGCGAAAAATTCAATGCTGTGGTGGAGGAGATCGCTCTTTGTTATCAAAAGGGGCAGCCGGTCCTGGTGGGGACGATTTCCATTGAGAAATCCGAATATCTCTCGGCGCTGCTGAAGCAGCGCGGCATTCCGCATCAGGTGCTGAACGCGAAATATCACGAGTTGGAAGCCCAGATTGTTGCCCAGGCCGGCCGTTATCAAGCGGTGACGATTGCCACCAATATGGCCGGGCGGGGGACAGATATTGTTTTGGGCGGGAACGCCGACTTCCTGGCGAAAAGCCTTGCGGCCCAGGAAGCCCGGGAGGATGAAGATGAAATCCAGAAAGAAAGCCGTGTTAAGAAATTCCTGGAGCAGTTCCGGGAGCAGGTCAAGAATGAGCACCAAAAGGTTATTGAAGCCGGGGGGTTATATGTGATCGGCACCGAGCGGCATGAAGCCCGCCGTATTGATAACCAGTTGCGCGGCCGGTCCGGCCGTCAGGGCGATCCGGGAGCATCCCGTTTTTTTGTCTCCCTGGAAGATGATCTGATGCGGCTTTTCGCTTCTGACCGGATCGTGACCCTTATGGAAAAACTGGGGATGGAGGAAGGCCAGGTTATTGAGCATCCCTGGGTAACGCGGGCGATTGAGGTGGCGCAGAAGCGGGTGGAAACCCAGAATTTCGAATTCCGCAAACAGCTTTTGGAATATGATAACGTGATGAACAAACAGCGGGAAGCTATTTACGGGTTGCGCCGGAGCATCCTGGAAAGCCGGAATGTCAAAGATCGTATTATGGAGGCGATCGAGGAGTACCTGCCTTCCCTGGTGGATCAGCATCTTTTGGCCGGTCAGGAGGACCCCTCGTGGGACCTGGACGGCCTGCAGGTGTCTTTGCACGCAAAGTTCCATTATGACCTGTCTCCGGTGCGGGGGCAGATGGCGGACATGAAGCCCGAGGAGATTAAAGATTTGATCGTCGGCGGCGTCAAAGAATTTTATGAGCAGAAGGAGCTCGAGATCGGGGTTGAAAATATGCGCAGCCTGGAGAAAGTTGTGCTGCTTAACACCCTGGATGCGAAATGGAAAGACCACTTGTACGCGATGGATCAGCTTAAAGGCGGGGTGGGCTTGCGTTCGTATAGCCAACGGGACCCGCTCATTGAGTATAAAAGAGAAGGGTATGAAATGTTTCAGATGATGTATGCCTCCATCAGCGAAGAGGTGGCGGAGATTATTTTTAAAGTGCAGCCCCTGCCGGGGACGGCACGCATGCGCGGCGTATTCGACTCCCTTCCGCAGAATTTTGTGCACGACGAAGTTTCCAGTTTCTCCGGGGAGACGGCTCCGCAGCCCGGCCCCCCGGAACCGCCGCCGGAACGGCCCCAGAGCCAGCCTTCCCCGGCGCAGCCGTATCAGAAAAGCGGGCCCAAGGTCGGGCGTAACGACCCGTGCCCCTGCGGGAGCGGCAAGAAATATAAGAAGTGCTGCGGTTCATAGCTGGCAAAAGGTGAGTGAGATGAGCCAGGAAGAACATACTTTGGAGAAACTCCTGCAGCTTGCTGCGGAGAATAAGGAAACGAACTTTTTTGATTTTATTTTCAGCTTCCCGTTCCTCCTCTGTTTACTGTCCGCTGTTTTGCTGATTTTATCCTATCCGTGCTTTGATTTCTGGCCGCTGGTTTGGATTGCCCTTATTCCCATGATGTGGGCCTTTGAAGAAAAACTCCCGGCGGAGGCGTTCCGGCTGGCGTATTACGCAGGGGTTGTTTTTTTCTTCGGCGTGTTTTATTGGTTTATTTCCATGCATATCACGGCCGGGATCCCGGTGTTTCTCGCGGTCCTTGCCGTAGTGGCCCTGGTGGGGTACATGTCGCTTTATTTCGGATTTTTCGGATACGGGTATGCGCTCATACAAAGAAGAATGCCGGTCTTCCGGTATTTTTTTGTCCCTTCTCTTTGGGCGGGCCTGGAGTTTATCCGGGACAGGTTGTTCACCGGGTTCGGGTGGGCGGGGCTGGGGTATTCCCAGTTTAAATTTTTGCCGGTTATCCAGATCGCCGATATAACCGGTGTGTTCGGCGTGTCGTTTTTTATTGTCTTGATCAACCTTGTGTTACTGGACACATTGAGGAATTTTTTTGTCGAAGACAAGTCTTTTAAAGACCGGGCTGTCTGGGGGCCTCTCGTCGGTGCCGTCTTGATATCCGTCCTTGTTTTTGGATACGGGGGCTGGCGTTGCCGCGCCGGGGCCGCCTCCGGAGGCAAGGCAGATATGACGGTGGCCGTTGTGCAGGGCAATATCCCTCAGCGCATGAAGTGGATTCCTCTCCACTGGCCGGGAATCATGGAAAAATATTTGTCTTTGTCCAAATCGCTGCTGAAGGCCAAGCCGGATCTGATTATCTGGCCGGAAACGTCTTTCCCGGGGTATTTATGGGAATCTATGGATATGTTTACCGACATGCAGGAGGCGGTGCGGTATTGGATCCGCACCCCGATTTTGTTCGGTGCGGTGCATCAGCAGGGGGAGAATTATTATAATTCCGCGTTACTGATGACCGCTGAAGGGCAGGTGCGCAAGAAACATGACAAGCTGCATCTGGTCCCTTTTGGAGAATATGTCCCTCTCCGGGCGCAGTTTCCCGCTGTGGCGGCGTTGATCCCTATCCTGGACTTTCAGCGGGGCCAGGTGCCGACGCTTTTCCCGGTGATGCGCCGGGTTAAGGAGGAGACGGCCGGCAGGGCTGGAGAGAGGTTTGAAACAGTCCCGGCGCATTATTCGGTCCTGATCTGCTTTGAAGACACGGTGGGTTCTGTGTCCAGGAAGCTGGTCTTGAACGGGGCGAACCTTTTGGTGAATATCACCAATGACGCCTGGTTTCTGGCCAGGAAAGCCCCCTGGCTGCATCTCCAGGCCGCGGTGTTTCAGGCGGTTGCGCATCGGCGTTTTCTTGTGCGGGCGGCGAATACCGGTGTTACATGCGTTATTTCCTCCTCCGGAGAGGTCATGAAGTATGTGCAGGACCAAAAGCATAAGAAAGTCTTTGTGGAGGGGGTTGCGGTGGCGGGCGTGCGGCTTTTGAACCAGCGGTCTTTTTACACTGTTTACGGAGACGTCTTCGCGTATCTTTGCCTGGCTTTGGCCGCCTGGGGAATAATATTAAAAAGGAGTGTACGGCCGTAGTTGTTCTTGTATAATAAAAAACAATCGCGGGAATACCTGTTTAAAAAATCATAATCATTTTGTTTCATCCAGGAAAACTGTTGCCATGAAACAGGACCTGAAGCTTTATTCAGGCATGGTTTGGGCCGAGATCGTGATTTCGGCAGTTATTTTTTTTTATAGTTTGCCGGTTTTTGTTCGCGCAGGGATGGCGCCGGTCGCCGCAGTCTCGATCAGGGATTGGTTTTTATTATCTTGTTTTATCGCATCGGTGTTTGTGCTCGCTGTGGCGGTCTTCACGTTGATGGGGAATACGATGTGGAGATTTTTGCATGGTGTTGTGGCGGGAATGACAGCGGTTATGAACGCGGCGCTTTTGATAATGGTGTTCCGGACCCAGAGCCCGTTTCAGGGGTACTATCTCATCCCTCTGGCGGTTGCGGCGCTGGTTTCCGGTTATTTGTTGAAAATAAAAAAAGAAATAATGGTTGAGGGAGTCATTCGCCAAGGCAAGAGAACCCCGGGAGGTGCCCATGACAAGGGATAAGAGATCCGTATCTGTCATCATAAGTTTGTGCGTTGTTATGTATGGGACAGCCCTGTTGTCCTTCCTGGCTAATCCGGACATGTTTGGGGATGTCCCTTTTCCCCTGCACCGGCAGGTCGTGATCTTTTTGTTTTTCACGCTGTCCCTGGTTTCGCTGGTGATGCTGCTGTTTAAAGAATGGAGCAGGAAAATTTTTCTGGGGGGCAACGCGGTGTTGTGTGTTTACCTGGCGGCAGGCGGGTTGGCTTTGGCCCCGGGAGAGGCCGTGCCGTTTGTTTTGTTTAACATCTTGATGCTTTTGTTTTTTATCCAGGACAAGATTAAACTGGTTTTTGCCCGCAAGTGGAAATACGCCCGCAAGAGCGTTTTAGTTGTTGATGATGATGAAGGTCTTGTTAAAGCGGTTAAAGGGATTCTTCTCCCCAACGGGCTCAGCGTTCTTACGGCAACGTCCGGAGAGAAGGGGATACAGATCGCTAAGCTGCAGAAGCCGGATTTAATTATTCTGGATGTGATTCTTCCGGGCATTAAGGGCCGGGAGGTTTGCGCCACCCTCAAACAGGACGAAGCCACCAAGGACATCCCGGTGCTTTTTTTGACGGCCAAAGATTCCTTGTATGATATTCACGCGGAAATGGCCGCCGGAGCGGTTTCTCATTTGACCAAACCCGTCCACGCCAAAACCCTGTTGGCGGAAGTGCGGCGTATTTTTGAACAGCAATCCAAGTGACACGGTTTCCACCGCCGGGATACGGCGTGCTTCGGGAAAGTGTCAGGTGATAAAATATAAAACAGGCCGTTAATCAGACGAGCCGTTTGAAGGAGAGGGTCTATGGACATTATCGCCGTGCCTGTCCGGAAGCCGGATGACGTGAACGTGGTCTTGGGGCAGACTCATTTTATCAAGACGGTGGAGGATTTGTATGAAGTTATTGTGTCATCTTCGCCGGGATTGAAATTCGGCGTTGCGTTTTGTGAGGCTTCCGGCGCGTGCAAGGTACGGGTGGAAGGCAACGATGAGGGGATGAGGGCTTTGGCTGCGGACAACGCGCTCAGGATCGGAGCGGGGCACATGTTTATCATCTGCATGCAGAACGGGTTTCCGATTAATATTTTAAACGCTGTCAAAAGCGTGTGCGAAGTTTGTTCTGTGTTCGCCGCCACCGCGAATCCTTTGGAGGTGATTGTGGCGGATAACGGAACCGGCCGGGGGGTGATGGGCGTGATCGACGGGATAAAGTCGGCCGGGATTGAGGACGAGAAGGATGTCGCTTGGAGAAAAGATTTTTTAAGGAAGATTGGATATAAACGTTAAGCTTTGTCAGCGCCGGGCTGGCCTTCCCGCCCTTAGGTCTGGCGAGAGGGATTGATCCTATAGAGCAGAGTCGGGAAATGAATTTTCGTGCTTTTCAAAAAAAAATGTCCCGGGGCGCAGCCCGTTACGGCATGTTATTGGGGCTTTTTCTGGTGGAACATCTGCCCTTTGCGATGGTAAGGGGGGTGTTGAATTTTTTGCTGTCTGCGGCATTCCGTCTGACGTTCCGCCTTAAGCGGATAGCCCGGGAGAGCCTGTGGATCGCTTTCGGGCAGGAAAAAACACAAGAGCAGATCGAACAAATTGTCCACGACTGTTTTAAAACGATCCGCAAGGGGATTATTGAGTTGATGTATTTTTCCCGTTATCCGAAAAAAGTGGTTGACCTCTTTTCTTTGGAAGGGAAAGAGCATCTGGATGACGCGCTCAAGAAAGGGAAAGGCGTTATTCTGGTCACGGCGCATTACGGGAATTTCCCCCTGATGATGCTGCAGATGGCGCAGATGGGGTATACAGTGAACGTGATTATGCGGCGCGCCCGGGATGAGAAGCTCGCGGATGTGGTTTTAAAGCTTATGGACCGGGAAAAGGTGCATACGATTTACACACAGCCCCGCCGGCAATGTGTGCTGGAGTCTTTGAGAGTTTTGAGGAATAATGAGCTGCTGTTTATTCTTATGGATCAGCATTTTGGCAGTGAAGGCGGAGTCTTCGTAGAATTTTTTGGGCAGCAGGCGGCAACCGCTCCTGGCGCCGTTGTGATCGCCAACCGTACCGGGGCCCCGATCCTGCCGGTTTTTAACGTCCGGCAGGAAGGGAGTCAGCAGAAGATTTTTATCGAGCCGGAGATGCCCCTGAAGAAAGGCGGATCAAACGAAGAAACGATCCGGAGGAATGTCGCGGCCTTGACGAAAATTATTGAACAGTATATCCGCCGGTATCCCCATGAATGGGGATGGATGCACAAGCGTTGGAAAAAAATTCAAGAAGAGCCGGCCGGCGTGTCGGCTCTGGTTTCATCAGGAGAAGCGGCTTCCCCCATATCCTGAGGAGGGCGCTTCCGAGGAGGAAGGATGTCTTGGGATAAAAAGATTAAATCAAGCCGGCCGGCTTTGTTTGCCTGCGGTTTTACGGTTTTGATCGCAGGCATCGCTATGATCCTGGTTTGGTGGCAGGATGTGGTGAGTTTATTTAAAGGGGCCATCGGCATGGGGGTCGCCTTGGGGGGGCTGCTTCTTTTGTATATGGTGAAGGAATAAAAAACGGGTGTGTGCCGCGCGGTTTTTTGCCCGGCGGGTCGAGAGTCCGTTGAGGAGGAGAAATATCATCGTGATTCAATTGGTCGTCTTTGATCTGGATGGTACGCTTGTCGACGCCTACAGGCCCGTGGAGCGCAGCATTAATTATACGATGAAAAAGTTCGGGTTCCCTCCGGTGAGCGCCGAAACGATTAAGAAGACCGTCGGCTGGGGGGACCGCTATCTTTTACAGAGTTTTGTCGGGGAGAAAGATCTTGACCCAATCCTGGCCGTCTACCGGAAGCATCATCAAACATCGCTGAAGACGGGGTCTAAAACCCTGCCCGGCGCCAAACGGGTTTTAAATTATCTCAAGCAGAGGGGATACAAAATCGCGGTGGCCAGCAACCGGCCGACGCTGTTCAGTGATCTCCTTATCCGGCATCTGGGCCTTAAAGATTATTTTGATTATGTCCTATGCGGGGACCGGGTTCACCGGCCCAAGCCCTATCCGGATATTTTAAAAACGATCATGCTGAAATTTGACCTTTGTCCGGCCCAGTGCCTGTATGTAGGGGATATGACGATTGACATTCAGACAGGCCAAAGAGCGGGGATCAAAACCGTTGCTGTGGTTACGGGGTCTTCCACAAAGGAAGAGTTGCGGGAATTAAAACCCTATGCGCTTATTAAAGATATCCGGGACCTTGTCAAAATCCTGGAGGATATCAACGGGACAGACTGAAACCTTAAAGGCCAGGGGTACGAATTTTTTGTTGCTTTTTTTTGTATTCCTGCTATAAATGTAACTTTAAATAACTATTCAGGTTAAGAGTAAAATTCTGTGGCTGGCATGATAGAGGAGGTGTTTTTTAGATGAGCAAGAAGAAACGAAGAGGCAAGCTGAATTGGCGTTCCAAAAAAGCGAACCACGGCACCAAACCCACTAAGGGATAATGGCCGCCGTGTTCCATCAAGAGGGGAACATTCCCAGGAATTGCTTATAAATTGGTATTAAAATAATTTTTAAGAATAGATTTGAGTTCTTAATGGTCCTGTAAAATTTTATCAGGAAGGACGGTGATAATGTTTTGGGGGTGGGGACAAAAAAAGACTCTTTCTGGAATTTTATTATGTTTGTTCAGCGTTTCGCTGTGCGGTTGCATTTACCTGGTCGTGGGCGGCGTCGGGGCCTTGGGCGGGTATGTGGTGAGCCCGGATACCGTGGAGGGCGTGATGAGCGGGGATTTCACCGAAGTCTGGGACCGGACGCTGGAAGTTGTTTCTGTCATGGGCGTTATTCAGGAACAGAATGAACCCGGGGGAATTATTATTGTGAATATTCAGGGGAACCGGGTTACCCTAACTCTTTACAGCATTTCCAATTCTATGGTTAAGCTGTCTGTGAAGGCCCGGAAAGCCTTTTTACCGCGTATCCGGGTGGCCCAGGATGTTTATGTGAAGATAGAGAAAGCCCTGTATGAATAGTGGCCGGGCTTTGATAAGAGTTGTTGACAATTGCGCTACTCTTATTTAAAATGTTGAAACTTGTGTGCCGAGATAGCTCAGTTGGTAGAGCGAAGGCCTGAAAAGCCTTGCGTCCCCAGTTCAATTCTGGGTCTCGGCACCATCTATTTATAAGCCGTCTTGTTATGCGGGAACAATAAGCGCGTTGACAGGACGGCTTTTTTTGTCCTCTCTCGTCCGGCAAGGGACACTCGGGAAACCGAATTTTTCATGTGCACAAAACGTACATATGAAAAATTCGGGTTAATGATTGTTTCCTGCCGTCTTATCCATTAGAATACACCCAAGACCGGGGGGGAAGAGGCCGCCGGCCCTGAAAAAACATTCGTGAGACCAGCGAACGAGTCGATGTTGGCTTAATACCCCGCAGCTTGCTGCGGTTCATGGGGCCCTGGGCTTGCTCTGGGATTCATACTTTTGGTTGACCGAGGAATTCCCGCTGATGCAAAATCAAGAAAAAGTGTCATTCTTTACCGACCGGGTCCGGGTTGCCGCCTTTGTCCTGATCGTCCTTTTAGGCGGGACGATTTACTCAAACTCACTTCACAACACCTTTCACCTGGATGATGATATTTTTATTATTCATAATCCCGCTGTTCGTTCTCTCTGGAATTGGCCGGCGCTATGGGCGAGTTTCAATACCCGGTTTGTAACGGGTTTAAGCTTTGCGCTGAACTATCGGTTCAGCGGACTTGATGTTTTCGGGTATCATGTGGTCAATCTGCTGCTTCATTTTATGAACGCGTTTTTGGTCTTCGTGTTCGTGAGGAAGCTTTTACAGACGCCGTTTTTTAAAAGCCGTTCTGCCGCTGACGCCGGCGCGCCGGCGGTCACCGCCGTGTTGACCGCTTTGGTTTTCCTGGCGCATCCTTTGCAGACCCAGGCGGTCAATTATATTTCCCAAAGGGCCGTGCTTTTAGCCGTGTTTTTTTATTTGCTTTCTATTGATTTTTATCTCAAATGGGCCGGCGCCGCCCACCGGGATTATTATATCGCTTCCCTGGCCGCGGCGGTTTTGGCGATGTTTTCCAAAGAGCTCGCCTTTACGCTGCCGTTGATGCTTTTTATTATCCACGTATTTTTTATCCGCCGTCCCTACGAGAGCCTCCTGGGGGGATTGAAACGGCTGTCCCCGTTTTTTTTGACCTGGTTCATTATCCCTTTAAGCCTGCTGGCGGAGCGGTCGTCTTCTATCGTTGACCTGCGGGAACAGCTGGCCACAGGCCGGTTCCATGTCAATAACGGGTTGACGGCTTTGAACGCTTTAAGAACGTATTTCTGGTTATGTCTGGCGCCTGTGCGGCAGAATTTGGATTACGATTTCCCCCGGGCGCAGACCGTGTGGGAAGGGCAGACGCTGCTGTCCATCCTCCTGATCGCGGGGCTGGTGGCCTGGGCGTGCCGGCAATTTAACCGGCGGCGGGTTTTCAGCTTTTGTGTTATTTGGTTCCTTGTCAGCCTGATGATGGAATTCCTGTCAAGCGCTTTGCTGGGGAAGGATATGATTTTCGAGCATTGGCTTTATCTGGCTTTGACCGGCTTTGCGCTTTTCGCCGTATCAGGATTCCAGGCCTTGTTTAAAAACCGCGTGTTTTTTTATGTGGTGATAGGAGTTTGGCTGGCGGGCCTTGGCGTTTTAACTTATCAGAGAAATGCCGTGTGGAAAGATCCGGTGACGCTCTGGACGGACGTGCTCCGCAAATCTCCCCGTAAAGTGCGGCCTTATGATAATCTGGCCGCGGCGTATATGGGGGTGGGGAACTACCGGGCCGCCAAACAGATGTTGTATCACGCTATCCGGCTGGATCCCCGGAGTTATAAAACATTGAATAATCTCGGCCTTATTTTCCTGGAAGAGGGGAATGTCCTGGAGGCCCGGAATTATTTTGAAAAGGCCCTGGGCGTGAATCCTGTCTATGCCGAAACCTGGAGCAACCTCGGTGTGTTATACCTGCGGACGGGGCAGCTGCAGCAGGCGCAGGATGTTTTTCTGAAAGTCCAATCCCTGAATCCGGCGTTGCTGGAAGCCCGCCGCAACCTGGCGCTGGTGTATCAGCAGCAGGGCGAGCATCTTCGCGCGATTGAAATATATCAGAATATTCTTAAATATGATCCGCATGAGGAAGAAAGCCTGTATAACCTGACGGAATTGTATCTGGAGGCAGGAATGCAGCCATCGGCCCTGGAAGCGGCGCAGAGGGTACTGGCGGAGGGGACGGATGCGCGGAGGTTGACCGCTCTGGGCAGCCGTTTCGCGGCCGCTGGCGCGGCTCCGACCGCGTTGTCTTTTTTCCAGAAAGCCCTGGAAAAGGATCCGGATTATCCGGACGCCTATGTGGAGCTTGGAAAATTTTATGGCAACAGGGATGACTTCACCCGCGCCATTGCAACCTGGCAGGAGGGGCAGCACCGGGCTCCGGACGATCCGCGCTTTAAGGACCTGATTTCCCAGGCGGAGGCGTTAAAACCGTAAGGACGGAAGAGGGGAGGGGCCGCCAGGGGAGAAGCCTATTGTTAAACCCGGGGTATTCCGTTATAATAGACAAACAGTTTTTACCATTTGAGGCGATGTATGAAAACAATATTATTATGTGAAGACTCCAAGGCCTTATCTGATTTCTTATATGAGACATTAAAAGCGAACGGGTATGAAGTCCTGACCGCTGACAACGGGTATGATGCTTTGGCTAAGGCGCGCAATGATCATCCCGATCTGATCCTTCTGGACCTGATGCTGCCGAAAATTGACGGGCTGAAAATTTGCCGGATGCTGAAATTTGACGAGAAATACAAAAAAATACCGATCATCATATTCACAGCCAAGGCGGAAGAGAGCGACCAGGCCCTGGGGTTTCAGGTGGGGGCGGACGCGTATATCCCCAAAACGATCGGGCCGGCGAAGCTATTGGAAAAACTCAAGGAGTTTCTTGGAGAGCAGCCCTGAGACCGTCCGGATCCGGCGTCTGCGCAGAGCCGGACCGCAGGGCCCGGGAGGTCGGTGCGGTGAAAAAGATTTTAGTGTGTGAAGACTCCTCTTTTTTTCGTAATGTTTTTCATTCTTATTTGCAAAAAGAAGGGTTTGCCGTCGTGACCGCCAAGGACGGCCAGGAGGCGGTGAACAAGACCCGCCTGGAACGCCCGGATCTTGTTTTGCTGGATGTTATTTTGCCGGATATCGATGGATGCCGGGTCTGCCGGCTTCTCAAAGCGGACCCGGCATTGCAGAAAATCCCTGTCTTGATGTGTTCGGTCCGGGGCAGGGATGATGATGCCCAGCGCGGTTATGACGCCGGTGCGGACGCGTATTTTCCGAAATCCGGGGCCCCGGAACTCTTGCTTCAGAAAATCAAAGAATTGATTTGTTAAGCGGCGATGATTCTTTCCGTGTTTTAAGGCTTCCTGATACCCTCATTCGAGAAAGAGCGATGAGAAAAATTTATCTGCTGAAAGCGGCTTTGTTCCTTGCTTCCTTCCTGTTGTTTCAAATTGAACTTATTATCGGCAAGATGATCATGCCATATTACGGCGGCGGATACCTTGTCTGGGGCGCGTGCGTGGTTTTTTTTCAAGTCGTGCTTCTGGCCGGATACTCTTACATGCATGTTATCCTGCGGGCCGTTGATCTTAAAAGATACCTTTACGCCCACCTGGCCCTGTTTGTGTTGCCGCTGTTTTTTTTCCCAGGAAGAGACATCGGCCTGTCCGCCGGACTTACATCCTGGCCGCTGGTTTTGGGTATTTTTTGGCAGTTGTTCTGGTCAATCGGCTTGGTGTTTTTTTTATTGTCCACGTCCAGCGTTTTTTTTCAGGCCTGGCTGTCGCAAAGCAGTTTGGCGGAGCGGGACGACCCTTATCAGCTGTTTGCGACGTCCAATTGGGGCTCTTTTGCGGGTTTGTTGACGTATCCGGTTTTCTTTGAATATTTCTTTACCTTGCCGCAGCAGCAGGCCTGGTGGCGGGGATTTTATTTGTTGTTTCTGGGGCTGCTGCTGGTGGCCGCCCGGCAGGTGCCGGTCACGGCGGTTTATGAACAGGATTTGAAGGAGGGGGATCGCGGGGCCGGCCCCCGCCGCACGTGGGGTTGGTTCCTTTATGGCGCCGCCGGGGTCATGCTTCTTTTATCCGTCACGAATATTCTGACGTCGGAAATTCTGCCAATCCCGCTCTTGTGGATTCTCCCGTTAGCGTTGTATCTGCTTTCTTTTGCTTTGGTCTTTAAAAAGCGTCCCTGGCGTCCGGCATGGATCACCCATCGGCCGTTCGGCATGATAGGCGTGAGCGCTTTGTTATATTTCACTTACACCCTGATGGTCTTACCGGTTTTATTTGAGCTGGGGGCGTTCTTGGCTGTCTTGTTTTATCTGTGCATGTTTATTCAGGGGCAGGTGTATGACATCCGGCCGCCGGGCTCCCGGCAGCTTTCGTATTATTATTTTATTTTTTCCCTGGGCGGCTTTTGCGGCGGCATGGTGGTCACGTGGATGGTTCCGGTTGTCTCGGTTTCTTTTGTCGAATACCTTCTGGGTATTTATGTGACTCTTTTGGCCTGGCAGGTGGCCAGGGAAAAGAGCCTGTTTCGGATTTCCCACGCGGCGCTGGCTGCTTTAACCGCGATCATTCTTTATATCCTTTTTCCTCAAGGCGGATGGGTGGAATGGCTGGTGGTCGCAGGGGTGTTTCAGGTTTTGCTGGAGGAAGCGTTTTATTCATTTAAAATTTATAAGGTAGCCGGGGTGCTGTTTTTAAGCTTTTTTGCGTTATTGGAGCCTTTGGCCGGCGGACAATATGTGTACAAAGGGCGCAATTATTACGGGATCAGCCGTATTTATGACAAGTCGTCCGGATTCCGATTTTTTATGCACGGCTCGACCATTCACGGCGTCCGCTATCTGGATAACCGCGCCCATATCCCGCTGGCGTATTATGCCCCGAACTCGCCGGTCGGCCGGGTGCTGCAGTCCCCGGAAT
>JAGOJP010000022.1 GCA_017995055.1 Candidatus Omnitrophota bacterium
TATCAGAGGTCTTTTCCGCCACTTCCTTGACCATCTGCGCGCCCATGTTTTCAAAGGGATCCTCAAGTTCGATCTCCTTGGCTACAGTGACCCCGTCCTTGGTGACAGTCGGAGAACCGAATTTCTTATCCAAAATAACATTGCGCCCCTTGGGCCCCAGCGTCACCTTAACCGCCCGGGCAAGTTTTTCGACGCCGTCCAGAATCAACCGTCTGGCTTCGTCTCCGTATTTAAGTTGTTTTGCCATTTGACTTCTCCTTGTGGTTATTCCGCATTATTTCTCTGAAATTTCGGCCACGCTCTAAAAGGGCTCCCCCTTTCAAACGCAAATCTGCTTTATGGCCAAAGGATAGCTTGCCTTAGTTCTTCGCTTTCTTGACAATAGCCAGGATGTCGTCTTCCCGCATAATAAAAACGTCGTCCCCTTCGCGGGTGGTAATTTCCGTTCCGCTGTATTTGCCGTAAAGGACATGATCCCCGACTTTCACTTCCAGGGCCTGGACGGTACCGTTATCCAAAACTTTGCCTTTACCGACAGCCAGGACTTGTCCTTCCTGCGGTTTCTCTTTAGCGGTATCCGGCAGAACAATCCCGCCCTTGGTTGTTTCTTCGGCTTCCAGGGGTTTAATAATAACTCGGTCGGCTAATGGTTGAATATTCACTTCCGCACCTCCTTAAAAGATAAATGAACCGGTTACGTTTAATTCATTGATTTAGCACTTCATTCGGCAGAGTGCTAATTTAATAAAATTCGGGTTTTTTGTCAAGAGTTTTTTAAAAAATTTTTTTTGTCGTCGGGGAAAAGAAGCCCGCCCCATGAGCGCGGGGCCGGCCCGCTACTCACGGCGCGCGATGGCCTGCCTTCTTAATCTGCGTGCAGATATCCCCGGAACAGAAGACCGCAGGCCTGCCTGCGGTCTTCTGCGAAAGCGGATAAAAACAACCGGCCACACCCGGCAACCGCCTTCGGCCGGAAACATAAAAAATTTCAGGGGGAGGACGAGGGAGCTCCTGTTGACCACATCAATGCCATCCCTTTAAAGATCAATGTTTCGTCTAAACAGGAAACATTCTTTTTCACATAAGGGTAATACAGCGGAGCATAGCCCCCGGTCAGGATCACCCGGGGCGCCGAAGGTATTTCCTTTTTCATCTCCCGGACCAGGCCTTTGATCATTTCTCCATAGCCATAATATAAACCGCTTATAATGCTGTTCTCGGTATCCCGGGCGATCAGGCCTTGCGGTTTGCGCACCCGCACCCAAGGCAAAAGCGCCGTGCGGCAGGACAGGGTTTCGGCGGAAAGCCCGATACCGGGGACAATCACGCCCCCCAGATAATCACCGCGCCCAGAGACAATATCAAACGTCGTGGCCGTACCCAGATCAATAACGATCAACGGCGGGCCGTAAAGGCATTTTGCCGCGAAGGCCCCGACCAGCCTGTCCTGTCCGACCTGGCCTGGAACCCGGTAACGGTTTTGAATCGGCGGGATGACATCCTTCCCGACAATAACGGGTTTACAGCCAAAAGCCGTCCGGCATACCGAACCGACGCGTCCGGTCAAAGGAGGGACAACGCTGCAGATCATAACACCGCTCACGCCCGGCGCCTTTCGCACCCACCCCTGGCTGACCGCAGTGATTTCTTTTTTCATCTGACGCGCGGTCCCGCGAGAAGAAATCCTGTGTTCCGCCACGGTCCGCAATCCTTGCAAAAGGGCCAGATGAACGGCCGTATTGCCGATATCCACCGCGACAAGATATTGATTTTTTGTGTTCTTACTCATAGAAAATTTATTTTAACACACGGTTGATAAGATAAAAATAAATACGACTCGGGAGGTGGCTTGAGTGAATTAGCCCCCCCGATTCCTTAATAACAATTAAGGGCCTCAGGGGCGCTTGAACGAAAGCCACCTCCCGAGTCGTATAATCCCCTCTCTTAGCCCTCATGATTTCTTCCTCCGCGTTTTCTTGCCGAACGTGTCCGCCGGATCGGTCGTCCCGCTCTCCCGCAATTCCTGAATACGGTCTCTCAACAGCGCCGCTTTCTCAAACTGCAGGTTCCGCGCCGCCAGCTCCATTTGCCGCTCCAATTCAGAAATCGCGCTGGACACCTGAAAGGCCTCTTCGTCCAGGCCGGCGGTTTCCCGGACAAGCTTTTCCGCATCCTCATACGCCAAATCCGCAATTCCCGCCGTACCCACCGCCTTTTCAATCGTACGGGGGATAATATTATTCCGGCGGTTAAAGTCCATCTGAATAGCCCGGCGGCGGTCGCATTCCTCAATCGCCTCCCGCATCGCCGCGCTGACCGTGTCCGCGTACATAATGACCTCGCCATTCACATTGCGCGCGGCCCGGCCGGCCACCTGAATCAGAGACGTCCGCGAACGCAGGAACCCCTGTTTGTCCGCGTCAAAAATAGCCACCAGAGAAACCTCC
The DNA here is from genome assembly GCA_017995055.1 of Candidatus Omnitrophota bacterium. GTDB lineage: Bacteria > Omnitrophota > Gorgyraeia > Zapsychrales > JANLHA01 > JAGOJP01. The sequence continues at coordinate 2,448 of JAGOJP010000022.1, forward strand.
GGCAGATCCAGGCCTTCCCGCAGAAGATTGACGCCGACCAGACAATCGAATTTTTTCATCCGGAGATCCTGCAAAATTTTAGCCCGGTCGATCGTCTGAATGTCCGAATGCAGATATTTGACTTGAATGCCCTGCTCCTGCAAATACTCCGACAAATCTTCCGCCATCCGCTTTGTCAGCGTCGTCACCAGAACCCGTTCATCGCGCTGGGCCCGCTGACGGGTGACCGCCACAAGATCGTCCACCTGCCCCGCCGTGGGTTTAACGGTAATCGGGGGGTCCACGATCCCGGTCGGCCGGATAATCTGCTCGCTCATCCGGCCCTGGCTGTCTTGAATCTCGTAAGGCCCCGGCGTGGCCGACACATAAACACGCTGATGGATGATCTGCCGGAACTCCTCAAAACGCAAGGGGCGGTTATCCAGGCAGGACGGCAGGCGGAACCCGTATTCCGCAAGCGTCTCCTTCCGCACGCGGTCGCCTTCATACATCCCGCGCAATTGGGGGATGGTCACATGCGACTCGTCAATAATAACCAGAAAATCCTCCGGGAAATAATCCAGCAGGCAAAACGGGCGGCTGCCCGGCGGCCGCCCGGACAAGGCCCGGGAATAATTCTCGATACCATGACAATATCCGATCTCCCGCAGCATTTCCATATCAAAACGCGTCCGGGTGTTCAGGCGCTGCGCTTCCAAGAGCTTCCCCTGCCGTTTAAAATATTCGACCCGGGCCTCCAGTTCCCCTTCAATTTCTTTGAGCGCCGCTTCGATCCGGGGAGAAGACACCATAAAATGTTTAGCCGGATAAATCGCCACCTTTTGCAGGGCTGTCTTGATGTCCCCGGTCAGCGGGTCTATTTGAAATATTTTTTCAATCGTGTCCCCGAAGAACTCAATCCGCACCGCGTCCTGACGGTAGGCCGGAAAAACCTCCACGCTGTCCCCCCGCACCCGGATTTTCCCCCGGGAAAAATCATAATCATTCCGTTCATACTGGATGTCGATGAGCTGGCTGATCAGATGGTCCCGGTCCAGTTCCTGCCCGCATCCCACAAACGTCAGGCGGCCCTGGTAATCGTCCGGAGAGCCCAGGTTATAAATGCAGGACACGCTGGCCACGATCAGGACATCCCGGCGGGTCATCAGCGACGTGGTGGAGGCGAGGCGCAGGCGGTCCAGACGGTCGTTGATGGACGCGTCTTTTTCGATATACAAATCCGTCTGCGGAATGTACGCTTCCGGCTGATAGTAATCATAGTAGCTGACAAAATATTCCACCGCGTTCTCCGGAAAAAACTCTCTGAACTCGCTGTAGAGCTGGGCAGCCAGCGTTTTATTATGAGAAATCACCAGGACCGGCCGGTTAACCCGCTCAACCAGATTCGCCAGAGTAAACGTCTTCCCGCTGCCGGTCACGCCTAAAAGCACCTGGGAGGGAGCCCCGGATTGAATCCCTTCCGTGAGTTTATCAATCGCTTCGTTCTGCTCGGTGACGGGGTGGAATTTGCTTTTAAGAATAAATTTATTCATCATGTCCTGTGAAAAAAGTCGCCCAAGGATAGATACCCGGCGGGAGATAACGTCTCTATAAAAACAGGAAGAACCAGAACCGCGCAAGCCGGGCCGCTACGGCGCGGCTTTCCCTCCGAGAGATTGCCCGATTCGATCAAAGATCCCTTCCACGAGAGAATCTTCCCGGTAACGGGCCCCGGATCTGAGCCAGCCCTCTGTCACGGTGGCCACCCGGATTTCAATTTCCGCGATGTCGTTCTTGTGCCGGAGGAAGACATTGGCGATGGCGTGCCGCCGGCCCCAAATAGACCAGGAGTCCCGGTCATTGGAAATAAGGAGGACCTGCTGGGCGTCCAGGTCGTTGAACGGATGGCGTTCGTAAACGACCGGATCGGTTTCTTCTTCCACGATCCAGCCTTCCTCGGCCAAAGCCAAAATGATCGCCTGCCGGGCGTGTTCAAACCCGGAATGAAACCGGCGGACATACGGATTCCGGCTTTGCAAATAATGTGGGATATACGCTTTAGCGCAGCCGCTCAAAGCAAAAATCAAACAGGCGGACAGGACAACACCCCAAAACGGCCCCGGGGCTACCGTCTGGGCGGCCGTGATGTTTTTCTCCAAACGCATTTCAGCAAATTTTCCCATGCTTATACGGCCGGTTTTTATTCTTTAAAGATTTCTTTACGATCTCCTGCTCGATATCAATTTTCAACCCCCCGCAAAAATCCAGAAGCCGGATAAAAGTATCGGCCAGTTCCTCCCGGAAATTTTCGTCATCCTGCTTCCGGTAAGCTTCCATGGCCTCGGCCAGCTCCGTCACGATAAGCATCAGCGCCTCCCCGACATTCCGTTCCTGGTCCCAAAATCCTTTTTCCACGGCGATCGCATGGCAAATATCCGCCCATTCATTCATGGTTTTCTTCTCGGCAGTGATAGCCACCCTTACCCTCCTTATGCAAACCTGCAGGTTGATATTGTTTTAAGAAATCCCTCATATCCTTGGGCAGCGGAGCCTCGCTCCTGACCGTCCGGCGGGAAACCGGATGCACCCAGACGAGCAAACCGGCATGCAGGGCGCAGCGCCGGAAATGCACAGGCAAATCTTTCCGGAAGGCATACACCCGTTCCCCCACCAAAGGATGCCCGGCATCCCGGAAATGGATCCGGATCTGGTTCTTGCGCCCGGTTTCAGGGACGACGTCCACGACCGAAAACAGCGGATATTCCGCGCGGACTTTATAATGGGTCACGGCGCTTTTCTTCGCGCTGTTCCCGGACAGTTTCCGGTAACGGTCTTCAATGGCCCGGCGGATCGTGCCCTGGCGGGGGGAAACCCGCCCGCAGACAAAGGCGGTGTATGTCTTTGTCACTTCTCTGCGGCGGAACGCCTCCATCATGGCCTTCTGATTGGCTTTGCCTTTAGCAAAAAGAATCACTCCGGATGTTTCCCGGTCTAGGCGATGGCAAGGATAAAGCTTACGTTGATCACGGCCGCGGGGAGCCGGACCGGTTAAGTGTTCCGCCAGGAATGAAGGGGCGTTGACCAAATCAATCATGTACTTCTTTTCCGGTCCTGGAGACGGGATGACCACAAGGCCGGAAGGCTTGTTAAAAACCACGTAATCATCATCCTGATACACGATTTCAATCATGGCAAAGACGCTTCATGGCGGGGTGAGAAGACAGGACAACAGCACAACAACGTTTCACGCCGATCCGCTGTCCTGCTCATTTTCCACGTACAGGCCTTCCAGGAGATCGGTCATATAATTAAGTTTCTTAAGGACAAGAACCGGGAAGACCACAAAAATCCATATTTGCAGCAACATCGCAAACAGCAATTGCGCAGGGGACAAATTTAATATGTTTTCCATACGGAAACTCCAAAATAAAAAACGTTCGGCGGCGCGTGACGGATTCCCGGCGCCGAGGGGTTATCCGGCCGATTCCGTCTCTTGACCCAGCGTGGTTTCAATAAAGTCGGCGATGCTTTCCGCGTCGCGGCTCTTGATATCATTAAAATAAATCGCCACGTTAAAAATATCCGTGCCGGGGACAGATTCCGTCCGGACAATAACACCTTGACAAGAAATTTTCTTTGTTTGCGTCTTCCCCTCTTTTTTGCTGGAAAGCAAAAGGTGGATGTTCAACTTGGTCATGGGTTCGATATACTTATCCACCTGACAATAAACCCCAGCGCGGCTCAAATTCTTAGTCTCTGTCACAACATCAAAATCATCGCTGTAAATTTTGACAGGGATATTCCCCTGCGTTCGAGGATACTTCCTGCGGTCCATTCCGCTGAATTGTTGGTTCACAATTCCTCCTTAAAGCCACAGGCGGCGTGCTTACTTTGCCGGTTGTTCGCTAGCCGCTGCCTTGGCTTTTTCCCAACAGTGTTGATTGCAATAATATTTACCGTTTCGGTAATACCGTTTTGCTTTCATAACGGCTTTTTTGCAGGCCGCGCAATTCTTCAAAGCTTCATCTTGATCTGCCATAACGTCTTCCCGCTCCTTTCCCTAAGATTAACCACGACACTCACATAAATTTCTTTTTAGGATACAAGTATTTCATAAGATACCGGTGAAGGACCTTTTGCCCGTGAATATTTTGCGGAGTCTTGGCAAATTCCAGTCCCAAATTATATTGCTCGGAATGCGGCAATTTCTGAATCCACACAACACGGCCGACCAGTTTGACCGTACGGTCATGTTCCACGGAGAACTCCACGGACAAATCCGTGTTAAGCGGGATAAAACTGTATGCGCGGAAACGCAACCCTCCTTCGCTTAAATCCCAACTCAGGGACCCCCCAAAAGACGGAAGCGGGGTACCCTGGGCCGAAGTCCCGGGCAAAACATGAAATTCCACGGCCTCCCGAAAGGCAATTCGTTTGTATCTTCTTTTCTCAAACACTAATCGTATATTTTTTTTGTTTTTCTTTTGCTGAATTATAACATAGAATATTCCACTGACAATTATTTTTTTCTTCTTCCCATCCGATTCGTCCCGCCCGGCCCCGCACAAAGGGAGGGGGCCGTCACAACCGGAAGCGATACAACAGACGAATATTCCTCAATTCCTCGTTTACCGCATTTAGACAGCATGATATAATTGTGCCCATGTATATAGAATTTTACGGTTTTAAGGACCCCCCTTTCAATATGACATCTGATCCTGAATATTTTTTTAGCAGCTCACAACATAGGGATGCCTTTTCCCATCTGATGTACGGCGTGCAACAACGCAAAGGGATCATGGTCGTAACCGGCGAAATCGGGACAGGAAAAACGACCCTGTGCCGGACCTTGCTCACCCGGCTGGACAACAATGTCCGCACCGCGCTCATCCTCAACCCTTCTTTCTCGGAAATCCAGTTGCTGCAGTTGATCCTGAAAGATTTCGGGATCAGAGGGGACCATAAAAACAAACTCGCGCTGGTCGACGCCTTAAACGCCTTTCTCATCGAAGAAAATGAGCTCGGCCGCAATGTGGTGATTATCATTGACGAAGCCCAAAACCTGAAAGCCAGCCAGCTGGAACAAATCCGGCTCCTGTCCAACATAGAAACAGAAAAACACAAACTCCTGCAAATCATCCTTGTTGGACAACCGGAATTGCTGGACAAACTTAAACTGCCCTCCCTGCGGCAGTTAAATCAAAGAGTCGCCGTCCGTTTTCATCTCCTGCCCCTAGACAAAGAGGACCTGCGTCCTTACCTGACTTTCCGCCTGCAGGTCGCCCGAAAAGAGGATAACGGGCCGCAGCCCGTTCAATTCACGGACAAAGCCATTGACGCGATTCATCTTATATCCAAAGGCACGCCCCGGGTCATCAATATGCTCTGCGACCGGGCCCTGTTAGCCGGCTTTGTCCAGGAAACATTTTCTATTGACGACAAAATAATATACAAATGCGCCAGAGAGGTAAATTAACAATGAGCATTATCAATGACGCACTGAAAAAGACCCAAAAGACCATGAGCCCGGACGGAAACCCGAAAGCGGCCCCGGAGGGCTCATCAGCCAAAACTGTCCAGGGATCATCTCCCCAACTTGGCGATGAACGTTTTGCCAAGCCCCCGGCGGGAAAAAACAGCGGCCCGGCAACACCGCCAGCCGGACACCCGCCCAAGCCGCCTCCCCCTGTTTCCCCCCCAGCGCCGCTTAAAAGCCGGAAAAGCAAAATCCCTCTTGGGATAGGGCTTGTTGTGGTGGTCTTTTTGGCGCTTACCGCCGGATTATTAAAATTTTTCGGCCAAGGCCCCTTCACCGCAAAAAACCGCCAGGCGTCTTCCGCCCCGGGGCAGGAATCTCCCGACGGATTGCAGGTTTCCGGGATCATGACCATGGAGGACAAACGCGTCGCTCTCATCAATAATGAAATTTATGAGGTAGGGGACATCGTAAACGGAATGCGTATCGTGGAAATCGAACGGGATAAAGTCCATCTTTCCTACGGGAACCAGAACATAAAGATCCTTAAAGTCCTCGGACATTAAAAATCCGGCGGCACGGTCACATAACGTCCTGGATAGCGGCCTCGATCTCCTTAGGCTCGACGCCTTCGGCCACCTTCACGCTGCCGATGGCGGTCAGAAGAACAAAACGGTTTTTCTTCCCCGAGAATTTCTTATCGTGCTCCATATATTTCATAATATCCGTTAACGACACATACTTGATCCGCTCAGGAAGGCCCGCGGCCGTAATAACCGCATTGAGTTTCTCGACACTGTTGGGGCCGATAAATCCCAAACGGACGGAAAGGCCGGCCGCGACCCTCATCCCCAAGGCCACGGCTTCCCCGTGCTGATAATCTTTATACCGGTTGGCCGTTTCAATAGCATGACCGATCGTGTGCCCGAAATTCAGGATCGTCCGCATCCCCTTGCTTTCACGCTCATCCTTCATGACAATCCTGGCCTTAATACGGCTGCAACTGGCGACGACTTCCTGCAGGGCCTTTGCGTCAAGCGCCAACAATTTTTCTATGTTGTTATGAATATATTCGAAAAAATTCCGGTCGCAGATCGCCCCGTATTTAATAACCTCCGCCAAGCCATTGCGTATCTGCCGCTGGTCCAGGGTGGACAAAAGCGACACATCGCTGAAAACCAGCCTGGGCTGGTAAAAAGCGCCGACCAGGTTTTTTCCCGTGGGCAGGTCAATCGCCACTTTCCCGCCGATAGCAGAATCAATCTGCGCGAGAAAAGTGGTCGGGATCTGCACATACGGAATCCCCCGCCTGTACGCAGCGGCGACATAGCCCGCCAGATCTCCGATCACTCCCCCGCCGAAAGCCAGGATAAATATTTTTCTTTTTACGTTATAGCTGGCGACCTGTTCGATCAGGTTAAACGCCTGAGCCGCGGACTTGCTTTCTTCCCCGTCCGGGACCTCAAAAAATTTAATCGTAAACCCGCCTTTCTTCAACGAAGTGCTTAATGCCCTCCCGTGCAGTTGCCGGACCACCGGATTCGTGATAATAACGGCATCGTCTCCCAGTCCGAGAGTCTTCAACCTTGCTCCCAACTCCGGCAGACTTTTATGCCCGATGATAATCTCATAACTATTCTCGCCCAGATCAACTTTAATATTGATCATGACGTCGTCCTCCCTTTTTACCCCGTTGCGTTATAAGGCAGACACATTCACTCCCAGTTTTAACCCCCAGCGGACCACTTCCTCCCAAAGAAAATCCAGCAGCCCCAGATTAAGCCCGGCAAAAACAATCAGAAGCCCGATGGGTTCCAGCCGGACATAGCTCTTCAACCATCGCGTCGGCAAGAGCCCCATCACGACCCGCGACCCGTCTAAAGGGGGAATCGGAATCAGATTAAAGGCCGCTAAAAGCAGGTTCAGGAGAATCACGACACTGAGCAGGTCCCGGGCAAAAGGGACAACGGGAGCGACCTTCAGCAACAGGCTGGAAAAAAGGGCAAGCCCGATGTTCGTAGCCGGCCCGGCTAAGGCCACCCAAATCATGTCCCGCTTGGGAACCCGCAGGTTAGAAAAATTAATTGGAACCGGCTTGGCCCAGCCGATCGGCGACAAGCCCATGAACTTCAAGACGGCAGGGACAACGAATGTTCCCCAAGGGTCAATATGCTTCAACGGGTTCAGCGTCAGCCGGCCGGCCTGGCGGGCTGTCGCGTCACCCAAAAAATACGCCATCCAGCCATGAGCGACCTCATGCAGAATAACCGAAACAAACAAAACAACGACTAAAAGGATAATATCACCCATGGGGTAGCGAGGGGCCCTGTCCTTCTAAAATCTCAGAGCACATAACTGATTCGGTTGACAAAAATGACCGGATGAGACGTATTCATCTCGGGGAGAGCAACGCCCTCCACACTGACTTTGTTGTGGAGAAAAATATCAAACAGGCGGCGATAGCCCTTCAGATAATAGGCCTGGTTGTTTTCCAGCACAATGCTATGACGGATATCCGCCGAGAGGGTCTCCTGATTGACGTCAATAATAATTCCCTGAACGGATATCGAGTTGGGATCTTTCGGGGGCTGCGCTTCCTCCGCAGTCTGGGCTTCTTTCCGGGCGGCCTCTTCCGCCATGCGTTTTTTCACGTAAATATTTTTTATCGGTAACTGGACCACCCGTGCCGGGGGCACAGGGAGGTCGGTTCGTCTGACATATTCAGCCGCCACCCAGCCGTAGCTTTCATCAATAGGCTCAATTTTTGCCCACTGCAAATCCGGCTGGTCCAACACCCGGACCAAAGTTTCTTTTTCGATCTGGCCAAGGATCGCCGCCTCGATACGCGGTTGAGCCCGGATATTCACCCGGTCCCCCAAGACTTCGGCAATCCCTTCACTCAGCATCTTCACATATTTCGCGCTGATATAACTGTCCGCGTTCTCTGGCAATTTAATTTTATACCAGTCATAATCCTTGGCGACAACAACCACTTTGTCCCCGTTCAGCAACTGGCCAACTTTCTCAAAATTCGTATTCTGCCCGGCCCGGATGTTGAGATATTTTTGAGTGCTGATCTCACCGACAAAAGGGAACGAGCCTGCGTCTTCTGCGCAGCCCCTCCCGGGGAAGGTTTCTATTCCCGTACCGGCGATAAGAGCTGCCACGGCCAGGGGCAAAAGCCCCCTCCTCCCCCGGCTGAAAAACAGACGAAGCGATCCGGCGATTTTCCCCATGAAAATATTATTTTTTCGCGGGCGCACTGGCGGCTGGCTCTTCTTCTTTTTTGACTTTTGTTTTCTTCGCCTTAACCTTCAAAATTTTTGTTTTCGGCAGGGCCACGACATTCTGCCCTTCCTTCCACAGGTCTTTTTTCATAAGATCTTTGATGCGTTCAAGACGCGTCAACACGGTCCGCTGCTGTGCTCCGGCCGTATCGACCCGCAAGGATGAATGTAGCGACATAATTATAATCTCCTTATTAAACAGTCTTTATACTTCTTTTTTAATTCCTTCGACACCACTTTGGCTTCTTCTTCAACAGGGAATTTCCCTACGCACACAATGGAATACTGCCCTTTAGGGACCACCATAATATCGTAGCCCTTATCCTGTAATTGCATCGCCTCCTTTTGCGCCATATCTCTTTTTTTAAAAGATGCTACCTGAATAGTATAGAACTTGTCAACAACTTTTTCTTCCCCGGATTCTGCGCGGTCCGGGGTGCCGGAGCCGGCCGCATTCTGATCGACCCGCGCCAACGGTTCCGGAGCCGGGGCCTGGGCCTCTCTCTTATTGTCGGGATTAAGGTTCGTAGCTTCCTCTGCCGGGGCGGCCGGCGGCTGAAGCGCGGCCTGCACCGACAGTTCCGGATGAAGCATCCTTAAAATCATCGTTTTACTAATCCGTTTTCCCTTCTCCATGCCCAAGGAAAAAGACATGACCATGATCACCACCACCGCCATCATCAGGATCGTAATACTTTCAATGGACAAACTCAACTTGCCGCCAAAAAATGTCCGGCGTGCCGGATACGCCGGCAGCTCCTTGGCCTTGGGGAAAAGTTCAAATTGAGTTGGTTTCCTTTGAAAAACAGACATAATATATTATTAACTTATCTTTTAATATTCCTCAAGTAATCTCTGAATTTTTTTCGCCTATAGAGCTCCGTAAAGACCTTGACGACTTTGGGGTCAAATTGAGTGCCGCTGTTCATCTGGATTTCTTTGACAGCCGCCGGTACGGTCAACCTTTCCCGGTAAGGACGGCCGCACACCATCGCTTCAAAGGCATCCACGACCGCCATAATCCTGGCTCCCACAGGAATCTGCTCCTTCTTCAACCCCGAAGGGTATCCTGTTCCGTCATATTTTTCATGATGATGCAACACCAAAGGCAGGACCGGCCCCAGGAAGTCCACCGGCCTGATCAATTCCGCGCTTTTATTGGGAAGTTCCCGGATGACATTAAACTCTTCCGGGGTCAACTGGCTCGTTTTGGAAAGGATATCATAAGGCACATCAATCGCGCCCGCGTCGTGCAACACGCTCGCATAAAAAAGGCAATCAATTCCGTCCTGCCCGATATTGAGCATTTCCGCGATGGACTTCGCGACATAAAAATAAACCGGGGTGTGAGGGCCGGTGCGGCGGCCTTGTTTTTCAAGCAGCTTATCGATCAGCTTAATGCTCCCCAGGATCGTCTTCTGCTGCTGTTCATAAAGCTGCAGGTTCTTGATAGCGGTGACTGACTGTTCGGCGAAAACGGACAACATCTCCCGGTCGAACTCGGTAAAAGGGGGTTCTCCGCTGCTTCGCCGGATAAAGATGGCGCCGATATTATCGTCGGCCACCATGGGGAGCCCCAGCAGCCTCTTCTCATGAATCGCATAGCCTTCGGTGACATTGATTTCTCTTGCCGGAATTTTTTCAAGATCGTTTTTCTTGTCGAGCAGAATATTGATTTTGTTGTCAAAAATCGCCACCAGCACAATCTTTTTTTTATCCGGGTCCAGGAGGATAACCCGCGCGGATCTTCCCCGGATAAACTGACAGAGAAGCCGGGTCAGGCGCAGGGACAATTCCTTGACATTATAAGTCGAATTGACCAGACGGTACACCATATGCACGGCCGACAAGATCCGCTTGTACCGCTCATGCGTCTTGATCTCGTACTTATTCTGAAAATAATGATTCTTCGGCCTGGTCATAAATTCTGTTGTCCTGGAAATTTAAACCTTCGTGTACGGATTAAATAATTTTCTGTGTTCTTCCAGCGCGAAGTGGTCGGTCATGGACGCGATGTAATGACAAATCGTTTGGTATTTTTCTTTCCGGGTGTATTTCCGGTCCCGGCTGTAAATATGGTACGGCAGCTGCTGGGGGTCATTGTCATAGACGCTGAAAAGGTCATTAATAATGCGCTTGGCTTTATTGGTCATCCGCAAAACCCGGTAATGGTTATACAGCTTGGTATTAATCAGCGTCTGAAGGAAATCCCTTTCCCGGCGCATCGAAGCGCTGAAGCCCACGATGCTTCCCTGAAACGCCTTAACGTCCCGGGATGATTTAAACTGAAGTCCCCGAAGACGCTGATCGGTTGTTTTCATCAGGTCTTTAATCTGCATATCAATGAGCTGCTTGACAACCTGGCTTTTTAAAAGTTCACGGCTCATGGCTCCCGGCCGGATGTTCCGGCGGGCCGTCTCCCACAACCGGCTCGACACGAGGTCCTCCTCCTGGAGGCATCCCGAAGTCAGCCCATCGTCAACGTCGTGATTTAAATAGGCCAATGAATCCGCCACGTCCACAACTTCCGCCTCCAGCGTGGTTCCCTCTCCGATCTCCTTCCCCGCCGTCGCTGGCACATCATACAGGCTGCGGTGCTTCAGGATGCCGACCAGGACCTCCCGGGAAAGGTTCAACCCGTCAAAATCCGGATATCGTTTTTCCTGGTTGTGGACAATCTCAAAACTGTGCTGGTTATGATTAAATCCTCCCAGGCGGGCGTCTTTCATAATTTTATTCAGGGCTTCCTCTCCGGCATGCCCGAAAGGAGGATGGCCGAGATCATGGGCCAGGGCGATCGCTTCGATCAGGTCTTCATTCAAACGCAGACAACGTCCGATCGTCCGGCCGATCTGCGCGACTTCCAGCGTATGCGTCAAACGGGTCCGGTAATAATCCCCCTCCGTGACGATAAACACCTGGGTCTTATATTCCAGCTTCCGGAAAGCCGCGCAATGGACGACCCTGTCCCGGTCCCGCTGATAACAGGTGCGGTAATCGTGCGCCGGCTCCGGGTAAATCCTCCCCGAGGATTCCCGGCTCTTCATCGCGTACGGAGCCAAGTTCTGTGTTTCAAGTTCTTCAATATCTAAACGGTTACGCATGCCTCTCCCCTGTCATCTGCGCCCTCAAGACACCCCCGTCAGGCTTGGCCTGCCTGAGCTTTCTTAAGCCGTTGAAACAGCGTCCTCATGGATTGAGAAATCACCCGGGTGCCGTTAACAACCGGCATAAAGTTCACGTCCCCTTTCCAGCGCGGGACCACATGCATATGCACGTGTCCGGGGACACCGGCGCCCGCGACCCGGCCCAGATTCATCCCGATATTAAACCCGTCCGGCTTCAGGACTGTCTGCAAAAGCCGCTTGCTGGCAGACATCAAGTCAAAAAAATCCAGCTGTTCTTCCGGGCAGAGTTTATCCAAGTCGCTCACATGCCGGGCCGGAATAATAAGGGTGTGTCCGTTATTGTACGGATACAAATTCAAGACGGCAAAACTGTGCCGGGAGCGCGCGAAGATAAGATTCTTCCGGTCCTCCCGCGCCTTGAAAATCAAACAGAACACACAGCCGTTCTTTTGATGGATCGCTTCCGTGACATATTCATGGCGCCACGGGGCCCATAATCGGTCCATAAATTATTTCACCTTGATAATTTGGCCTTTAATCCCTTTGTCGGAAACAGTCAATATCCCGTAGGAACAACATGAGGCGCAAATCCGGTCATTAGGCGTCCCGGGGTTAAAATACAGGATCCCGTCCCGGACTTCGTTAAAGGATTCGTGTGAATGGCCGAAAATAATAACATCGACTTTTGTTTTCCTGAAACGCTCCCCGACTTTTTCCAGCAAGGACTTGGGAGCGCCTTCCCCATGGTATATCCCGATCACTTGATTCCCGCAGGAAATCGTCATGTCCGCCGGGACCTCTTCGCGGATATCGGCCCCGTCCATATTCCCGTAAACGGCTTTAACCTCCTGCAGAGCCGATAACGTCTTGAGGGTTTCGAGCGAACCGATATCCCCGGCGTGGACAATCAGGTCAACCGTTTTAAAATCCTGCAACATCTGCGGCGGCAAGGGCCGGCCGTGCGTATCAGAAACGACCCCGATCTTCATGGCGCACCCGCCGGGACAATATAAGGTTTATTGTAAAAATTTAACAGCGTATTGACTTCATGCTCGTTCCAGATCCACATGCTTTCCTGCAGGGCCTTCACCCGGGTATTTTCATCCAGAGAGCATAAGGAGATCAATATCCTCTTCTGCGGTTTCTGGATGATCTTCTTGGATTCCTTCAAAATCGACGAAATATCCTGCTCCGTTAACGGGTCCCAGTTAAGCACAATGCACCATTCCCCGTCCTGGGTTTGCGCCTTAATCACATCATAATACGTTCCGGACCCTTTCCGCGCTTTTGTCGTGCTGATCGCCTGAAAAAGAGGCAGTTTGTAGCGGCGATTATTAATCTGCACGGCGTCATCTTCAAAACAGTAAAGCAGTTCCACAATGCGGGTCGGCAGATCTTTCTGGGAGCAGTGATTAAATTCCCCGATCACGCGTTCCATTTCATCTTTAAACGCCTGCCGCTGATGCTCCTGGGCGGGATCAAAAGTTCGCAGTTTTTTCTGCAGGACAAACTTCAGCCAGGCCCCGAAAAATTTATCCTTGATATAATAACTCGTCCCATTCTTCATCACAAAACCCTGCTCGACCAGGCGGTTCAATTTAGGAGACACAAGTCCCTGCCGGACACCCAGCCCGGCCGCCAACTCCTTGATCCGCTGCTTTTCAGCCGCCAAGGCAATCAGGATGGCGGCGCATATCCGGTTGCCTTTGCCTTCGCACAGTGCATGAACGGTAACTTCAAAATGCTGGCTGAGCACCCCCCAGGGATCAAACAGGACATTTTCGACCGCCTGAATCATCAAGGGATTAAAGATCTCCGGCTGCCCGTACAAACGAGACAATGTTATCAATTCTTTGGAAATAACCGTCAAATACAAGGGATGACCGCCCGTGAAGTCCACGAAAAAATTTTTCAAATCTTTGCTGAGCTTAATATCTTTCAGGAGAAACCCGATAAAATCCCGGCTCGCCTTCATGGAAAAAGGCTCAATGGGGACGACCTCAAAATTCCCGAACAGAAGCGACAGGCGTTCGGAAATAATCTTGGCGGCCAAAACCGGGCAGGAACTGGTGACGACATACAGGCATTTCTTCTGCGTCATGATGCATTTCCCCAACTCAGCATAGACCCCTTCCATGCCTAGTTCTTCCAGGTCATGGAACTCATCAAAAATAATGAGGCAGAAAAAACGGGACTCCTGGGTAAAAACCTGCGGAAGGGCAATGATCTCACTGTAAGCTTCCTGCAGGCGCTGATGCGCCATAAGGCCCTGTATTTTTTTGATACTTTTGGCCGTTAAGGGCAGTTCGGACCGGACACCTTCCAACAACAGATTGATATCGTCATGCAGGGGCTTTTGAGTCAGGCGGGCATAATGATACAGCAGGCCGCCAACGAACTTAAAGTAAAAAAAATCAAAATCCTTATATTCCAGATCCAGATACAACGGAATGATAAACGGGTCATCCAGTTCCGCGATAAATTTCTCCAGGATGGAACTTTTGCCGAGGTGTCTTCCCCCCAAAAATGCGATGTTCTGGCGGTAGCCCTCTTTGAGATCCAAGACCCGCCTTTTCAGCAAATCCAACATGTCCCGACGGTCAAAAAAAGCATCCAAATCAATACGGCTCATGACGATTCCTCATCGTTAACGGGGCAAATAATACAACGGGTTACTTGCCTGTCCGCTTTTTCTGATCTCAAAATAAACCAACCCGCCCATGCCGTGAGCCCCGGCCAGGGCGAGCCTGTCGCCCTTGGCAACGTGATCCCCGACATGAACAAGGACCTTGGAATTCATGGAATACACAGAATGAAACCCGTCCAAATGATCCAGGATAACGGTGTATGCGTAACCTTGCAAATAATCCGCAAAAACGACTGTGCCGGCCCGGGAAGCGGCAACGCCTTCCCCGGGGGGGACCTGAATTCCAATCCCTTTATGGCTGATCCCCTGTCCCGCCTGATTAAAATACCGGACAACTTGTCCTGGAACCGGCCACACGAATTCATTTTTGTTCGGGTCACTGCTTTTCGCGGCAAGGCTTTTGGTTTCATTGGCCCCGGGGATAAACAACAGCTGTCCCTCTTCCAAGCGGGCCGCGTCCGGGATTTGATTAATCTGAATAACCTCGTCAATACTGATATCATACCCCTGCGAAATACTCCACAGTGTCTGCCCGTGCTGAACCGTATGGTAAACCCCTGGTTTCTGGATTGACGCGGGAGGAGGCGTGTCTGATGGTTCCAAGGTGGCGCAACCAGCCAAACTGACCACAAGAACACTTATCCATAAAAACCGCATCAAGCCGCGATGCGCGTCAAATTGACTTCGGAAAGGGAAAATGCCCAGGCTCCTTTTTCTCTGTCTTCAACCCATGTCCAGCCAAAAAAATGGAGCGAGGGACGGGAATCGAACCCGCGTATTCAGCTTGGGAAGCTGATATTCTACCATTGAATCACCCTCGCGCTCACAATCAAATTTTTATTGAGCTATTCAATCAAAATCCTTCGGCTCGTTCGCTTGGGCTCACTCGCCTAAGGATCAATTCGCATTTTTAGTTTACACTCCCTGTGGTCGTGTAAACTAAATGCTCATTGAATAACTCCATGGTGCTCTCCACAGATTTCACGATTCATTCATTCTAACAGAGTTTAATCTTTCCAAAAAGGATTTTGTCGTCTCCCTGACCCGGCCGGATAAACACACCGCACGGGTCACGGCGACACGGTTCATCCCCTGCTCTGTCAAGCGTGATAAATTTTGTAACGTGATACCCCCGATCGCGTATACCGGGACCTGGGATACCCTGACCACCCGCGCCAGCAGATTCAGATCCATCGGGGAACGTTCGGGTTTCGTCAGGGTTTTAAAAACCGAGCCGAACCCAATATAATCCGCTCCTCCGGTTTCAGCCTGGCGAGCCTGGGTGAACGTCTGGCAAGAAATGCCGATGACAGCTTTAGGCCCCAGAATTTTTCGGGCGGCCGAAAGCGGGATATCGTCCTGTCCCAAATGAACCCCGGAAGCGCCGGTGGCTAAAGCCCAGTCAACCCGGTCGTTCACAATAAAAGGGACACGGTGCCGCAAAAACCCAAGGGCCTTTTGGATAAACCGCAGGGAATCACGCGTTTTCCCGTTTTTGTCACGTAATTGTACTATAACCTCGCCGGCGCGTACAGACTCTTTTAAAATTTTAAACAACACCGGGTAATCGTGAACCTGCGTGTCCAAAATAATGTAAAGCCTTGCCCGCAACAACTGTCTTCGAATCTTATCCATAACGCATGTCCCGTTGTTTTCCGCCTTTACAGGCTCCGGCGCACCGGGAGAAGCGCTTTCTGTTCCAGAACATAAAGCCTGTATCGTAGGCTTTTCAAGACCTCTGCCTGGCCGGGATCAAAAAGCTTAGCGAACTCCTCCAAAACCCGGATAGATTCTTTGACCCTTTGAGCGTTGGCGTAAAAAATATCCGCCACACCGCTTCGCGTCAGTTCGGCCGGGACCGAGAAACGGCCCTGATCATGGGCCACCTCCCGTGTCCTCACCCCTTCGCGCCTCCAGGCCGCCGACACCGCGGCGGTCAACGCGTGCCGGAGGTCCTTAAATTGTTTTGTCAGAGAACGGCTGTTCCACACAAACCGGCAAACATCCTCGCAAACTCTTAACCCTTCCTTCGCCCTGTTAAAATTCGCGTCAATAACACGGTAAATATTTTTATCTAATTTTTTCCGCACGTTTTCTTTATCGTTTCGATAATATGCGTGGTCGAAAGGCCTCTGACATATGTCACAAGCTCAACATGGCCTCCCTGGGCTTTCACAAGATCTTCCCCGACAACGGCCTTCCCTTTCCAGTCCGCCCCCTTAATCAAAATATCAGGTTTGACGGCCTTAATCAGCTGGTAAGGGGTTTCCTCATCAAAAATCGTGATCCAGTCCACGCATTCCAGGGCCGCCAGCACCTCCGCCCGGTATTGCTGTTTATTAATCGGTCTTTGCGGGCCTTTGATGCGCCGGATAGACCGGTCGCTGTTCAACCCGATGATAAGGCAACGACCGCCTTTCTTGGCCTTCATCAGATACCGCACATGCCCGGCGTGCAAAATATCAAAGCATCCGTTCGTAAAGGCGATCTTCCGTCCATCTCGCCGGGCCCGCCCCACATGCCGCACAAGCGTTGATACAGGAACCACTTTGGAAAGCATCCGTCTCTCCCTCACGCTGCCCCAAGAAAATTTTCCACGCATTCGCACAAACAATGGATGATACAGATATGCGCTTCCTGGATTCTGGCGGTGCTTAAACTCGGCACAACGATCTTGACATCAGCCAAAGGCGCCAGCTGCCCCCCGTCCCGGCCTGTCAGGGCGATCACCGTGATGCCCATCGTCCTGGCCTGGTTCACCGCTCGAATGACATTCCCCGCCATCCCGCTCGTGGAGATGGCCAAGGCCACATCCCCTTTCCGCCCCAGGCCTTCTATCTGTCGGGAAAAAACATGTTCAAATCCGTAATCGTTTCCCAACGCTGTCAAAGCCGAAGTGTCTGTCGTCAAGGCTATGGCCGGAAAAGACGCCCGCTCTTTCTGAAACCGGCCGATGAATTCCGCCGCAAGATGCTGGCTGTCAGCGGCTGAGCCGCCGTTGCCGAACACCAGCAATTTCCTGTCCCGGCGCAGCGCCTTGACAATCACGTCAATAGCCCGCTGAATCTCTTGTCCGTTCTGAAGAAGCGTCTGCTTCTTCACGGCGATAGATTCCTCAAAAATCCGGTTGAGATCGCTTAATATCTGTTGTTTCATCGCCTTTACCCGACACAAAACACTTTTGACATCTTATATAAATCCATATCGATCGACTTGTGTTTCTGCACCGCCTTCTCTATGTCGACTGAATGCAGTTTATTATGTCTGAGACTGACCATCTGGCCAAAATGGTTATTTTTGACCAATTCCACGGCCTTAACACCAAACTGGGTCCCGATGAGCCGGTCATACGCTGTAGGCGTTCCCCCTCTTTGAATATGGCCAAGAATGCTGACACGGGTATCAAATCCCGTTTTTTCTTCAATAATTTTTGCCACCGTTTCAGCCACCCGGCCGAACCTGCGGTCCCCACTTTTGCCATCCGGCGTTTTCATGTCCGACAGCTCTTTAATACGGGCCCCTTCCGAAACAACCAAAAGGCTAAACGTTTTTCCCCGCTTATGCCGCAGTTCCAGTTCCTTGCACACATGATCCATCTTGACCTCAATTTCCGGGACAAGGATAAGATCCGCGCCGCCGGCAATCCCGGCTTCCAAAGCAATCCACCCGGTATACCGGCCCATCACTTCGATAACAATAATACGGTGATGGCTTTCCGCCGTCGTGTGCAAACGGTCAATACACTCCGTCGCCACGTTGACCGCCGTGTCGAACCCAAAGGCGTACTCGGTCCCCGACAAAGCGTTATCAATGGATTTCGGAACCCCCACAACCCGAATCAATCCGGCTTTATAAAGATCCAGGGCGACTTTCAGCGTCCGTTCGCCCCCGACAGCGATTAAAGCGTCCATCCCGCTGCGTTTATAATTTTCGCCAATCTGCCGGACCTGCTCCGGATTGTCAAACGGATTCATCCGGCTCGTCCCCAAGATCGTCCCGCCCTTATCTAAGATTCCCGACGTCATGCGGACATCCAACACCCGCATATCATAATCGATCAGGCCCTGCCATCCGTTTTTGATGCCGGTGACCAAGTACCCTTCCTGGATAGCGCTGCGCACGACGGCCCGGATCACCGAATTGAGCCCCGGGCAGTCTGCGCCGCCGGTTAAAATACCAAGTTTTTTCATAGTGGCTTCCTTAGTTTAGGCCAAAAATAAAGCTATATTTAAACACGATAACCTTGATAAGGGACATTCAGCGACCCTGCCTGGGCCTCCTCGGGTTCTTTCAGCCGCTTCGGCTTTCTCTGCCCGGGGATAATTTTAGAAATATGAATACGGACACTGGGCGTTTCCTCAATCCCGATGGTATCCTGAACTTTCCGTTTCACCAGATCCTGCAAATGCGCCGTCATTTCCGGGATATTCACGTCCGTATTCAAGATCAGCCGTGCGTTAATTTCCAGCCCCCTCTTCCCCACCCGGATGCTGGAACGGACTTCCCGGACCTCCTCAACACCGGCGATAACCCGCCGGGTCAAGTCTTCCAGCGCGTCAAGGGAAACACTCACGCGTCCCGTCGGGTTGTCAAAAGCGATGGTTTTTTCCCGCTGTCTTTCATCCGACATGGCCTTAACAAAAATATAATTCACCCAGAGGATGAGCAATCCGGCGCCGGCCACAAACACCCGCTTGTCCGTGTCGAAATGAATGGCTTCCAGATAGGCCACGACATCCTTCAGGGGCAGCAGCGCATAGCCTTGATAATGCGTAACGAACAGGATCAGCACCACTCCGACAAACATAGTCAAAACCCCATAAAACAACACACCAAAACGGGCCACTATTTTCATGATTCCCCCCTCTCGATACCTTGAATGTTGACATTAATATCTTTAAGATCGATGTCAACGGTCTTGTCAATGGCGGCGCGCACCGCTTCCTGAATCTGCCGGGCTGCATCATGAAGGTTCAACCCGAAACGCACCTTGACTTTCACCTCGATCGTGACCTGGCTGTTCTTCTCTATCGTAACGGCTATCCCCGGGATCTTCTTCACCCCCACCAACTCCACGAGATGGCTTCCGAAATCTTTCGTCAGCAGCGTCACCCCCGGGACAGTCATGACCGCGGATTGAATAATATCCGCCAGAACCTGCTTATGAATTTTAATGGAACCCAACTCCACCTTATTGAGGTCTTTCACGGGGCCTCCTTTGGATTAACATATTCAACACGCTCATGACGGAGCCAGGGCAAAAAAACACGCGCGTTATTTTGTCGGCTCATCTTTACGTAAATTCTTTTCCAAAAAATGCGTCGATACGTCTCCGGCCCGGAACAACGGGTGATCCAGGATTTCCATATGCAGGGGAATTGTTGTCTTAATAGGGCTGACGTACAACTCCTCCAGGGCACGGCGCATAATCTTAATCGCCTCCGGCCGTGTCGGGGCGTGGCTGATCAATTTCGCGACCATCGAGTCATAGAACGGGCTGATGATATATCCCGGATAAATGTGCGTATCGACCCTAACCCCCAAGCCCCCCGGCAGGTTCAATTCTTCGATCTTGCCCGGCGACGGCATAAAATTATTATACGGGTCCTCCGCGTTGATCCGGCATTCGATAGCCGCCCCCTGGATCACAACCTGCTCCTGCTTCAGCTTGAGTTTCTGGCCGGCCGCCACCGCTATTTGTTCCTTAACCAGATCTATGCCGGTCACCATCTCCGTGACCGGATGCTCCACCTGAATGCGGGTGTTCATTTCCATGAAGTAAAATTCGCCCTGGCTATCGAGCAGGAACTCGATGGTCCCCACGCCGATATAATTCACCGCCCGGGCCGCTTTCACGGCGGTATCCCCCATTTTTTTTCTGATTTTTTCGTTTAAAGCCGGAGAAGGAGACTCTTCCAGAAGCTTCTGATGGCGGCGCTGAATACTGCAATCCCTTTCGCCCAGGTGTATGATATTGCCGTGCATATCAGCAATAATCTGGAACTCGATATGCCGGGGATCAGAGATATACTTTTCGATATATACATTCGGATTCCCGAAATTCACTTCGGCTTCCTTCTGGGCCATCGCAAACGAACTCGTCAAGGTCACGTCATTATGGCAGACCCGCATGCCTTTGCCGCCGCCGCCGGCCGCGGCTTTAATGATGACCGGATACTTAATCTTTTTAGCCAGATCCAGGGCCTCTTCCTGATTTTTAACGATCCCTTTCCCGCCGGGGATCAAGGGCACGCCGATCTTCCGCATGGTTTCACGCGCCTGGACCTTGTCCCCCATCAGCCGGATAGCCTCGGGGGTCGGGCCGATAAACTTAATATTACAGGACTCGCAAATCTCCGCGAAATGCGCATTCTCCGCCAGAAACCCGTACCCGGGATGAATCGCCTCAACGTCGGTAATCTCCGCGGCGGCAATAATGGACGGGATGTTCAAATAACTGTCCGCGCTTTTAGCCGGCCCGATACAGACCGCCTCATCCGCAAAGCGGACATGCAGGGAATTCCTGTCCGCTTCAGAATAAACCGCAACCGTGGGGATCGACAGCTCCCGGCAGGCCCGGATAATGCGCAAGGCAATTTCCCCGCGGTTTGCAATTAATATCTTTGAAAACATGAATCACCTTAAGCCTTTGTCTTATACAGATTCTATTTCGAATAACGTCTGCCCGAACTCAACCGGCTCCGCATTATCAACAGCGATTTTGACGATTTTGCCCCGGACCTCCGATTTAATTTCATTCATCAGTTTCATCGCTTCCACGATACAGACAACCTGCCCGATTTCGACCGTCTGCCCCTGCTCCACAAACGGCGGCGATTCGGGCGACGGCGCCCGGTAAAACGTCCCGACCATGGGGGACGAAATAATCTTTAAATTACTCTGGGCCTTGGCACCCGCGCTCCCCGCTTCCGCCGGGGGCGGCGCGGACGGCGCAACAGGCATGCGGTATTCAACCGCCGGACGGATCACGGGGCCCCCCGTTTCCAGCGCGGCTTTCTTAATCTTCAGCTTCTCCCCTTCCCGTTCCACCTCAATTTCCGTCAACTCATTTTCGTTCATCAACTCCACAATCGCTTTAATATCTTTAAGATTCATTTTTGACCCTTTCAACATAGATCCCGGTTCGGGTATCGATTTTCACCCAGTCATCGACATTTATAAAAAGCGGGACCTCCACAACAGTCCCCGTTGCAATTTTGGCGGGCTTGGTTCCTGACCTGGACGAATCCCCTTTAATGCCAGGCTCG
>JAGOJP010000131.1 GCA_017995055.1 Candidatus Omnitrophota bacterium
GTTGTATGGAGGAGAGGAAAAGCTGGATTTCCTCTCGGGTAATGGAGGGGTCATCCACGACGTCGGCATCGGTTTTTAAATAATTGGCGTTGAAGATACGGCACCACCAGTCCGACGATACATGCGCCTCCAGATTATCAATCGGGCCGAACGTCCTTTTTTCTGGTTGTAAGCGGGGTTTAACTTTTTGTTGATCGCTGGGACTTTCTACTGTGTCTCTCATGGGTTCCTTTTTAGAAATGGGTTGATAAATGGTTTAAACTTAAAGGTAATTTAATAAAAAAAGCATTTAGGGCAAAGCCAACATCTTTTTGTCAAGATTGTTAACTAAACCTTAAATGCTTGTCATGTTTCTTTCTTCCCGTTGCGGATTGTCAGCGTGGGTCTCACAACCTGCGGTTGGAAAAAATATATTCAACCTGGGACACGGGATAACGGATCCTTGTATATTTTTAATCAATCTTAACAACGTTTAGCATTTTGTCAAGTAAAACAAAAAAAGGGAAAAGAAGAGAAAAACAGGACGGGGGGAGGGCGTTTTCCATGTTGTGTCTTGACAGCTCTGGGGGGGAATATTATAATCGCGGACAGCATTTTATTTAACTTTTTACAAGGAGACTTCTTTGCCCCGAATTAACGAATTGATTGAATGGGATGATTGCAGCTCCAGCTATAGTCTTTATGTCCGGCATTTTTCTGATGATGAAGGACAGGTGGGCGTTAAAATGATTTTTGAGGATGTGACCCGCGAAAAAGTTACGGAAATAATCATCCCGGCCCGGAAATTTCCTTCATTTTTAAGGGCAGTCAACGTCGGACCCCGTAATCCCTTCGGGAGTATCCGATAAAGGCGGGGAGGCTGTCTTCCCCGGCTATATTGTGCCCACGGTGGATATGGAGTCCCCGTCCCCCGCAACAATGCGTGTTAAGGATGGGACGGACCGGATTTTTAATATACGTATGAATATCCCCGAAGAAGAAAATTTTGTCCCACGATCGTTTTTATCCACCGGTATGCCCGTGCTCTTCGCCGAAGGCGGAAAATGGGCGAAAAATCTTGACAGTGTTATTTTGCCCTAGTAGCATATTCCCTTAAGGGAATATAGTGAAAAGGTCTTGGGGGAGGGGTGAGGTTCTTGGGTATTAAGAAAGTTCGTCAAATCCTGAAATCATTTGCGGATGACACCCGTTTGAGAATTATTAATTTATTAAGCCAGCAAGAAATGAGCGTAAGTGAATTGGGCCTGATCTTAAACGTCAGCCAGTCAAGCCTGTCTAAACACTTGGGCCGTTTGCGGTTAACAGGCATCGTGAATGACCGGCGGGAAGGAATGAGTGTTTATTATTCCCTTGTTAAACCCAAAGAAAAGGCGCATAAGGAACTGCTGAATGCTATCACGTCTGGACTTGCCGAATCGGAAACTTTTGTCCACGATTCCATGAAGTTAAAAGAAATGTATGGTAAGAAGCCCAGGGGATAGCGGACAAGAAATGCGGGCCGGGGGGAAGGATTTTTAAAAAATGAAACCGGCTTTGAGCAGGCGATTGAGTTTTGGTGTTTAAACCTATAGGTGGCCCAGGGGTACTACGGAAGGGGGTGCCTAGAATATATAATTAATCATTTCGGGTTAGATTTTAATAAAGAACATTTATCATGGAGCTTATGCGCTCCACAATAAGCGGAGGAAGAAATGAAAAAAGTTTTAATGGCACTGGGGGTGCTGCTTCTTACGGGGGTCGTCATGATCAATACGAGCGCGGTATACGCGCAGGAAGAGGAGACGGAGGAATATTCTTGGGGGACGGTAGCCGAAATATCCGATAGTCAGATTGTTATTGTTGAATATAATTACGAGACGGAAGAAGAGCAGAATGAAACTTATACGATCGCCGCGGACGTCGAGTTATTAGGGATCAGCGCGTTAAGCGAAATCAAGGTCGGGGATGATGTAGAGTTCCGATACACCTTGCAGAATGGCAAAAAAGTCATTTTAGCGATTGGCTTGGACAAATCCGCCATGGAAGAAAACCCGGCCGACGCCTTGAGTGAGTAATTAATACAGTGTTTTTCTAAGACCATCGTTGAGGAAAGTATGAATTTAGAACCGAATAAACTCTATATAGGAAATTTGAGTTATGACGTGACTGATGACGATCTGACCGTATTTCTGGAGCATAACGGAATAAATGTCCGGACATGCCATGTTGTTATTGACAAAAACCTGGACCGGTCCAAAGGATTCGCCTTCGTGGAAGTGGCGTCGGCGGAAGATGTCCAGAACGCCGTTGAATCCGTGAATGGGAAAGAATTAAATGGCCGGGCAGTGAAGATCAATCAAGCCAGAGAGCGGAGGGAAAAGGAGGCTATCCCGTCAAAGTCGTATAAAAAAGGAAAACGCGGCCGATTCCGGGATGAGGACGACGAAGATTATTGATCCTGCGGAATCCCGGGGATTTTTTTAGGGGAAAAGGGGGATACGAAACTAACAGGGCTTGGATTTCGTTTTTCCCCTTTTTTTTCTGCAGGGGGGTTGTTTTTATCAGGAGAGCGAGGATGGAAAAATTTTTTATGGCTTTTATTCCAATTTGTGTGGCAGTTGATGCTTTGGGAGTCCTGCCGATTTATATCTCTTTAACCCAGGGGCTTAAAAAGGAGGTCCAAAATAGGATTATCCGCCAGTCTGTCCTGACCGCTTCTTTTTTAGCGTTTGGTTTTATCTTCCTGGGTAAATTTGTTTTCCGGATTCTGGGAATTACCATCGGTGATTTTATGATCGCCGGAGGACTACTTTTGTTTTGTATCGCCCTGTTGGACATTTTAAAACCCGGAAAACAAAGGCATTATCCTCCGGATGATGTCGGTGCCGTTCCTATCGGCACCCCGTTGATAACCGGCCCGGCCCTCCTGACCACATCGTTGGTTATGATGGATCAGTATGGCTGGCTGGCCACTTTGCTTGCGGTGCTGGCCAATGTCATTCTGGCGGGGGTTGTCTTTTACAGCGCCGATAGTCTGGTGCGTCGGCTTGGGTTGACCGGGATCCGGGCTTTTTCTAAAATCACGGCTTTGTTTTTAGCCGCTATTGCGGTGGAAATGATCCGCAGAGGTCTCCTGCAGGTTCTTCGGCTGTAAATCTCCGCCTGCCTTTTTAAGGCGGATTCTCTTGAATTATTGTAAGCAGACCTTCCTGTCCCCGACTAAACTAATAAGCGATTAAAATTTTGAACGGGAAAGAGCCTCCTATGAAAACGGCCTTATTGGTCTTTATCCCCGTATTTTTAATGGTTATTTGGTTCGGGAATCTTCAAAATATTCTGGACGTCACGTATTCCTACGGAAATTCTGTTATGATATCCTCTGTGCCGCTTATTCGTTCCTGATTCCCGGTTTATAAAGCGCGGATGAGGGCAGGGGGAAGGGGGATATTGTTCAATAACCCGGTTTAATTAGTGCTTCCCCGGATTTCTTTTAAAGACTATAATGAATAAAAGTTAAAGATGCGAATTGATCCTTCAAGCGAGAGAGCCTAAGCGAACGAGCCGAAGGATGCACCCCGCAGCTTGCTGCGGTTAATTGAGTCCAGAGTTTGCTCTGGAGTTTATCCCTTTGATTTTTGTGCCCTCATGCCTGATTTTGCCTTTAATATATTAAAAAAATTTTTTTACTCTTTCAGGGCCGGCCCGTTACAACACCTTTCTTGGCTTGAAACAGCATACCAAAAGACGCTCTCGTCCCCTTCCCCTGACACGTTGAGTATAATGGATACGCTCCGGCGCGCGGAAAAGGCCTTCAGACACTTACATTTTTATGTCGTGTCCCTGCAACGGAATGCTTCGGAGAACAGCCCGGAAGGGCGGCGTGTCTTTCAGGACTATTTAGATCGGATCGGCGCGATTCACGGGAATGTGTACAGGTGGTTCGCCTTATACTGTGATCTGCGCTGGCCCCAAGAGGGCGTTCTGCCGGGAGTGAAAAGAAAAAACCGCGTGGCTTTCCGGGAGCGTATGGCTTCGGAAGCGCAGACCCTCTGGGGCTTGTTAGCGCAGCGCGCCCAACGCGGCGCCTGGGCGCACCCCCGGGAAAGGGATATTTATCTTCTTAAACAGCGGCTGGAACGGATGGAGGTGAATACCGGAGCTTGGCGGATTATTTTTCAGCAGTTGTGTGTTTTGGTTTACCGGCATCTGCGTTGTATTTGTGCAGACGCGCGCTATGCGATCCGGCACCGTTTTCAAATCACCCTGACGCAGGAATCCCTGACATCAGCCCAAGGAGATTTTGCGGATCGGGCCGGGCCGTCGGGGATGAGGGGGGAGGAGGAGACCCGGCGGCTTATGCTGCTGGAAGATTGGGTACATGGATATTATCCTTCCTGGGCGGGCCTGAAGGCGATGTACGAGCGGTGCGTCGGCCCCCTGATGAAATTTTTACAGCGCTGCCGGCGGAACCAGAGGCGAAAAATAACAGCGGCCGGTTTGGGGCTGGTCATGATTTTGGGGGTTGTGGCGTTTGCCCTTCGCCAGACGGATATGGATAACCGCCTGTGGCGGGTCATGATTTTTGAATTCAAGCAACTCATCCACTCCGATCCGGAATCTCTGGCAGATAAGGAGAAAATAGAGTACTTCCGCGCGCAGATCGCCCGGGTTGATGACCTCTTTTCACCGGCGAAAATCCGCACCCACATTAAGGTGTTTTACCGAAAGGGCCTTTATCGTTACCAGGGAGGGGTTCTGTTTTTCTCCCGGTTTGTTCTGAAGGAGTTCTTTATGCTTTTGGCGGAACGGAAGGTTGACGATCAGCTGAAGCAGGAGGTTGTGGACGCGGCTTTTTACCTGGATGGGCGTATCGCGCGGTCTGTCGCTTATATCATTAATCTTTATGACCAGCCGATGATCCGTGAGGGGGAGCTGCGCGAGCAGATCCTGC
>JAGOJP010000023.1 GCA_017995055.1 Candidatus Omnitrophota bacterium
TAACAGCCTGACAGCTTCGGTTTTGAAGTCTTTTGGATATCGGCCTCGTTTACTCATCAGACACCTCCTATCGGTTATTGTACCCGATTTTTGGTGTCCGTTAAAGTGGGGTTATCTCATTGTGTCCCCACAATTTACACAATTTCTTAAATTTATTCTCCTTTACGGCGCAACGAACTCCTCGGGGTCCCGAGGCTGCCGCAGGTGCCGGGAGGGCCGCCGCAGAGAGCTGTTAGATGACTCATCCTTTATATCCCGCGGAAAAAGAACCGATAATATTATTTAATTCTTTAGAATATATAAGCTCAAAACCGCCGTCCATGATTTTAGGTTCATGAAAATACAATAAAACATATTCCCCCAAATCTTTTACTGCGTAAAGCACATAATCTTTCGCAGTATTTATCTTTGAGTAATTTATATATTTGTTCGCCTTTTCCAGAATTACAGAATCCATGTTTCCGGCATTTTCATAATCCTGTTTTTCTAAAGATATCTTCAGGGCGTTTTGAGGGTCCAATTTATAACCGGGGATTTCGATGACAACATCGATGTTTGTATAGGATTCATCGTAAATCGCTTTCGGATCTCTCGCGAAGAAGTCATCCGTAGCGCTCGAAGCGGATACCACTGCGAATAACGTCAGGAATATAAATAGCAGATATTTTTTCATTTGAGTTCGTCCTCTAACGTGCGGGCAACTTGCCGGGCGCGTCGTTTTGCACGGTCAAGTTCACCCTCTGGTTAAACACTCTTACTTTTTGCCTTTCCCTTTCGGTACACCATCGGGAGCACCAAGCGGCACAAGAATTTCCTCCAGCCTAACAGTTTGAATGCTTTTGGCACAAGGCTACTGCCACACTTTGAACATATAGATGCATACCATGAAAAAGGTGTACCGCAGGAAGGGCATGACCATTCTTTTTTTTGAGAATCAAGCCAGTGGTCAACACCGCCGCGTTTTACAGCATCCAGGCTGGCCTCCGCCTCATGAATGTGAGGGAGAAATTTTGCCGCCCCTTGCCACTTTCTATAATTTTTACATGGATAATCGGGACAGTCGATACAATACTCGACGTTTTTTTCACGCGCACAGGGACGGAGAATACAAATACGGCAACCATAATACACATTATCGGATTTGCAGCCGCCGCAAGATAGCTCCTCCTTCGGCACGCTTCCAAGACATGCAGCAAACTCATCAGTGAGACCAGTTTTTCCACACATAGCTATTGAGCAAGCGCCACAGTATATTCCGCAATATGTCTCGGGGTTAAACCCATCCATTTTTCACCACCTTAATACATTGACATATATTCAATTAACGGCCTCCCGCGATATGTTTAACGATGGACATCAGCCAGAGGCGGGCGCCTTTTCCTGCCGATTGGCTGCATTGACTCGTTATGTGTCTCTTTTATTCTTTCTGTCCAAAGACTGTATCAACGGTTGTCCGCACCTCGTCAAGCCATTGCTTCCGCTCACGTTCCGCACTTGTGACAACGACGCTGAACGTGCGACGATGGAAAGTACTGACGCCGCATAAACCAAAAACACAGTTTCGCCATATGGTCTCAAGCGGGTCTCCAAATGTTTGCTGCTCCCTTTCCTGCATAGTGTTTGACGTGTTGAAAACTACGGCAGCTTTAGCCGATAGCAGACCCTTCGGAATGCCTTCACCGGAATCTCCTTCCAAAAACTCGTAAGCTATCCCGGGACGAATAACGCGGTCAACCCAGCCCTTCAGTATCGCAGGAGGCTGCCCCCACCAGTTAGGGTGGACTACAACGATACCTTCCGCCTGTTGAATTTCTGTGCAATGATCTCTCACTACCTCCGGCAAGACGGCATCCTTGGGGATTTCCTTGGCAAAGAGTAGAGGGCCGAAGTTTTCAGCATACAGGTCATGAAAGGAGACGGCATGCCCATTCATTCCAAGCTGCCCAACAGCAGTTTGTGCAATCGCATGATTAAGACTCGCCTTATCAGGATGGGCAAGGATGACTGATATTCTCATGGTTGTCTATGTTCCTCCCGCTCTTCACATAACGACTTGAGCTAACCGGCGACACAACCGCGCAGCGATTTGGCGTCCGGTGCAGCGCCTTGTTATGCAACGATTATCTGACTTGTGCATCAATTTTATTTACTAACTCGTTAAGAACTGAATTAACAGATCTATCACCTGAAAATTGAGCGGTTAACACTACTTCACCATTATTTAAGTCAGTAACTTTAGCTGAAAATCTCGTATATGCCCAATAAAAAACATCCCAGTAATAAGAATAATTCATTTCTAATGCGTAGACAGAGTTAATTTCTCTTATTGAGTAGGTTTCAGCGATATATTCGTTGTTGATGACATCTGTTCCCTTTAAACTGCCTCTGTACTTGATTGCATTTCTTGCAGTCGACTCAGATACAATATTGAATCCTCTAGACAATAATAGGTGTTCAATTTGCCCCTTTGTCCCAGACCTATCTTCTCCGCCAATAACAGTTATGGTTGTATTCCTATTAAAATTGGTGCCAGGTTTCACATAAACGTTTAGAGTTCCGCAGCCTGCAAGAAGCAAAACAGCTATCAGTAAAAGACAATATTGACTTTTCATTCCATCTCCTCTTCTATTTAGCTTTGCATAAACAGGGCATCAGCGGAAGCCAGCTTTAGTGGCGAACCGCTGGATGCCCTTGTTAGCCGTTTACAGCTTAAATATCTCTCTCACTCTTGCGACAAATTCCTGTGGATTTTCGGGTGTTAATCTTAGTTGCTTAAAGATTCCGTTTCTTCTTTGAATTCCAACGTGTTCATTAAAGTCAGCCAGATCAAGCTTTAATGCCCAAAACGCTGTACGAATGACTGGCGGCTTAAAGGTTTCTATTGAAATGAGATCCTCCCTTTTGATGACCAATGTTTTTGTTATAAATGGGAACCTGCATTTCAGCTCAATTCTGTCGTCATAAATATCGTACTTGTTATTCATGCTTTTCTTTGTTGGCTTAGATTCATATAAAGGAATATCAATGCGTTTCATTTTTATTGCCTGCTAACGCTGCTAATCAGCCACGCGGCTTTTTGCGTTGGCTAAATTAGCCTTGTTAGGTCCTAGGCACTCGGGCTATAGTGCCTCTTTAGCCATTTGCTGAGCCCATCCAAACCGGGAAAAAGCACCCGCTCTGTGATATTTGCCTGGTCGAGTCGATCTCGAACCTCCCACTTCAATGATGCCGGAATCAGT
Source organism: Candidatus Omnitrophota bacterium (assembly GCA_017995055.1). Taxonomy (GTDB): domain Bacteria; phylum Omnitrophota; class Gorgyraeia; order Zapsychrales; family JANLHA01; genus JAGOJP01. The sequence goes on from JAGOJP010000023.1 coordinate 3,240, forward strand.
ACTCGCTTATAGAGCGTCGGATATTGCGTCAACCACTGATCCATGAGAACGCTCGCGCTGGATATCACAGAGAAGAGAGCGAACTGATTCACGATCCGGTCATCAATTGATGGAGGTTCCATGAACAGTGCGAACGGCTTTTTTGCCATCCTGTCGAAGTCGTCAAGATGCCTAATGTGGGTCGGAATGAAGTCGGAAGCGGATATGGTGAATCCAGCTAACGTGACTCTCGGATCAGGCAGTTCAAATCGAGAGAGCATCTCAACCGTGAACACATATGAACCTTCAGCCTCTAACGCTGACCTGAAAGCCTTAGGCAAAAACGAGTGCGCCTCTGGAATCTTGACGCACCAGATGATACCGTCTTGATTCATTCGCGAGAGATCATCGGTCGCAAAATGGAGCGCTACGAATGGGGAATATGTCCAGTCAAGTAGTCTGGTAGGCAGGCCATGGTGCTGCGCTATCGTGAGCCAATGCCAGAAGGAGTCTCGTTCCACAACGTCCCGATGAGCATACTTTCGGAAGTTGCGGAGCATGTGCTTCTCAAGTTCACGATAGCTGCCACCCATACGAATCAGGGATGTTTGCATACTCCAACTGGCGTCTACCATTCCCCTAAACGCGAATGATGACCTGTATCGCTTGAGTTTGTCATCCCAGTCATCCGCATAAAGCTCCGAGAGAAGTTCGGCCCACGTCTTTGGTGTCTTAGGATCATTCATTGATAGATTTCCTTAAGTGACCCAACAATTCTTTAACGCCCCGGCCCTTTGGCTGGCTTGCGTTGCGCCTAACCGCTTGAATAATTTAATTTTTGCCCTGATTTTTTACTAATTCCGAGACGCTGGTTTTACTTTAACGTGCTGTTTGACAATGACAAAAATAGCGACCGGGGGATTATTTTTCTCTTGACTTCGGGGACCATATGGGTGTTAGGCCCATTTCTCCTAGGCTAGGCATTGTTGCTGATAACTGTTTAATTTTTTGCATAGATCACAATATTCTGCAAAACAAGAAGCCCAGGCAGTTAAATCTGTATTGTTTACCTTCATGATCTGAAAAATCTTGAGCGCATGGAAGTGTGAACAATCATTAACAGCTGTAAGCAGACTGACCAACTCAGCTTCAATGTATAGAAGCTGAGCCAGCACGCGGCTCACGCTTTCGTGAGTCTGATTGGCTGCATAATAAAAATATTGAAGCCAGTTTGCATAGGTGCCGGTCGGCGAAATTACCAACGGTGCATCTGAATACGGGGCTATTTTCGTAAACGCACTGGTAATTAATTCAGGCGATGCATTTTCTAACGATATTTCTATTCCGCTTTTCTTTGAGATATCTCGCAATTGGCTTCGGCATTGCCCAACCACTCGATCAACATGCCTCCTGATGTATGGCTGAACTTCCCTTCTGTCTGAGGACTCCTTCATATGCACTACGAAAATATAGAAGACATAGCTAGCGATAACGGAGGCCAGAGTAGCTTCTACTACTAAACCAATATCATGTGCACCGGGAAAAAATTCGGAGACACGGTTCAGAATAAGGATTTTTAGTAACAGAAGAACCAAGGCCGCTATCGCGAGAAGATTTGCCTCGGGCTGAGCAGTTTTAATAAGGCGAAAAATACCCATATCTTCGTTGGCCTAACCGAATTTCTCACCCGCTGATATGGAGCGTAGCGGAATACCAGTCGGATGCAGAAAAGTGTTATGTTTTAAATTGACCCATTGCTATTGAGACCAATGACAGTTCCTTCACCTTCGTAATCCCATTTTTCCTTGGCGATCTTTAAAAAATTTTCGCGCTTTACTTTTTCTTTGGGGTTTCGTAGGCAAAGTAAATAATCAATGAAATGTCTTTCGATTGCCGCCATGAAATATTTTGGATCTATTAGAATCGATTTGATCTGGCCGTCTATATCGACATTTCCGTCAGAATTCCTGGGGAGCGTAATTAATATATCTATCTGATTAAGTTCCGTCAGGAAAATACGATCCTTTAGCATTCCATCGTGGAAGAATCCACATCTTGCATCTTCGTATAAAATATCCGCAACCCGTCTAAGTAACTCTGGAGGGTAGTCAGAAGAGCTAAATACGTCCAGAAAAGCATTTCTGAAATATGGTTTTGATTTACCTTTGCTGTCTGTACCGGAGAAAAATGTCCATATCCCTTCAAAATAAGTCAGAAGAAGGCAGAACGCACCTAAAGAACCATCCTTCTCGACTATCAATTTTTTAGCAGGTTCAAACAGCCAATTCAAAACCCGATCCTTCAAGACATCTATGAGATCATCAATCTCAGGGTTATCAAATTTTTCTTGTGTAAAATTTGGACTTATGAATGTTACCATTTCATCATTCCCAAACATAACTATTATTTAACGACTTATCCATTTACTGGTTGGCGTTGTTTCTTACCGCTTGAATAATTTAATTTTTGCCCTGATTTTTCATTATTATAGCCCTGTTTCCCTTATGTGTCCTTTTTTATTGCGGAAATATCCATTATTCATCAATAATATTACGATGCAACTCTATATCCTGCATTATATTAAAACTGTAAAGAAGGGGATTCTCTTCTGCACCCGCGAGCCCCTTGGATGAAATATATAAAGGAAAGGAGGAAGGGATTACCGAAAACGCGCCGGGAATTGTCTCCCGGATTGGTTAGAAAGCGTGGCTGACCCCCAGCCAGAACCGGGTGTCCTGTTTCGACTCGCCCAGGGCGTGGGCCACGTCCAGCCGCACCAGGGCCTGCTCTAAAAACGAGCCGATATTGATTTTAAACCGCAGGCCCGCGCCCGCGTTTTTCTTAAACCCGGGGTCAGAAAAATCGCCCATCCAGGCCTTGCCGCCGTCGAAAAAAACCACCCCGCCCAGCGACTCCAGGCCCAGCAGGTTGTCGGCCACGGACAAACGCGCGGCAGGAAGAAGCGGAAAACGGTATTCCAAGTTGGCCATCAGCACGTTGGCGCCCCGCACGTCTTTCCGTTTATACCCCCGCAACCCGTCCATGCCGCCTAAATAAAACAATTCTTTGTTGTCCGGATACCCCCACCCGGCCTTGATCCGCGCCGCCACCCGGGTTTGTGAAGTCACCGGCTGGATCACGGTGAACGCCGCGTCCAAACGGTAGAAATACTGCCCCGCCCCCAGGAAATGCCCGGCGCTTTCAAAAGAGGTGTCCAGCTTCCAGCCCTGCCGGGGGTCAGGATAAGGCCCGGTGCGGTTTATGTGCAAGGCCGCGCCCGTGATCGCCTCTTCCCGCCGGGAATAATCCCTCTGCCGGTCTTCTTCCTGCGGCACGGTCATGTCATGCCGTCCGCTCAACCGCTGGTTGCGCACCAGATACAAAGTCCAGTGGTCGTTGTCTTCCAGCAGGCCGTACGCCGCCGGCCAGAGCTCCTGCCTCAGGTAAAGCTTGCCGCTGGCCAGGTCTTCCTCCCCGCCGTCAAGGTCATGGACGTTGGCCACCTCAAAGCCGGCGGACGCCATCGTGGAAAACACGTGTTTGCGCTGGGCGCCGAACCGGGAATGGTGCAGCTCTTCGCCGAACTCATACGACGTGCCGGCGTACGTGATCCAGTCATACGGTTTCTGCAGCGACGCCTTCACCCCGATCCCGGAATCGGCCATGTCCGGCCCAACGACAATGTTATACCCGTCGTCAGGCAGAAACAGCGGGATGTCATAAAGCCCCCAGTAAAACGGCACCGGCCTGAAATTGAATTTCCGGGGCCAGCGGTTGTTGACCCGATCGACATCCAAAAAAATCCCGTCCGGGTCAATCACCGAGGACTCGACCGCCGCGCCGTCAAAGGTGATGGTGTCCTCCGCCCGCGCCATGTCCCACACAAACGTCTCCCGGCTCCCGTCCGCCAAAGTCATCTCCACCGGCACCGGCGATTGGACCTCCCCCTGGTTCTTTAAGGTCACCGTCCGCCCGCCGGCCTTAACGACCGCCGCGTCCATGCGCCCGCCTTTATAAAGCCACTGGTCGAAAAACCAGCGTAAATTTTGCCCGCTTTCCTCCTCGCAGATCCTTATAAAATCCTCCATCTTTAAATTCGCGAACCGGTATTCCTGAAAAACGCGCTTAAACACTTTCGCGAACTTTTCTTCCCCCAGATAATGCCGCAGCATCGCCACGACGCGCGAGCCCTTGCCGTAGGTCAAAGAAAAAATACTGCTCGGCTCCTGAAACCCGGAGAGGTTGTCCACGACCGGATGGTCGATTCCTGATTGGGCCAGCATGCGGTAGCGGAAATCGCGCGTTTTTTTAAACGTCAGCCGAGGCAGGACGCTTTCCGCCATCCCCATCCACGACGGGTAATCCGGCACCTGCGCGTCCTCGCCGTATTTGGACGCGAGGTATTCAGACACAAAGTAGGAGTTCACCCCCTCCTCCAGCCACATCTGGGAGAATTCATCCATGCCGACAAGGTTATAAAACCACAAATGCCCGGTCTCGTGCGAAACCAGAAAATCAAAATACCGGTGCAAAAAACGCGGCAGGGCGTACACCCGCGTGTCGAGGAAAATCATGTTGCCCATCTGCTCGCCGCCGTAGCCCAGGTGCACCGGCGCTATGCTGAAATCCGTGTCAGGCAGCGGGCCGAAAAGGCCGGAATAATACCGCATCAGGTCCCGGGCGTCGGCCAGGGCCAGCCGGGCGGCCGCCTCCTCCCCGGGGAGATAATACGATTTGATCGTGACCCCGCCGGCCGTGTCTTCCACAAGCCGGTAATCCGGGCTCATGGCCAGGGTAAATTCCCTGACCGGCAGTTCTGTTTTAAAAAATAATTTTTTATTCGCGCCGGCGGCTTCCTCCCGAACCTTTTGGCCGGTATGAATAACTGTGTATTCCGGTGGCGCCTCCAGGGATACTTCGTACCGGGCGCTCTCGCTGAAAAACGGCCGGTGAAACGGGAAAAACGGCGCGGTGTTCCACTTCCCCTCCTGATACACGGCAAGCACCGGGTACCACCGGGACAGCTTGATAATGGTGTCGTGCCAGCCGTAACGGCCGTACGCGTGGGGCAGATACAGCGTGTAAAGCATATCCACTGTTACAGTTTCCCCGGCGGCCAAAGGCGCGGGCAGGCGGACTTTAAGCAGGGTACGGTCCTCGCCGGATATTTCGTGGGCCAGCGCCTGCCCGTTTATTTCAACGGCGGCGATGTCCATGGCCCGGGCAGGAAAACCGTCCGGATAAGGATTCACCTTGAAATACCCGCCGAAGCGGTACATAAAATCCTGCTCTTCTTTGGAATAGCGCCGGTTGGGATAAATATGGAAAACAAGCTCGTCAACAGCGGACGGCCCGGGGTTGGTCCACGTCACGGTCTGCGCCGCGCGCACACTCTTTTGGGCCGCGTCCAGGCGGGCCTCGATTTTATAAACCGGGCCGGTCCCTTTTACGGCATAAGAGGCCGCGGCCGCCGGAATGGCAGGTTCCACCGGGGACGCTCCCGTGTCTTCTGCGGACGCCGGGCAAAGGCCTGCGGCGGCCCAGAGAAGAGCCGGGATCACAAAGAATAGAAATCGAAAACAGTGTTTCATGAACGGTCTTGAAAATTCTGCGCGAACCGGATGCGTTTTGACAAAGGCGGATGGTCATGGAACATCATTTCATTAAACCAGTGCGGCTCGGCCTCCGCCAGGTTCAGGTCGCCCAGTTGTTTGAGCATGGAAATAAAAACCTCTTTGTCCCGCGTCAGCGCCAGGCTGAACCGGTCGGCCTCATATTCAAAATGGCGGCTTAAGGCATTGCTGAACGGCGCGCTGGCCAGGCCGAACACCAGCAGCATCAAAAGCAGAAACGGGAACCCTCCGACGTCGGCCGGCCCCTCAAACCCGAAACGCGCCGCGCCCCACGACAGGGCGGCGTGCACGCACAAAAACGCCAGCAGAGCGCCGGCCGTGTTCACGGCGATAATCTTGAGGATATGCTTCTCTTTATGGTGCCCCAGCTCGTGGGCCACCACCGCTTCGATCTGCGGCACGGAAAAACTGGTCAGCAAAGTGTCGCTTAAGATCACGCGGCGGCCGCGGCCCAGCCCGCAGATAAACGCGTTGGCTTTGCGGGTTTTTTCCGACATCTTGATCGCGTAAACGTCCTTAAACCCGACGGCGCAGGCCTTGAACAGGTTCCCCACGCGCTCTTTAAGCAGATCATTTTCAACCGGCACGTATTTATAAAACAGCGGGACGATCACCTGCGGCATGATCCGGGCGAGGAACACGGTGACCAAAAGCCAGAACCCCGCGGCCCAGGCCCACCACCAGAACGGGAACCGCCGCAGGAAAAAATAAATCATCTCCACGAAAAGGAGGACCAGCAGAAAACTGAAAAAGGCTTTCTTGCCCTCGTCTTTAAGCCACTGCGGCAAGGTCTGGGTCGAAAGTCCGTAATGGTGCTCCCAGAGGTATCCGGTGAAAAAATCGAACGGCGCGTGAGCCAGGATCATGACCGCCTGAAAAATCACAAGGTAAGCGGCCGTGGACACCCAGACGGATTTAAAAAGAACACGCGCGACCGCCGCGAGCCCGGCCGAAGCCCCGGTGGCGGCCCATAGGATCAAAAGCGCGATATCCATGGCCACAGTCACGTACGCGATCGTATTCTTGACTTGATGATATCGGCGGGATTGTTCGTCTGTGCGCGCCATGTCAGGATTTATCCTGCGATAACGGTTGCCCCCGGACCTTGGATATAAAAATCCGGAAGCGTTCGTCCGCCCAGAGGCGGGCCAGGTCTTGGTCATTGAGCATATACTCAAAATCATTATACCCGCAGGCCACCGCCCGTTTCATGGTGGTGAAAGCGTCCTCCACCCTTTCCAGCAGGGAATAACTGCACGCGAGGTTGTAAAGCACCAGCGGATCACGGGGGCGGAGCGCCGCCAGCCGCTGATCAATGTCCAGCCCTTTCTGATAATGGCCTTTTTTGGTGTAAAGGTCGCCGAGGGCCATCAGCGCTTGCTCGAAATCCTGGCTTTTCTCGAGGATGCCTTCGTAAAAAGCGATTTCAAAATCACAATCATCATTGCATGGTTGCGTCATGGTTCATGGCTTTCTGTTCTTCGGGGTGAACGCCTTACAATTCTTTCAAGTACGCGTCAATTCTAGCCACGGCCTCTTTAAGATTCTCGTAGCTGGATGCGTAAGAAATGCGGACAAATCCGTTACAGGAAGGGCCGAACGCCGTGCCCGGGACCAGCGCCACTTTCTTTTTCTTTAACAGCCCCTGGGCAAAATCCAGAGACGACTGCCCGGTCTTGGCGATGGAAGGGAACACGTAAAACGCGCCCTGCGGCATATGACAGCTCAATCCGATCTTGTTCAAAGCGTCGACGATAAAACGCCGGCGGCGGTTGTATTCGCGCTTCATCTCCAGCACAGACTTCTTCCCGTGGCGCAGCGCCTCGCGGGCCGCCATCTGCGCGGTGATAGACGCGCACAGCATAGTGTACTGGTGGATCTTGGTCATCGCCGCCACCACGTCAGCGGGCCCGCTGGCCCACCCCAGCCGGAACCCGGTCATGGCGTAGGCCTTGGAAAAACCGTTTAAATAAATGACCCGGTCCCGCATCCCGGGCAGAGAGGCGAACGGCGTGTGGTCGAAGTCATAGGTCAGCTCGTCATACACCTCGTCGCTGATAACGATCAAGTCATGTTTTTTGATGACGCGGGACATCGCGGACAGTTCCGCCCGGGAATACGACGTCCCGGTCGGGTTCGCCGGATAATTGATGACCATCGCCTTCACCGCGCCTTCCCGCGCGCAGGCCTCTTCAATGAGCCGCGGCGTGATCTTAAACCCGGACGTCAAATCCGTCTTCAGGGTAACCGGTGTCCCGCCGGCCAGTTCCACGACCGGGCCGTAGGACACGTACGCCGGCTCCGGCACCAGCACCTTTTCTCCGGGATTGAGGATAGCCCGCACGGCCAGGTCAACGCCCTCTGAAACGCCCACGGTCAGGAGGATTTCATTCTCCGGGTCATACCGCAGGCCGTAACGCTCGGACAAAAACCGGTCAATGTCCCGGCGCAGTTCGATCATCCCCTTATTGGACGTGTAAGAAGTAAACCCTTCTTCCAGGGATGCGATGGCCTTTTCGCGGATGCGCCACGGGGTCACAAAATCCGGTTCCCCCACCCCCAGGGAAATAACGTCCTTCATGTTTAAAACCAGGTCAAAAAAAGCCCTGATCCCCGACGGGGCCAAACGCTCCACCGTCTTTGATATTCTTGAATGCATCACCGTCTTGTCGTCCATGTTCCCACCCATAGAAGGCCTGCCGTTAATAGGATATATTCAACCGCTTCTGCGGCTTTCCTTTTTTCAGGACAAAACCATCTTCCTTGTATTTTTTTAACAGAAAATGCGTCGTCGTGCTGCGCACGTTCGCCAGGGGCGACAGCTTGGACGCGATAAAATTCGAAACCGTCTGCAAATTCTCCCCTTCCACCACGACCAGAAGGTCATACGTTCCGGAAACCAGGTAACAGCTCGTGACTTCCGAGAAGCTGTAAATGCGCTCCGCCACGTTGTCAAACCCGACGTCGCGCTGCGGGTTGATGCTCACCTCGATCAACGCCCGGACAAAAGAGCCGTTATCGTGCGCCATGTCCTGGTTGATCACGGTCTTATACTGCACGATCACGCCGTCTTTTTCATACTGCTTGATCTTCTTCCGCACGGCCGCGGCATCCTGCCCCGTCATCTTGGCGATCTCTTCCGCTGTCAAACGGGCGTCCTTCGCTAAAATTTCCAGTATTTCGTCCATAGGGATCCCCTTTTGTTACCTGTTCCTAGACACATTGGGTTAAATTATATATCATTATTCAGCGTTCTACTAATAAATTATTTCAGGGGCTGACACGACGCAGATGCGTGAGCATCCGGCTCCGGGGGGACAAAGGACGGGTTACGGGTTCGCTTCCTCCAGCGGGTCGGCCATATCGGAAATCTGCTGACGCAGCCGGCGGTTTTCTTCATCGATTTTCATGATCTCGTCCATCAAGTCCCGCTTTTTCTCCAGCACGGCGGACGTGTCTTCCACGGATTTCTTGATGGTTTCCAGCTGATCGGCCAGATGCTTGACCTGCTGTTCCAGCCGCTGCTTCTCTTTGACGAGTTCCGGGGGGAGGCGTTCCGGCTGCTTCTTTTTCTTCAGTTCGGCCTTCTTTTTCTCCACATCGCCGATCCGGGCGGCCACCTGCTGTTCCTCGTCCTCAAAGCCTTCTATATCCTCTTCCAGGACCGCGTTGATACGGGCGATCTCCTGCTCTTCCCGCACGTATGATTCCTTTTCCAAATCCACCAGAGAGCCTTCCTCTTCATATTCCTGAAGGATCGAGTCCAGTTTCTTGATTTCCTCGTCAAGAGCGCCGGCCATGTCGTCTTTGGAAATTTCCAAATTCTTTAATTGCGTGATCAACGCTTTTTTTTCCTGCTCCAGGGCGGAAATGCGGTCATGCCAGTCCTGCGTTTCTTTCTTGACCCCCATCCACCGGTCTTCCAGCTCCTGTTTATGTTTTTGCAGCGGCTCCATCTCCTTCTGCATCTGGAGCTGCTTCTTCTTCATCTCCTGCTGCTGAAGCGTGTTTTTTTTCTGCTGGTCCAGCAGCCGCTCATTCTCCCGGCGGTATTCCTCAATTTCCTTCTCAAGCTGTTTTTGGCGATCCTCGGCCTCGGTCATGCTGTTCTGCAGATAAGAATATTCCTCGTTAAGCGTTTTGTTTTTCTCCAGCAGCATTTCCGTCTGCCGCCTTAACGAACGGACCGTGTCCTGCCACTTGCTGGGTGTCGCCGCGGCCTCTTCCCGGGGAAGAGAACCGGTTTCTTCCTGCGCGGCGGGGGAAACAGCCTCCTCGCCTTCCTCCTGAACAGAAATCCCCTCTTCAATCGGCGCGGATACCGGCTCTTCCTGGCCAACGGCCAAGGACAGGGGAAGAATAAGCGATCCCATCACAAAGAAAAGGAATATTTTTTTCATGGCTTTAATTATACTGACTTACATTTAGAAGAGCAATCATAAACTTATCAATTTCAACGGGGTCTCGCGGGCTGAACCCCGCGTTTTTTTTTGCAAAGGAATACGTTCGTCCGGCTCTATCATCCGGCGGTAAGCGCGCCACAACCTGGTTGTCAGCGCCCCCGGCCGGCCCCGGCCGATATCGCGGCCGTCAATTTTTAAAAGCGGGATAAGCCCCATCAAAGAATTGGTCAAAAACGCCTCGTCCGCCTCCATAAGGGCGGCCAGCCCGCACGCCGCCATCCGGACGCGTATCCCTTCCCGGCGGGCGAGGGCCAGGACTTGCGCCCGGACAATGCCGGGTAAACAGCCGGTCTTCAGCCCCGGGGTCCATAGAACGCGCCCTTTCACCCAAAAAATATTCGTCCGGCTCCCCTCGGTTATATGTCCGCGGCGGTTTAAAAAAAGCGCTTCGTCATATCCTTTCTCCGCGGCCTTGCGGGACTCGGCGTAATAAGGGGCGTACCGCACCCTCTTATGCCCGACCCGCGGGCCCGACGAAGGAACCCGGCAGGAGGCAACCGTCGCGTGAACGCCTGTCCGGAAAGCCGGCGGGTGATAGGGCTCCGCCACCGCGCACCAGCGCGTCCGCCGGCCTTCCCGCCACACCATCAAACGCAGCCGGCCTTCCTGGATATTTTTAAGCGCCGCGAGCCGCATAGCGCCGCTTAAAAAATCCGGCCCATCCGCCGGGCATTCTATCTCAAAAGCCTGTAAACTTTTTTTCATCCGGCGGAAATGCTCCGGGAAAAATAATATCCGCCCCCGGCTCACGCGCAGGGTTTCAAAAACCCCCGCCGCCCGCGAAATCCCCGGCGTTAACGCCCGCCGCCGGGATTCGTCCGCCTCGACACATTCCCCGTCAATGATCATAACCCGCGGCCCCGCCGGGTCTTTCGCCGGCCCCCCGCCGTCCCCGGCCCGCAGGCACCGCTGCATCGCCCGCGCTTTGACCAGGGTCTCTTCATATTCCGCCTCCGGGCGGGAATCCGCGACAATGCCAGCCCCGACGTGAAATGAAACCGCCCTCGGCCGGACCAGCAGGGTCCGGATCAACACGCTGAAATCCATGTCGCCGGAAAAATCCATGTATCCCAGCGCCCCCGTGTAAACCGAGCGCCGGCACGGCTCAAGCTCATCGATAATCTCTATGGCCCGGATCTTCGGGCAGCCGGTGATTGACCCTCCGGGCGAGCAGGCCGCTAGGGCATCAAATCCATCGAGGCCGGGCCTCAAAAGCCCGCTGACCGTGGACGTGGCCTGGTAAACCGTAGCGTACTCCTCAAGGGTCCTTAAAGCGTCCACCCGCACCGTCCCGTACGCGCACACGCGGCCCAGGTCATTGCGCAAAAGGTCCGTGATCATAAGCAGCTCGGCCTGCTCTTTGGAACTAGACAGCAAAGCGTGCTTGAAGCGGAGGTCCTGCTGGGGAGAAGAACCCCGGGGCCGGGTGCCTTTCATCGGCCGGGTCGTCACCCGCCGGCCCTCAAGCCGCAGGAACTGCTCGGGGGAACTGCTCACGATTTGAAAAGGCCCGGCGTCAAAATAGGCGCTGAAGCAGGACGGGGACAGGCCGCGCAGGGTCCGGTAAAAACGCGCCGCGTCCCGTTTTGAAAAACGCTTGTCCCCCTCCATAAAAAACCTCTGGGCGACATTAACCTGGTAAATATCACCCCGGCGGATATAATCCAGCGCCCGGTAAACTTTCTGAATATATTGCGCGCGCGTCATCTCGGCGCGCATGGCCGGGAGCCGGGTCTCCCCGGAAGTTCCTGCCGGCGGCGTGATCCAGGCGCCTGACGCGGCGCGCAGCCGCGCCTGCATCTCTTCCAGCCTCTTGTGCGCCCGCTTTTCCCGGGCACACGGGTTCTTCTCCGGCAAGCCGCTCGACGTCAAATATAAAAAACCTGTCCGGTGGTCCAGGACAATCACAGCGTCATAAAATCCGAACCCCACATCCGGAACCCGGGGCCCCGGCCGCCCGGACAGGACATTCTCCTGTTTGCGGCCGTAATCATACCCGACATACCCGACGATCCCCGACCGGAAAGGCACGGGCCCTTTCCGGCTTCCGCCTCCGGCCCGGCAACGGACAAACTCCTGTTTCAAGTCTTCAAGGGCCGTTCGGCGGGAAGAAAAAAAATATTGAAAAGGCCGGCACCCGATAAACGTGTACCGCCCGAGCTGCGGGTCATGCAGGCTGCTTTCCAGCATAAACGCGTGCGGTTCGTCCGCGAAAACCGAAAAGACCTGCCAGGGATCCCCTTGAAAAGCGAATCTCCGGTATAACATAACGCTCCGATTATTGATTGTTCTTCGCCCAAAGAATACGGTCCAAACGGAACCGGCGTTCCTCCTGCCGCAAATGACAGTACGCGACCAGCAAAACCTGTTGTTTGTCCCTGACCAGCTGCCGGGGCGTGACCGTCCGCAGCGTGATCCCCTGTCCGGTAATCCCGCTGTAAATCAACTCCAGGGGCCGGGAGGTGTCGATCGCTTCCTGAATCAAGGGCACCAGGTCCTGCGGCAAAGGATTCCGGCCGCACGACGGCCCGAAAATCCGCATAAGCAAAGGCAGGGAAAAAAGATCATGCCGTTCGGCCGTCTGAAGCAGCGCGCGAAAGACCTCATAGGTCATTTCCACGTCCGCCATGGCCCGGTGCTGCTGAAAACTTTCCAGGCCCACCGCGTAAGCCACCTCACGCAAAGAATAACCGCTCAGCCCCGGCAAAAGCCCCCGGGCCATCTGGCAGGTATCCAGCGACGGGACGTCCCCGGGGAGAGAAAGGCCCGTTAATGACAGTTCGTGGCGCAGAAACCCCAGGTCAAATTTGATATTATGCCCCACCACGCAGCTGCCCTGCATAAACCGGAACACCTGCGGAAGAACGTCCGCGGCCAAGGGGGCGTCTTTCAGCATCTCAGGAGAAATCCGGTTCACCTGGTAGGCGCCGTACGAAAGCGGCCGTTGAGGGTTGATCAGGGATTCAAACCGGTCCGTCACCCGCAGCCCCTCGCATTTTACCGCCGCCACTTCGATGATTTTATCCCCGTGCCGGCTGGATAAACCAGTCGTCTCGACATCCAGGATAACAAAACGCGCGTTGGCAAGACCTTCTATCATGGCTCAAAAGTAACCGTGTAGGCCGGCCACTGAAAAGCCGGCCGGAACAAATCTTTCGTGCGTTTAAGCTGCGCCATTTCAAAATCATCCATGGTGTTGATGAACCGGGCGCCGGCAAGCTCTTCATCGGCGCACAATTCATGAAAAATATACACCGGCAATCCCTTGCATTCCAAATCGGAAACTTCCAGCAGGACACAGAAAATGTCATCCCGGATCCAGTATCCGAAAGTATAGGCTTTCATTTCCCCGCCGACCAAAACGACACGGCCGACCAGGTCCAGCCAAAGGGCGTTTTGCATGGCCAGCGCATGAACCCGGCGGTTTTCATCCAGCATATGCCGGTAGATATCATCCGTGTATTTCCGCCGCCGGCCTTCCTGCCACTGGTCATAAAGCTTCAGGCATTCCCCGGCCATAGACTCACAGAACGGCAGATAGGCCGCGTCATAATTTTTAATAAAATGGTTGTAATCAAAACGCTTGGATTTATAAGCGTTGCCCTTCAGGCCGATGATATCGCTCTTATAATACAAAATTTCATACCCCCGCAGGTAAAACGCCGCGCCGGCCGGAAACGCGGAGCGCTGGCGGAAATCCACGTTTTCGATCCTGGACACGCCGGAACCGGAGTTCCACCCGGCCATGCGGCGGAAACATTCCTGCAGGGCGGACGCGCTGATTTCGCGGCCCAGCGGGGGCAACGTCAAAAAACGGCCGATCTCATTCCCGGCGAAAATACACAGCTGGCCGTCTATGATCTCAAAGTAATAGCGGAAGCAGTCCTGCCACAGGAAAACAGGCACGAAGGAATACGCCGACAAAACCGGATTCTGTTCCCGCAGATATTTCTGGACCAGGGTTTTATATTGTCTGACATCATGATCCATCCGGGCCTCCGGGCACATCCAGGTCAAAGACCGGGACCCATTCTTCCGCGGCCAGGCTGTAATCCGAAAACAAGGCCCGGTTGTCCCGCAGAAACTCCGTCATGGGCGGCTGGGAAAAGACGCCTTTCAAATACGCGATATAATCATCCATGTCCTTAAGCCCGTAATACTTTTGCGCGAACGGACAGCTCAAATGAAGCGCGACCAGCGTCCGTCCGCCGCTGCGAACGAGCAAAAAAGGATAGAGGCGGCATTCCAAAGGCCGGCCGGGATAAATATCGCAGGTATTCGCGGCCCGGTCCAGAAAACGGCAGCGGGAAATCACCCCATCCCTCTTTGCCGTCACATAAACGCCGCTGTCCAGGACGTCGGATCCCGGGGCCCCGGCAGGAAGCCGGGCTTCAAAATCTTTTTTTTCTCCCGGGCCGACTTTCGGCCGCCAGGGGCTGTCCGCCTCCTGAAAACGGCAGCATCCTTCGCAGGACAAACACACCAGAGACGGGACAAATTGTTTTAACATCCTATTCTTCCCCCATGATCTGAACCACAATCTGCCGTTTTCGGCTCCGGGTGTCCCAATCGATAAAAACAATCTGCTGCCAGGTGCCCAAAACAAGTTTGCTCCCCGAAAAGGGGACGGTCAGAGACGGCCCCATAAGGGAGGCCCGCAAATGGGAGTGGCCGTTGCCGTCGCCCCAGGTCTGGTCATGATGATAGTCCCCCGGAGGGATCAGCCGGTCGAAAATATCCCGGATATCCTTGACCAGGCCGGGCTCGTATTCACAGGTGGTCACCGCCGCCGTCGAGCCAACCGCACTCACCGTCACGATCCCCGCCCGGAGCCCGGACTCGCTCACTTTACTTTGAACACCGGAGGTGATATCAACGATCTCCCCGTTCCCGCCGGTTGACAGGTGCAGGTATTCCGTCACAACCGCCATGGGGCCTCCTTTGATTTTAAAAAATTTTGAGCATTTCCGCTGTCCGTGTGTTATTTTAAAACGTTGCTATTGTAACACAACACGCGGCGGGAGTCATCAGGAATGGGCCTCCGTCCTTTCAACAACGCCCTATTGCCCCATGACATGAAATTACCTTCTGGCCTTAAAATAATGGTCCGGCCCGATTCGCCGGCCAGGCGCGCCCTGTCCCGGGCGCTGCCCGTCCTGATCGTCCTGGCCGGCTGGCTGCTCCTGTGGCCGCTGCATGATTACCAAAACTATATCGCGCAGGGTGACCATGGCCGGGATTTTTATTGTTACGCCTCCATTTTAAAAGGCGCGGTTCCTTTCAGGGACTACTGGTGGGTTTACGGCCCGATCATGCCGTATTATTACGCCGCCTTCTTTAAAATGCTGGGGCTGACCATGGCCAGCGTTCTCACGGGAGAAATCGTCCTTAAAATCATCGCCGGATTCATGATCTACCGCAGCGTCCATCTCCTCTGCGGGAAAGCCTGGGGATGCCTCGCGGCCCTGTGGTTCTGGAGTTTTTACCCGTATTTCTTTTTCACCTACAACCATTCCGGCGGGATCGCCCTGCTGACTGCGATAACCTTTTTTCTTCTCCGGTATATTAAAACCGGCTCCCCGAAATCCCTGTACCAGGGGCTCGGCTGTATCGTCCTGCTTTCTTTCGTGAAACTCAATATGGGCATATGTTCCCTCTTCAGCTTCACCGTGTCCGTCCTGTTCATTGACCTGATCCAGCGCCGGACCATCCGAGGCCGGGGGAATTTTTTTCTGGCGGCCCTGGTGATCGTTCCGGCGGGTATCGGCCTGGTGTATTATCTTTTTTTTAAGGGGCTGCCTTTTTATATCGTCCGCCAGTCTTTTCCTTTTCTGGGCTCCGACCGGCAGTTCAGCCTGCCACTGGCACTGGCGGCCAAAGTGTACCGGGCTCACCTCGTGCACGCGATCACGCTAACAACCTTTTCAAAACTTTATTACAGCCTGTTGGGGATCATGGCCGTGTCTGTGCTTTTCCGCGCCCTGAAAGGCAGAAAAAACGCGCCTGTTTCCCGGATAACTTTTCTCTCGATGGCCGTGCTGCTTTTTTTGTCCCTGGCCCACCTGCATGAATACCTGCTCAGCGGCAACCAGTACCAGCTGTTCTGGGCCTCGCCCTTTCACATCATTTTCATGTTTATCCTGCTCTCAACCCAGGCCCGGTTGAGCAGCCCCCCGATGCGGATCATCCTGTATTCTTTCTTCATCATTTTCATGGGGCTGACCTTGGCCCGCCGCGACGCCTGGGGAACGAAACAACCCGCCCTCTACTGGGCGCACCCCCGGGCCCGGATTTACCTCAACAACAGCCCGCAATGGATCAACACCGTCGAGCAAACAACCGCTTACCTAGACGCTCATCTGGCGCCGGGCGAGCCGTTTTTTGTCTTCCCGTACGATCCTCTTTATTATTATATGACGGGCCGGCCGGCCGCCAGCCGGCAGCTAATGTTCTTCTACAATAACCATATCCCGCTGGAACAGGAGGTCGCCACCATCCAGGACCTCCAAAAGAAAAAAATTCGGTATGTCGTGCTTTCCAGCCGCGTTCAGACCCGGGAATCCCGGCTGGGGTATTTCGGCGTGACGCATTGCCGGCTTCTGGCCAGATATTTTATTGACAATTACGAGCAGGTGGCGGATTTTGGAGAATGGCACCGCCCCGCGCAGTGGGTAGAAAACCACGGGACGATCATCATCAGACGGAAACACAATCAATAAAACGCGGCCGGGACGCGGGATCAGCGGACCCGGCTGCCCAGCGCGATATCCCGGTCAGGCCCCAGCAGCGAAACCCCGCCGGCATCACTGACCGCCAGCAGCATGCCTTCGGAACGCTCCCCTCGGATCACGGCCGGCTCAAGGTTATTAATAACAATGATCTGCCTGCCGATCAAAGCCTGCTTCGTATACGAGGCGCGGATACCGGCGACAAGCTGCTTCTCTTCCTTACCGGTGTCAATCTTCAAGACATAAAGGCGGTCTGCGTCCGGGTGTTCGCGCACCTCTTTAATCCTCGCAACGATCAATTCGCAATTCTGGAACTCCTGTAACGTCACCATAGCACACTCCTGTTTTCTTTCATGTTTTTTTCCATAACGCCCGCGTAATATGATATTGTGGAAAGAGATTTTTATTCTATCATATTTTCAACGAATGATAAATTTTTCTCCCGGGAAGACAACAATCCGCCATGATGTCTTATTTTAAAAACGCGCTTCGGGACGGCCGTCATGCCAAATGGCTTTTCTTTTTTTTGACGCTATTGGCCGGCATTTTCGCCCTGTGGCCTTATAACGATTTCCAGTTCATGCTTTCAACCGGCGACCACGGCCGGGACCTTTACGGTTTCAAAAAATCCCTGGACGGGGCCCTGCCCATCCGCGATTACTCCTGGCTGTTCGGGCCGGTCATGCCGTATTATTACGGCCTGTTCTTCCGCGCCTTCGGGATTTCCATTCAAAGCGTACTCCTGGGCCAGAACATCCTGATCCTGGCGACAGGGATCATGCTATACCTGACCGGCATCCTTTTCATCCCCCCCACCCTGGCTTTCGTGTGCGCCGCCTGGTACTGGGCCTACCGGGGCGTTGAGTTTTTTTACACCTATAATCACAGCGGCGCGCTCCTGTGCCTGGTGTCGGTTCTATACTGGCTGATGCGTTATATCCGCCAGCCGCAGAAGGCGTGGGTGTACGGGGGTTCCTTCGCCCTGCTGGGGCTGCTTCTGATCCGGATTAACCTGGGCGTGTCCTCGATGGTCGCGTTTTTCTCCAGCCTGATGATTATTGATTGGGCCGCAAAAAATCCCGCGCGCGGGACGATGCGGCGGACGTACGCCGGGCTCATCGGCATCCTTTTGCTTATAACAGCCCTGGTTTACGGCGCTCTTTTATACGGTCTGCCGTCTTACGTCCTGGGGCAAACGTTCCCCTTCCAGAAAACATACCGGACCGACATCACGCCCGGTCCCGCGGAATCCCTGAAGGCGTTCTGGCTCACCCTGGTCGTTAATTCCACGAACGACGCCGGGAGAATCATCATTTTCGTCATTCTCGCCCTCTCTTTGCTGCAAACCATCCTGTCTTTCCATAAAGGGACCATCCATAAAGAAGACCGGCTGAAACTCATCCTGGTGTATGGCAGTATCCTTTTCCTCATCCTCGTCACCCTGCATGAATTTATCGCCAGTGGGGTCCACTACCGGTTGTTCTGGATCCTGCCGCTGTTTATCATACTGATGTTTATGATAATCTCTTCCGGGACACGGGCCATCCCCACCCCCGCCATCCGGCTTCTCATTTTCGTTACGCTGATCATGCTTCCCCTCACGTCCCTTTACCAAAGAACCGTCCTCATCCGGATATTAAAACAGAATCCCTTATCGCTTCTTCAATTCGGCCCTAACAAAGTTTACCTTCAGTCCCCGGTCGACGTGATCCGGACCGTCACCCACGTCAGCCGCTTCGTCCAAGAACACACCGGGGAGGGGGAAAAAATCTTCGCGCTTCCCTTTGATCCCCTGTATTATTTTCTCTCCGGGCGCGACGGGGCCACCCGGCAGTTGATGTTTTTTGACCACAGGAATATCACGCTTACACAGGAGCTGGACGCGATCGCCGACCTGGAAAAACACCAGGTCCGCTATATCCTTATTTCGAACCGCGCGGTGTCCCCGCAGGAACATCTGGGGGTGCTGGGGGAGACATACTGCAAAACGCTCTACGGCTATATTCAAAATCATTACCGGCCGGTCGCCCTGTACGGTCCCTGGAACGCCCCGTCAGGCTGGGGGTGGAACCACGCGGTCAAAATCTATGAACGGGTTAAAGACAAGAAAGCCGCCACGGATCAAAACGCTTCCCAATCGCCGCAGCCGAATCTTAATGAAGAAATATGTTCAGCAGGCCCCCAAGAAACAGGGCGGGGACAGCAAGCATGTGAGCCGTGACCCAGGAAATGTCCGGGGATTTTTCCCCGGGTGAAGAAGGACGAGGCAGGCACAGTGCGGATACAGACGACAAACAGCCGACGAATAACAGAGAGGTGATAACCCCCAGCCGGGGATAAAACAGAAAAGAGAAACACAGGGCGCCCAGGAACACGCCCCCGGCTCCGGCCTTCAGGATCCCCTCGCCGCAGGACGGAGACTCCCGGCAGGACAGGATGGGCTGAAAAAACCCGGCCCCCCGGCCGGACACATAACCGAGGGCGGCCATCAGGGCATATCCAGCCAAAGCATGCCCCAACGGGTTCAGCCCCCCGAAATCCGAAATTTTCAAATAAAGGGCGGCCAACGCGCCTCCGACGGAAAATCCCAACAAATATTTTAATAAAAACACGGCCGGTTCTTTTCCCTTCGCCTCCGGACAGCGCGCAATCCCGCACCCGAACGCCCCCAGCAACACCCCGATACTGATGTTAAAAGACGCGAACACATTATGGGTCAACCCGGCCAGGATCATCGCCAAAAGCAAAGCGAAGCTGATGCAGCAAAAATAAAATAAAAAAACCGCTGCGGCCAGAAACCAGCCGGGGCTGCCTAATGTGATCCGGGTCCATTTGGGGATCAAATTCTGGATGAAGACCATTTACTGCAACATCTCCTTAACAGTTTCGACAATTTTCATTAAATCCAGCGGCTTGGCGATAATTTTATATTTCCAATCATAAATCGTAATAATGTTGGACAGGGCGTCGTGGCTCGATATGACCCCGGAAATAAAGAAAACTTTGGGGCGGTTGTCCTCTTCCGCCGAACGCATAATCCGCGCGATCGCCTCTGCCCCGTCTATGTCAGGCAACACCAGGTCCATGATAATCAGATCCGGCAGGAACCGGCGATTCACGAGAACCGCTTCATGGCCGGTCGCGGCCTGCTCGACCACAAATCCTTCCCGTTCCAGAATCAGGCGCAGAATCTTTAAAATATACGGATCGTCGTCAACGACCAGCACCTTGTTTCTCTCGGCCATTCCCTCCCCTTTCTCCTGCCGTTTCCGGATCCTGAAACGTTCCGGCTGACCGGTTGGCGACAAACGGATAAGATGAGTATACCAAAAATTTTCTGGCGGTCACCAACAATTTTTTACCAATCACACCCCGGGAATTTCCCTGGCGCCCCTCCCCGCTGAAGCAACGGCTTCAAGCGTCAGGACTTGATCATGACCAGCATCATCTTAAAGCGGGACACCGCTTTCAGCGCATGCGGCTCATGAGCCGGCATAACAATCGTTTCTCCCGCTTTTAAGCGGACCGGCTCTCTGGAAATCAATATTTCCGCTTCCCCTTCCAGGACAAACACCATCGCGTCAAACGGAGCGGTATGTTCACTCAACCCCTGCCCTTCGTCAAAGGCGAAAAGGGTGACCGTGCCGGTTTCCTTCTTCAGCATTGTTTTGCTGACAACCGCCCCCAATTGATATTCGACCTCATTCAGCAGAACCGCCGCTTCATATTTCTGTTTCATGCCGCCTCCTTTCTCTCAAAGGATGCTTTCGAAGACAACACGGCCAGGAGTTCACTGACAAACCCCGCCTGTCCGGACACAATCATCTCCCGGGCGGCGTCAGGATGAAACCATCCGGCCCGGTCAATTTCCGGGATTTCAATGCGCTGCCCTGACC
>JAGOJP010000132.1 GCA_017995055.1 Candidatus Omnitrophota bacterium
AGGAACCTCTCCCCGGAAGAATATCAATGGCAATATGAAGCCATCACGGAGAAGGCCTGTATCTGCCACGATCTCGGTCCCGGCGCGCTTAAAAAATATGGTACCCCGTCGTCCTCAAATTTAAGCCCGGCCGTCTGCCCGGGGCCAAACCTGAAATATTATTCAAAAATTCTTTCTCTCCAGGAAATGCTGGACCGCATTTACGGACGCCAGGCCTTTGAGACCACCACAAACCGGCCGCACATGTTTGTCCAGGAATCGGCAATCTACATTAAATATTTTATTAAAACCGTCCAGAAAACCCTTATCTTCCACCTTCCGGCTGAAGACGTAAACCTCGAAGACATCAAGGCCAACCTGTGCGAAGGGATCGAATATTACCTTCATCTGGTTAAAACCGAAAAATTCCGGAAGTGGTGGGTGCAGGCTTCAGCCATTGAAGAGGAATTGCGCCTCCAGAAAGAGCGATTATTCCGTTTCCTGGAAACCTGCCCTGAATCGTTCCTGGCCCCTGCCCGGTCTTAACGAAAATTCCCAAAAGGATTAAAAGCTTATTTCCCGCCGTTGTTAAGGGGAGTTTTCCCGGAAGGCTGACGGATGTCCCGGTTCAACTTCATGGAACAAAATTCCGGGCCGCACATGGAACAATACAACGCGCGTTTATCTCCGTTTTGAAAGAGGGAAACGTCATGGTATTGTTTCGCTGTGTCCGGGTCAAGGCTGAGATTAAAGTGGTCTTGCCAGCGGAAATCCATCCGGGCTTCCGCGACCGCTTTGTCCCAAAGGACGGCCTGGGGGTGCCCCTTGGCGACATCAGCCGCGTGGGCGGCAATTTTATAGGCGATGATCCCGCTTTTGACGTCATTCTTATCCGGCAGACCAAGGTGCTCTTTGGGGGTCACGTAACAGAGCATCGCGGTCCCATACCATCCGATCAAAGCGCCGCCTATAGCGGAAGAAATATGATCGTATCCCGAAGCGATGTCCGTGGTGATCGGCCCTAACGTGTAAAAAGGGGCGTCATGGCAGGCCCGCACCTGCCGGTCCATATTCTCCTTGATCAGGTGAAGCGGGACATGCCCCGGGCCTTCAATCATGACCTGAACCTCGCGTTTCCAGGCGGTCCGGGTGAGCTGCCCCAAAACCTCCAGTTCCGCGAACTGCGCTTCATCATTCGCATCCGCGATACTGCCGGGCCTCAGCCCGTCTCCCAGGGAAATGCCGATGTCATACTGCCGGAGGATATCACAGATATCGTCAAAATGGGTGTAGAGAAAATTTTCCTGATTGCGGGCAAGGCACCACCGGGCCATGATCGCCCCGCCGCGGGAAACAATGCCGGTCACGCGTTTCCTGGTCAGGGCTATAAAGTCCACCAGCAGGCCGGCATGAATGGTCATATAATCAACGCCCTGTTCCGCCTGCTCGATCAGGGTGTCCCGGTAAACGTCCCAGGTCAGGTCCTGGATCCGGCCCCCGGCTTTTTCCAGCGCCTGGTAAATCGGCACCGTGCCGACCGGGACATGGGCGTTGCGGATGATCCATTCCCGGGTCGCGTGAATTTTCGAGCCGGTGGACAGGTCCATCACCGTGTCCCCGCCCCAGCGTGTCGCCCAGATCATTTTTTCCACTTCCGCCGCTATGCCAGAGGACAGCCGGGAATGCCCGATATTCGCGTTAATCTTGACCAAAAATTTCCGGCCAATGATCATGGGTTCAGATTCCGGATGATTGATGTTCGCCGGGATGATGGCCCGCCCGGCGGCAATCTCATCACGCACCAGTTCCGGGGCGCAGCCTTCCCTCAAGGCGGCATATTCCATTTCCGGAGTGATCATCCCCTTACGGGCATAATGCATTTGCGTCACGCAACGCTCCGGCTTGGCCTTTAAAATTTTCCGGCGGGCGGCATAGGGTAAAACCTCTGCAAGACAGCCGGAAGCGCCGTCCCCTTTTCCCGGAAGGGCGGCCTCTTCCATGCGCGCGTCCACATCCCTGCGGGAAAAAATCCAGGGTTCCCGCAGACGCGGCAGGCCCTGGGTCAGATCAAGACAAGCCTCCGGATCAGCATAAGGGCCGGTCGTGTCGTATAAATCAACCGGGGCCGCGGCTTTCGGAGGGGCGGCGTTCTCACATTCAGGCGCTCTCCCCACCGTGACACGGCGGAAAGGCACCAGGATATCACTGAAAATCCGGCCCGGCGTGTAACATTTTTCAACACCGGGGCTTAACGCGTACCGGGGATTGATCTGCCGGATATGCTCAAGCTCACCGGCCTGGCCGCCCTCCTTCATAATCAAATCATTTTTAAACCCGCTCATATTCCCTTCCCGGCGCGCCGCGTCCCGGCTCCTGCCGTCCGCAAACCCGCTCGCTATAATGGTTATTGTATCACTTCTCTTCGGGATAAAACAGCGCTATGCAAATCGACACGCCATGAAGATAATTTTTTCCGTACACCGGCCCCACTTCTCCCGCGCTAAACAACCCCGCGACCGGGATATGACCGAGGTACTCATACAACAACCCGGTGTCATGGTTCTGCGTGCCGAACAGTTCCTCCCCCCGGGCACTGCAGGAAAAAATCAGACCCCCTTTAGGAGCCAGGCGCACAAGTTCATTCTTGTGCTCATTCAACATGGTTTTTAAATCCAGATCAGCGGACACCGGGTCACGGACATGGAAACGGACGGTCTGCCCCACCTGCACGGTATCTGTGATAATGCCCGCGCCGGACTCGTCATCAATCGCCATCAGGAGCCGGATCATAAAATCCCCCTGTTTCATTCTGTGCTTATACTCGTTCATGGCGATCCCGATAAAAATCGCGTCCTGGGCAAGCCTCTGATCCCGCTCGCTCGCGTCATTAATAACGTCTTCTAGGACTTCATAAAAAGGGCGGCCCGCGAGTTCATAAATAACATTATCTTCCGCCTGGGTCACGATGTAGCTTTCCCCGACAGGACGGCATCCCTGGGAAACGATGGTTTCGATATGGATGTTCCCGATGAAGCACACGCCCAGGAGCCCCTGGCCATAATATTTCTGGTTCAGAATAAACAGATTCTCCTTCGGATTATTATCCACGCCCGTCAAAGCCCCCACAACCGGGCTGTCAGGGTAAGCCTGGTTCATCCCTTCCAGAAACGCGTTCATCGCCGTATTGGTCGACTCCGTAAAAACGACAAACTTCGGTTTCTCATTCGGGTAGACATCCATGAGATCATACCATTCTTCTTCGGACGTCAGGGAGTCATACTGGGACTGGTCCAGATGAAACGGCATACAGCGCACTCCCGGCAGCCGGGCCAGGAGCAACGACACCGACGGGGCATCCTCGACTTCTTTCTCCGGGCCGATCACGCCGTATCCCGCGCAGCCGATCAAAGGGTCGAGCCCCAACTCCTCACGGACATGGCCGGCGATGAGTTTTGTGGAGTCTTCATTGAACCCCGCTATAAAAATAAACGCGATGTCCCAGTGCCCGGACACCCCGTCAGAAAGGTCATCGAAAATTTTATCCAGTTCGGTTTCCGTTGAAATCCGGCTTAAAAATTCCACGATTTATTTCACCCCGTTTAAAGGGAAAAAAAGCCCGCACCGGCTGGGCTTCTGTCTTTTCCCTGTTCTTTTTATAATTTTTATAATTATAAGGGCCTCCTTTCTTCTGTCAAGCATATTATAAAAAGGGCGCGCACAATACCGGGATTGAGCATAGTCATAAACACAACTTTGTGTATAATAATATTACTTCCCGTATCCGGTTAACCGGGCCGGGATTCAGCCGGTTGTTTTGAAAAACCTGAAAACGGACAGAGAGAAACACCTGGAAGGAAAGGGATTCACTTGGAAAGCAAAGATTCCATTATTTTCGATCAGCTTCCTCTGGGGCCGATGGGCAATTTTACCTATATTATCGGCGACCCGGTAACCCAGCAGGCCGGCATCGTTGACCCGGGCTGGGGCGCTTCGGCCATTATGGATTACTGCCGGGCCCAAAATTATATTATCGCGGCCCTGCTTCTGACTCACGGGCATTATGACCACGCAAACGCAGTCCCGGAACTGCTGAAACAACACCCTGTTCCGGTGTATCTTTCCAAACATGAAGCGGACTTTTACAGGCCGGAGTGCGCGGGGATCCGATTCGTTGATCACCAGGACGAAATCCACATCGGCGGGCTGAAAATCCTGTGCCTCCATACCCCCGGGCACACCCCCGGCTCACAGTGTTTCCTGACCGCAGGCAGGCTGCTCACCGGCGATACGCTTTTTTTCGAAGGCTGCGGCCGCTGCGACCTTCCGGGAGGCAATGCCCGCCGGATGTATGACTCTTTATATAACGTCATCCTGAAACTTCCGGAATCTACCCTGATATATCCGGGGCACGATTACGGCGACGCATCGTCCGCGACCCTGGGAGAGCAGAAACAAACAAACCCGTATCTTCGGTGCCGGTCCCCGGAAGAATTTCTGACGGACTGTCTTGGGATAAACCCGTAACTTCACATGAACTTTTTAACCCGCCTCCCGTACAACGGCTTTTTTAAAAAAAACGGATTCCCGGCTGTCTTCACAGGGCTGCTGGGTATATTTTTTTTGGGCTTCCTCGCCTTTGCGGCCGTCACCAAGCCGGCTTTTCACGATGAATTCAGCTTCCTGTCCAACAGCCTTCATTTCCTCGCGTTCCGGACGCTCCAACCTTACTTTACCAACTATCCAAGTTTATACAGCTATTTAATTTCCCTGCCGGTGTCGCTCCTATTCTGGGGAATAACCGCGGCCCGGATTCCTTTGCTAACCGACCCGGACCCCTATGCCGTGAGTCTCATTTTTGACTTAAACCTGCCGGTCTGGCTGATCGCTTCCCGATTATTTTCAGTGTTCAGTTGGGGCG
>JAGOJP010000133.1 GCA_017995055.1 Candidatus Omnitrophota bacterium
AACATCCATGCGGTGCTTCCTGCCCCGGCCATGCTGCCGTTCTTTTTGGAAAGAATATTTCTTACTTCTGCCGTTGTCCTGTTTTTATTGTCTGTTAATCCTTCAATCAGGAGGGCCACGCCACCCGGGCCATATGCGTCAAAGACCACATTTTCATAAATCACACCCGGGAGTTCTCCCGTGCCTTTCTTAATAGCATTGTCAATATTCGTACTAGGCATATTAATTTCTTTGGCCCGGATGACCGCCGCACGCAGTCGGATATTGGTTTCCTGGTTTCCGCCTCCGTCTTTGGCCGCGGCGGTAATTTCACGCGTGACCTTCGTAAAAGCAGCCCCTCTCTTGGCGTCCGTCGCTGCTTTCTTATGCTTAATACTTGCCCATTTTGAATGTCCTGACATGTTAAGACCTCCTCAGTATATTCATATTAAAAAATAAAAATTTGTGCCTTCAGGCATCCCGTATCTCCATGGAAATAAGATCCTATAAAAAAAGCGCCCGGTCGAAACCGTTTCCTTAACTTTTCAATCATAAGACATCATTCCTTCTGAAGGGGTAAAAATTTTCGGCGCATCCCGTCGTTCTAGCCATGCCTTTCGGTGGGCAAAAATGATGAGCAAGCCAATAAGCCGGGTTTTGTGTGTCCCGATTTTTTACAGGCGGAACAGGCGGTTATTTCACTCACTCCCCGACTCGCGTCAGGGACTCTTGCAGCCTACCCGAAGATATTAAAAAGCCGCAGCTTTTTTACGAAGCGGATCGCTTCGTCCGGCCGAACGCCGTGTCTCTTCCTATTTGGCCTTGCTCCTTGCAGAGATTGCTCGTTTCACCCCCCGTCCTGAAAGAACACAAGAACGGGTATCGTCACTGTAGCTCTAATCCTATCCCGGCCGGCAGGCCAGGATGTCCTGCATTACCAGGATGCAATATCCTTTGGAGCCCGGACTTTCCTCCCCGCGACGGCATTAACCCCACAGATCCGCCTGCGCGTTATCCGGGGGTTGCCGCGAGGCAACCACCTTGGCTTGCTCAGTCTTTATGGCCTTACGGGCCAATTTATCCGCGTTTGCGTTTTGTTCACGAGGGACATACGTGACAACGAAATTTTTGAATCCAGAAGCCAAGTGCTGCACCTGATCAAAAAGCACTTTGATTTTTATATCCTTCACCCGGTATTGCCCTATGATTTGATTATACGCCAACTCACTATCCGTAAAAAGAGCAACCTCGTCCGCCTTCAGGATCAGGGCTTCCTGGGCCGCATAAATAATCGCCATATATTCCGCGATATTATTCGTGGCCTCCCCGATATACCTAGAAATTTCTTTTAAAACTTCTCCATCTTTCTTAATAACAACCCCAATGCCCGCCGGGCCGGGGTTCCCGCTGCAGGCTCCATCGGAGTATATTTCCAGCTTGATTAGCGCGCGGCCGCCCTTGCGGGGAGAATTCTCTGATAAGGTCACGCGTCCTCATCCTCTTTCAAATAAAGAATACGGGAACACATTTCACAGGAAATAAGCTTGTCATACATCTTGATTTCATTGATCACCTGTGCCGGCACGTTCATATAACATCCGCCGCAAGAATGCCCCTGGACCGAAACAATGGCTAGCCCTGCCTTATTGGCTAAAATGCGTTCATAACGGCGCAAGAAAGCCGGATTGATTTGCGGAAGCAGAGCCCCGCGCTGAACCCCCAACTCCCGAATACGCTGTTCAATCTTTTTGACCTCATCATCAATACTTTTTTTAGCCTGAAGATATTTTTGTTCTTCCTGCTGAACAACGTTTTTTTCCTTTTCTATCTGGCTTTTAATGTTATCCGCTTCATCATACGCGACAATAATTTTTTCCTCAATAATAGACTTGTCAGCCTTGATGCTCTCGATCTCGCCTATTTTCGCCATATATTCCTTGTTATTTTTTATCTGGGACAACTGGGTATTCGCTTTTGCGATAGCAGCATCCTTGGCTTGCAAATCCCCTTCCTTCGCTTTCCTGTCTAACTGAATCGCTTTATGCTGCTCTTCCAATTGATGCAGCTTAATTTTTTTCGTTTCAAACTGATCCTGAAGAGATTTCAGGAATTCCGGCTTTTCTTCCAACTGCCTCTTAAGATCATAAATTTCAGCGTCGACATTCTGGAGTGCTACCAATCCTCCGATTTGCTCTTTAATATCAATCTGTTCCAATCTATATTCCTTTCTATACCGCGAAAAAACCTTCTTCGGGTATCTCAGGTAATCAAGTGGTGGGCACAGAAGGACTCGAACCTTCGACCTCTGCCATGTGAGGGCAGCACTCTAACCAGCTGAGCTATGCGCCCACGCTAAAATCAAGGCGGGGGAATTCTCCCGAACACCATCCGGGCATAAACAACACAACCCTGCAAAAAGATACAGGCGCTGTCCCCTTGCGGAAAAAATTCAGGCTTATTTTCTGGGCCCACCAGGACTCGAACCTGGGACCAATTGATTATGAGTCAACTGCTCTGACCGACTGAGCTATGGGCCCGGGATATAAAAAACGCTTCAATTTCATCCCAAAATTTGCTATTCAGCATAACATATCAACCTTATTTTTTCAATAAAATAAACATTCGAAAAGGCCCTCGTAAACAGGATACCTCTGGGAGAGTCCCGGCGGATCAGCACCCTTGTGTTGCGGCGGAGAGGAGGACAACCCGGTTATTCTTCAACCACTTTAAATTTAAGGACAGCACTCGGGTATACTTCTTTGATCGGGACCTGGTACACCGCCTCCACCACGACATCCTGCGGTTCGGAAAAACTGGCCCCCTGAAAACTGATGGTAAACGCTTCCCCGGCCCGCAACAAGCCCTGCTTCAGCCTTTTCTCCTTCAGGGCCGCACTTCGGGCTTCCCGCCGCTCGAGCAAGGCCAGTCTATTGGCTTCCTGGCGGGTTTTTGGCACAGGCTTCCCGTCCCCCAGACCGGGTCCCCAAATTTTCCCGTTAATCGAAAAATGAAGCGTTTCATTATTTAACACCTTCATAACCAAATTCGCTTTACTGACGTTCGTCAAAAAGACTTCAAAATCCACCGGCTCGTCGACCTTATAAACCTCTTTAGACGTTTTAATAAAAAGCCTCACCGACAAAAATTGCTGCTGATAATCATTCAAAACCTTTCCCTGGCTTCCCAGGACATCCAAAACATTAAACTGAGTCCTTAAAAGACGTTTATTCTGATATCCGTTGAATTTCAAGCTTAAAGCCGGGAAACTGTATGCGAACGCCCCCTCCTTGTCCGATAACGCCTTATCCTGCAGCCGGTCTATTGTCACCGCAAAAGAATAAGGAATTTTATATTCGACGGTCCCGTCAGGATACTCCATCTTTTCTTTGTATTTATAGACAATCGCGTAGATTCCCAGTTTATTCTTAAACAACACACCCTTATCAAACTGAGATAATTCTTGGTATTTGTCTTTCAAACTTAAAATCTCTTTGTAAATATTAATCATAACCTGATTGCATAGCTGTTTGGTCTGAGGGTCAATTTTGCTGGATTGCGCCAGGATGGGTCGCGGGAACCCAACGCACACGCACACCCCTATCGCGAGAATCTTAATAAACATGCTTTTTCTCATACGCACCTCCTGTCGCAGGAAAAATAAAGCCTACAGAGATCAAACGCCCCGTAGGCTTTAAAAACCAGACGCCTCTGTATCCTGTTTATATCACGCCTTCCGCCTCTTTCGCGGAAATGTCCAGAAATGTCTTGATCCTCCGGGATCTCGTGGGATGCCGCAGTTTTCGCAAAGCTTTGGATTCAATCTGCCGGACCCGTTCCCTCGTCACGTTAAATTCCGTCCCCACCTCCTCGAGAGTACGGCTGGTCCCGTCATGAATGCCAAACCGCAACTCCAGGATCTTGCGCTCCCGTTCATCCAAAGTCTGCAGGACCGATGTAATCTCTTCTTTAAGCATGGAGTGCAGGGTCGCGTTGGCCGGAGAAACGGCCTTCTTGTCCTCGATAAAATCCCCGAAATTCGTATCCCCTTCATCGCCGATCGGAGTCTGCAGGGAAATAGGGACCTGGGAAATCTTCAGGATTTCCTTCACCTTGCCAACCGGGATCCGCATTTGTTTGGCGATCTCCTGGGCTGTCGGCTCGCGCCCGTATTCTTGGACAAACAACCGGGAAACGCGAATAATTTTATTGATTGTTTCCGTCATGTGGACGGGGATCCTGATGGTTCTGGCCTGATCAGCGATAGACCGGGTGATCGCCTGCCGGATCCACCACGTCGCGTACGTGGAAAACTTGTAACCCCGTTTGTATTCAAACTTCTCCACCGCCCGGATAAGCCCCATATTCCCCTCCTGGATCAGGTCCAGGAAAGAAAGCCCCCGGTTAATATATTTTTTTGCGATACTGACCACAAGACGCAAATTCGCCTCCACCAAAAGTTTTTTCGCCTTATTAAATTTTGACTGACGGATTTTAATAACGCGCAATTGCTCTTTAACGGCCGCGACCGGTTCCCCCAGCTCTTTTTCCATTTTTTTCTTCTGGGCTTCCAGCTCGGCGACATTGACGTCTTTCTTTTTATTCCTCAGAAGTTTTTCCAGTTTACTAATGCCGTCCACCAAATCCACGATTTTGTTAATCGTTTCCTCATTAAAAGACGCCGTCAATTTAAACTCCGCCAAGGCTTTAGCGGATTGCTCCGTCCCGACCCGGGAATACTTTACTTTTTTCATAATCCGTTTAAGATCCCGGATCAATTTCGGTCGGCGTTCCAGTTCATCCTTAATAACGTCCTCCACATTGATCTCTTCTTGAAGAACTTTATTAATAACGTCCAGCGCTTCTTTACGGGCAAAGGCCGTGACAAACAAGGCCTCGGCGAGCCGCTGCTCTG
>JAGOJP010000024.1 GCA_017995055.1 Candidatus Omnitrophota bacterium
TTTGATCCCGCCTCTGCAGAAGACCATGGGCATGCCTGTGGATGAAAGTGAGACATTCATGAGGTCTTCCGCTTCGGGGCTGTTCGCACACATGTTCAGAGCCGCCAGCCCGCTTCGCAAAATGAATGGCTAACAGGGGGCCGGGTCCCCTAAACAAAATAAAAAAGTAATGGTTAATGAAAGAATATGAGGTAAAATTTAGAATCAAGTTCTTTGAGAGGCCGGCCAGGAGAGAAAAGCACACTTCCGGATAAGCGTATGCAACAACCTTTTTTTTCAATATCTGTCATTCTGCCCGTTTATAATGAGGGGGAAAATATCGTGGACACGGTTGCCCGCGCCTCCAGCTTTTTAAATAGCCAGCCGGTGGTTTTCGATACGTATGAAATCATCGTGGTTGATGACGGGAGCGTGGATGAGACCCCGGCCATATTACATGCCCTTTGTCAGCGGTATCCGAATTTAAAAACGCTCCGGCATAACAAAAATCTTGGATACGGGGCCGCCCTTGTGTCAGGGATCAAACAGGCTGTTTCAGAATGGGTCCTTCTTATGGACGCGGACGGGCAATTTAAAATTGACGCCCTGCGGGACATGATCCCGTATCTTGATCATTATGATATCCTGGCAGGGTTCCGGGCGAAAAGGACAGATCCGCTGTACAGAATCGTTTTGGGTCGGACATACAGCCGCCTGGCCACCTTGTTGTTTAAGCTTGATCTTGTTGACATTAATTGCGGGTTTAAACTTTTTAGAAGAAACAGTATCAATGTGGAAACGCTTAACGCGCACGGCGGCGTTTTTTACACGGATTTTTTTATCAGAGCCCGTGACCAGGGCTGCCGGATCAAACAGCTTCCGGTTGCGCATTTCCCCCGGAAAAAAGGGAAACAAACCGGGGCGAGCATAAAGGTTGTTTTTGCCGCTGTGGTTGATATTGTCCGTCTCCTGTCTGGGCGTGAATGAGGTTTTCAGCCCGGGGGACGGGAATAAAATTCATTGCGTTTTTTGTTTTATAAAAAATTCCGGAGACATTATGACGGTAGGATGGATGCGAAGACTGGATTTCTGGATCGGGGTTCCCGTCTGCTTTTTTTTGTCTATTTTTCAGTTTCTGCAAAAACCTTTCCAGAAGAATCCCGCCCCGGGCAAACCTCTCAAGAAAGTGCTTTTCCTGGAGCTGTCTGAAATAGGAAGCACGATCCTGTCTTATCCGGCCATGCAAAAACTTAAAGAGCTGTATCCTGAAAGCGAGTTGTATTTTTGGATTTTTGCTGATAATCAGGACGCGGTTCATGTGCTTGGGACGGTGGCCAGAGAAAATGTTTTGACCATACGGACCGGCAGTTTTTGGGCCTTTTGTAAAGATGTCGCCCGCAATCTTCAGCGGATCCGGCGGGAACAGATTGATGCTGTCGTGGATATGGAGCTTTTTTCAAGGTCCAGCAGTATTTTGTCTTTCCTGACCCGAGCTCCCTTCCGCATCGGATTTGGGACGTTCGCGCAGGAGGGGCTTTACCGGGGCCGTTTACGCACGCATGAGGTTTCTTATAATCCTTACCAGCATATCGCCCAGAATTATATCGCCTTGATTTATGCTTTGAAATCCTTACCCGGACAATATCCCTGCGTGAAAGAAAACTGGCAAGCATCGCCGGTGACGTTAACGTTACCGGTGCTTGAGTCTCCCGAAGGACGGAAGGCGGCGCTGATGGATATCCTGCGCCGGGAAAATCCTCACATCGACCATTGCCGGCACAAAGTCGTGATTCACCCCGGGATTCACGAGGCATTACCCCTGCGTCAGTGGCCGATTGAGAACTATGGGAAGTTGGCGGAAAAATTGTCTTCCCGGCCGGACGTGATGATTATATTCGCCGGGGTGGCAGGCAAGGCGAAGGACGCCGGGCGAGACTATGAAAGGCTGCGCGGCCCCCGGACTATTAATTTAATCGGGAAAACCCGTATCCCGGATTTAATCGATTTATGTAATCTCTCTCACTTGTTAATAAGTCATGATGGCGGTTTGATTCATATCGCTTCCCTAACCCGGATTCCTGTTATCGCTATTTTCGGGCCGGAAACGCCTGTTTTATATGGCCCGCTTAAAGAGAATAAAGTCATTTTTTATAGGCCTTATTCATGCAGCCCGTGCCTGACAGCTTATAATCATCGCATATCTTATTGTAAAGAAAATCGTTGTGTGCGTTCAATTCCCATGGAGGAGGTGTATCAAAGCGCAGTAAAAATTTTAAATCAACAGCTGTCTATACTTTAAATACTTGAAAAACATATAGTTGTAATTTTTTGAAAGCGATTCCTGTTGGGGATTGATAAAATGAACTTGCTGTTGGTGTCCTTACAAATTATACTTATATTGTAATAAAAGATTAGGCTTTCTTACTGTCGCCTGGTATATTTTTAAGAATGGAAAGAGGAAGGGTTATTTCTAAAAAATCCTTTGATTTTTCATTTCTTACATGCTTAAATGATACTAGATTTACTCATATTTTTTATTAGTAATTTTTTTAGATTTTATGATTTTTTCAGGGAATTAACGCAGAACGAGGGGAGGAGGGCGCCGGATGTCACGGAAAAGACGTTTGTGGTGTGGGGGAATTCTGGTTTTCGTGCAGGGACTGATAATATTAAGCCTGTTCCTCATTGGCCCCAAAACACCCATAACTCCTGTTAAGGAAGCCGATGCTCAGTGTCTAACTTTTTGGTTAAGTACCGGTGATAACGTTGCGCCCACATGTGTCGGTGGTACTCTTTTGGGGTATGCATATACTGGCCAAGTGGCGGTGTATGGAGGCACGGCAACTCGATACATCGGATTATGCGCAAGGGATTTGTAGCTCATGGCAATGATCAAAAGGAGGCTGTTTGATGTTAAGGGAAAAAATTTTTTGGTGTGCGGCAGCCCTGGTTATTCTTCAGTTGTTTTTAGTTTTAGGCATGACCCTCACCGAAACGCAAACATCCGTAACTCCGGTGAAGGAAGCTGACGCGCAATGTATCCGGTTCTGGCTTGATGCCGCCAATAACACTGTTCCGGGCTGCGCCGGCGGCGTCGTTGTCAGTTATGTCCAAAGCGGTACGGTCCCGGTCTATGGGGGAAGCGCGAATCGATACCTCGCGCTGTGTTCCATCTAAGGCGGGATTCATGACCGTTATTTCTTCTGAACCGCTGAAAAAATAATAACGTGTCGTTTCCCCTGATAATGCCCGTATATCTTTAAGGCATGCTGAATTTGCAGACATCTTCTTCATTCTTTCCCCAAACAAAATTTAACAAGTTGAAAAAGTCCTTTACAGTTTCTCTGCTGGCCAAGGTGATCCTGATTTTATTCCTTCTTATTGTTGCTGGGATTTTCAGGCTGCACAATCTTGCCCTGTATGACCTGACCTTCGATGAACTCGGGACAGGAATGTACACTTTTCAAGCGGTGGATAAAGTGGCGCGTTTATCCGGGCAGAGCCATTTTACTGTTTTGTCCGAACAGATGAAAAATGATCCACATTCTCCACTCTATTATTTTATTATCTATTTTTTCAGCAAATATGGGGGGGAGGATGAATGTCTCCGCCTTTTATCGGTGATTTTGAGCCTGAGTACATGCCTGCTTTTTTTCTGCTTTTCGACACTGTTCCTGAACTTCCGCGGAAGCGTTCTGGCCATGGGCTTGCTGGCGATCCATCCCTTGCATATCTGGTATGCCCAGGAAGCCAGGATGTACGCGTCGGTCGGCTTTTTTGTCCTTTTGATGGCGACGGTATTTGTATGGGCGTTACGTACAGATAAGATCCGGCTTTGGATACTGTTCCTCGTGACCGGCATGATTGCATTGATGGCCAGCTATTTCACCGTTTTTTTATTAATAGCCATGGGGTTGGTCGTACTGCTGCCCGACAACCGCCTTCATTTACGGAAATGGACTTTTTTGGTGATGGGGATGGTTGTTATTCTTTTGTTGTTACGGCCGATTTTTTTCAGCCAGTTTCACTTTGTAAAACACAGTTTTTGGATACCGCAGCCTTCTTTTGTAACCCTCTTTTTCACCCAAATGATTTTTAATCAGGGATTTTCAGCGGCCTGTTCCCATTATTTCTCCGGCCTGGTTCTGTTTTCCAGTCTGTTTGTCCTCGGGGTCTTGTCTTTATTCTCTTTAGACCGGCAGAAAACGTTTATCCTGTCCATTTTTATCGCCGTCCCTTTCTTCCTGTCGTATTTTATTTCCAAGTATTATGTCCCGATTTATATTCATCGGCAGCTGATGATTTTTTCCCCTTTTTACTATCTTGGCATCGCCCAGGGAATAGAGAGGATTTTACCCCGCCGTTTTGGTCCCCTGGTTTTTCTCCTGGTTGCGGCCCTGCTGTTAAGCAGCCTTAGGAATTATTATGACGGGTATATGTTTCCCCACCCTTTTCGGGCGGATCTGCTCGGTGGTGTATATCCGAAGAAACGCTACCAGGAGCTGTTCCACTCTTTGAACCAGGCGGCCTTTAAGAATGATTCGCTGATTGCTGGCGACCTGCAGTCTTATATCTTATTGCGGGCCCATCTTGAAAGAGAGGAGGGACGAGGGAACCTGTCCCCGGATAGATTATGGTTCGTGTTCGCCCCTCAATATGTTTTTCAGTATGATCAGCGCTATATGGGTATTGATGCCTGGATGAAACAGCTGCCCCCCGCCCAATTAAAAAATTTTTACGCCTATCAGTTGCTGCCGGACCGGGCGATCACGATGCATCCTGTTCAGTTAAAGACTATGACGTTGGGACGGTTATGGGTGGTGACCTCCAGTTGGGATATGGACAGGTCCCTGGGAATGGATGCCGAGGAGCTTTTAATCCAATTAAGGCAACTTTCTCATAGGCAGTCTTCCAGCTGTAAAGACGGTATTTGTGTTGACCTTTTTGCCCCCTGATCCTTCTTGGGGGGCCGCCCGATTCTCTTGACATTAAATATAAGGAAAATTATAATGCGGAAGTATATCGGAAGGCGGCCTTCGAATTGTTCCCGGAGTGTGTTGGAAAAATATCAGCGATAACCTGCGTCAAGTGAGGGGAATTTCATGAAATTAAAAAAGTTTAGAATAACCCATTATAAATCCATCGTAGACAGCGGCTATTGCTGTCTTTCCTCTGACCTGACGATTTTTCTGGGAAAAAATGAATCGGGGAAAACGGCTATCTTGGAGGCCCTTCGCGATTTTGACCGGCAAAGCACGTCAATCCCCGGGGATGCCTTCCCGGTCAGCGGCAATGGGGACGAGCCTAAACTTGAAATGGTTTTTTCGATGAGTGAAGAGGAGTTGAGGGCCATTCAGGAAACAACAGGCATAAAATTGGAAGGAAAAATATCCGATCACGTGCTTGAAAACGGCGTCGCGCTGAAAAAGGATTGCCGGGGTTCGTATGATTTAAAAGACGAAAAACTGGCGGGACTTCTTGAGGCGGTTAATCAGGGCCAACGCTATTTTATCCGCTGTGAAGAAAAAAAACTTATTGAGCTTCTGAAAGGATATTCTGTGCCTGATTTGAATCTGGAGGCCCCGGTCCCGGTGATTCAAGACAGAGTGCAACAACTTTTTGTCACCATCAAATCCTTGCTGCCGCTGCTGAAGGACGAGAATCTGCAGCAGGCGGTCATTGAGTCCCTGCGCTTTATTAAACAGGAGTCCAAAAATCTTCCGGAAAAAGAACCGGAAAGGGATGTGATGTCTCTCTTCTTAAACACAGTCGTGGAACGGCTGCCGCATTTTATCCTTTTTAATGAGTTTAACGGCATGCTGCCTTTTGAGATTGCGCTGACTGACATAAAATCCAATCAGGCCGTCATGGATTTCGCTAAGATTGCCCGGCTTGATATTGACAAGGTCATTGCCACCGAAGACACTCAGAAACGTTTAAATATCTTGAATCGTCATTCCGCCTGCATTAGCGGGGATTTCCTGAATTACTGGGGGCAGAATAAAATGGAACTGGTCATCTGGCCGGAGGGGGATAAGCTGCTTTTTGGCGTCAAAGAATCCGGCAAGACTGAAATTTTTAAAGTGGAACAACGCAGTAAAGGCTTCCAGTGGTTCCTGTCCTTTTATCTTCGCCTGAACAGCCAGCGGGGGAGGAACAATATCATCCTCATTGATGAGCCGGGAATGAACCTCCATGCCAAAGCCCAGTTAGAAATCATTAAAGTGCTCGAAAGTATGAGCACCGAGGATAACCAGATTATTTTCAGCACACATTCGCCGTACCTGATTGATGCCCTGCGTCTTGACCGGCTTCGGTTAGTTGTAAAAGACGCGCAGAAGGGGAGCATTATTGAAAGTAGTCTTAATGTCAATGCGGATAATGAAACTTTGATGCCGTTGATGTCGGTTTTAAACATGAATTTAAACCAGAATTTATTCGGGATTGACGACGGGCGCACGCATATTCTTGTGGACGGCCTGGCTAATTATTATTTCCTGGAAGGTTTGCGGATATGCATCAAAGATATTCCTTGGGGCCACTATCATTTCATTCCGTCTGCGGACCGGATCCATATCCGCCAGGTCGCCTCTTACATGGTCGGGTGCGATATGCCGTTTAAAGTCGTCTTGGAGCATGACGCCGAAGGCCAGGACCTGGCCGTTCTCCTAAAAGACACTTTCGGGCTGGAGAACTCGCGTGTTATTTTTATCGGCCCAGTTTTAGGCGAGCGGTTTGAGGACCTTTTTTCCCGGGAGGACTTTTTTAAATATTTCCTGGGAGAGCCTTTTGAGGACATGCCTCCCGGTTCTAATTCGAATTTTTCTAAAAATAAAAATCGTGTTTGGCTTGCCAAGAAGTTTTCAGAACGCGCCATGAATCAACAGGATGTTTTGACGCTATCTGACAAAACCCACACGTCATTCCATGATTTTTCAAGGCAACTGCTCGGCGAACTCCCGGAGGAAGCCCCGGGTACGGGCCGTAAGAAGAAATCTTTGTTATCTGAGATAAGGCGTTTCCCATTTTTCCCCTTCCCTAAAAGAAACCATGAAATGACGGAAAGAATCCGGCCATAACGATATCTTTTGCCCTTTGCTCCACGGCTCATATCCTGTGCCTGCCATAAATATCGGCGCGTAAATTCAAGGTTCATGCCTTTATTTTCTCTTTGAATTAAGGTATAATTATTTTTCCTATAGGGCTTCCTGAAATGGGATGGCTTTTCAATTTCTGAAAAGCATCATGGAACATGATTCATTTACTTGAAATTCAAGAGGGGGCTATGTCAGACAAGCGCAATTTGAGAAAAACTCTTCAGCTAACAGTTGTTGTTTCCCTGGCGTCGTCCGTGGGAGCGTTCTTGATTCAAAGTCGCGCCAATACATTGACAAGCGCCTGCAGCTACTTGGATCCTGTCACCATTGATATCGTTGCGGTTTTATTCGGTTTGTTTTTAGTGATTGACGGGCTCAATGACATTTACCGCTGTCGTCTCAGTGCGATCCAGGAACAGTGGCCCAAGAGTATCCGGGTCGCTATCGGGATCAGCATACTGCTCATTCATATTATGCAGTTTCTCCACAAAAATATATAATTCCATCGCAGTCGTCCCAGGCCGTCCTCAGACAGGGTTGCTGACTGCCCCTGTCCATCCCGCCTTTGTGATGAGTTGTATCCCCCTATATATTTTAGGTAATTTTGTGTTCCGAATTAAAAAATGACATTATAATAATATGACAAAGATTTTTTCAATTTGTGTTCTGAAATAAAATTTTTAAAAAACATGATTTTCCCCGGCATGAATTTTTTAATCAAAAAACTGTTCCGCAAGGCGGACATCCCTTTCAACTGGTTTCATCTCTATACCGTGCTATATTACTCATCTATTTCGGCGTTTTTGCTTCATTTCGTTTTTTTCTTTATATTTAATTTCATCCATGTCGAATTCATGTCTTTTTTTAATCTTATCAGTTGCTCTTTGTTTATTCTCTGTTTCATCCTGTGCCGGCAGGGACACATTAAGCTGGCTTTGATTCTTTTTATGGCCGAAGTCATTATCCATGCCGCATTCAGCGTCATCTTTGTCGGTTGGGAGAGCGGGTTTCATATTTATATTATTTGCATGGGCCCGTTATTGTTTTTTTGTCCGGCACTTTCTCCCGGGCGGCGTATAAGTGTGACCATGTTGTTATGCGGCACGTACATTTTACTTAATTATGTGGTGGCTGGCCGGTACCTAATTCCAATGGCCCCGGAGATTTTACAAAGGATCCGTTTCCTGAATTTTGTCAGCTTCTTTGCTCTTTTGTCATCGTATTCGTTTTTTTATCGGCTCGCTTCCCGTTATACCGAAAATCAGGTTATCCTGCAGAATGTGAAGCTCGAAGAAGCGCATCGGCTGCTTCGAAAAGAAAGCGAAGAACGGAAGCATGCCTTGGCCGCCCTCCAGAGAAGCGAAGAAATTTTCCGGACAATTGTCACCAATTCGTTGCCGATCATATTTTGTATTGACAGAAACGGTGTCTTTACGCTTGCAGAAGGCAAATCTTTGGAAGCGTTGGGACAGCGCCCGGGAGAGTTGGTGGGGAAGTCTCTCCAGGAACTTTCTGAAAATTATCCTAATATTTTTAAAGGTGTCCAGGTCGCCATCGAAGGAAAAGTTTTTAAGGACACGATCTGTCTGCAGGGAGCGAAAGAAGAGGTGTGTTTTGATGTTTTCTATTCGCCTTACCGGGATTCAGAGGGGCACGTTGTAGGCACCATTCTTATAGCCAATGACATAACGGAACGCAAAAAGGCGGAGCGGGAAAACAAAAAGTTGGCCGAACAGCTTCAGCGGTCCGAAAAAATGGAGGCCCTCGGAATGCTGGCCGGGGGCGTTGCGCACGATTTAAATAATATCCTTGCCGGTGTTGTGGGGTATCCAGATTTATTGCTCATGGAGCTCCCGGCTGACAATCCTTTGCGCCAGCCTATTGAAATCATTAAGGAATCCGGGCAGAAAGCGGCTGAGGTTGTTCAGGATCTTTTAACCTTGGCGCGGAGAGGCGTTCCCAAACGGGAACTCGTGAATTTAAATACGATTATATGTAAATATTGGCGTAGTCCCGAATTCGAACAATTGAAGTCCTATCATCCTCAGGTTCAATTTGACCTTCAAATTGAGGAAGGACTTTTTAATATGCAGGCTTCACGGTTGCATATATTTAAGACTATCATGAACCTGGTTTCCAACGCCGCTGAAGCGATCTCCCAAAAAGGAGAAATCCTGGTTAAGACAGAAAACCGCTATGTTGACCGGCCTTTGAACACCTACGAACATATTCCGGAGGGTGAATATGTGACGATTTCGGTCGCCGATACCGGTATGGGGGTTTCTCCAGAAGACTATAAAAGGATTTTTGAGCCTTTTTATACAAAGAAAGTCATGGGACGCAGCGGGACCGGTTTGGGGCTAGCGGTTGTCTGGGGCACGGTAAAAGATCATAACGGATTCCTTGACCTTGTAAGTCATGAAAGGCAGGGGACGACCTTTACTTTGTTTTTCCCTGCCAGTCATGAGGGGCTGGGTGCAGAGGAACTGCCTTTTTCGTTAAATGAATATCGGGGCCACGGAGAAACAATTTTAGTTATTGATGATGTCGCGCAACAACGCGATGTTGCCGTGCAAATGTTGACTTTCTTGGGATATTCTGTTACAAGTGTCGAAAGCGGCGAAGCCGCCGTCGAGTTTATGAGGAACCATGCCGCTGATCTGCTTTTACTGGACATGATTATGGATCCGGGCATGGATGGCCTTGATTGTTATAAAGACATCATCAAAATACATCCTTGTCAGAAGGCGATTGTTGCCAGCGGGTATTCGGAAACTCAACGTGTCCGGGCATTACAGAATTTAGGAGCCGGCGCGTATCTTAGGAAACCCTATACAATTGATAAACTCGCCCGGATTGTGAAATCCGAACTTCAAAAAAACTTTTCCAGCGGGTCTGAGGATGCCCGATAGTTCCGGCGAATAATATTTATTATTTTTTTGATCCTATAAATATATTTTTGAATTATGTTTTAAATATATCTTGACAGGGAAGATATTTTTTTTTAAACTGTAATGAAAATCATTTTCATTAATAGGGGGATATATGCCCAATCAAGGCAGAATGAGACCATTGTGGTGGCATGGAAAATTTAGAGGGTGCGGGTACAGAATTACGTTGGCACGGGAAGTTATTCTCGGAGTATTATCAAACACAGCCGATCATTTGAGTGCCGAAGATATTTATAGCCACATTCATCCCCAATATCCCCATATTGGGCTGACCACGATTTACCGCACCTTGGAAGTGCTTTCTAATTTAGGACTTGTTTACAAATTTGACTTTGGTGATAAAAGGGCGCGCTATGAGCTCGCGGAAGGCCCTAAAGGCGCTCCCCACCATCATCATTTGGTGTGTACCGCCTGCAATCGAGTCATTGATTACACAGATTTCATCAATAAAGAAGTAAAACTATTGCAGGAAACAGAGAAAGGTCTTTCCCAAAAGTATAATTTTAAGATTACGAACCATTTGATCCAGTTTTATGGATTATGCGAAAATTGCCAGCAGAGAACTTAGGCTATCTTTAAATTAATAATAGGAGGTAAAAATGAGGGTTGGCATAACATTAGAAGATGAACGCGGTCTTGAAAGCAATGTTGCAGAACATTTCGGCCAATGTCGGTATTTTCTTATCGTTGATATTAAAGATAATCAGATGACGGCAATGAAAGTCGTGCCCAACAATGCTCAACATGGAGGCGGGGGCTGCCTCGCCGTTGATGAGATGCTCACTCATAAAGTTGATTCTGTAATTGCTGGGGGCATGGGAGGCGGGGCGCAACAGAAATTTATGCGTGCGAATGTAAAAGTTTTCGGTTATTCGGGGAAGGCGCAGGATGCCATCAGAGATTTTCTCAAGGGCCCGCTAGCCAATTTAGACACGTGTCATGAACATGGTCATTCCGGGGGATGTTAATAAATATTTCCAAAAGAACTGGTTGCGCCGGAACAGCGTCCGAATGGGGCTTGGCTGTAAGATAGGCTTCTTCAGGGCGGGGCGATCTGCCTTTGAAAGCGTAGATGACGATTCCATAATAAAGAGGAGGCTAGCATGGAACAGAAACAGGCACAGAAAAAGCAGAAGGCTTTTGGTTACGAACTTTTATTGGATTTTTATCATTGTAAGCCGGGTGTTTGTGATAACTTGGATTTGTGTTATCAATTTCTCGATACCATTGTAGGAGAATTGGGGATGGAAAAACAGGCCCCGCCCAGTATATTTCGAAGCGACATCAAGCGGTTTCCGGAAAAAGCCGGATTATCCGGGTGGGTTCCTTTGATAGAAAGTTCGGTTGTCATTCATACATTAAGCCTGAAAAATTTTATTACAATCGATATTTATTCCTGCCGGGATTTTGATGAAGTCAAAGCTTTGGAATTATCCAAAAAATATTTTTTACCCGCTCACGTTGAATCACAGTTTCTTTACCGCGGGCTAGCTTATTATGATGCCTAAAACTGCTGTGTTTCAAAAAAGGTAATGAGGACCTTGGATCAAGCATCGATAAATCACGAAAAATATCTAGAGAGAAAGGCCATATACCGGAGTTTTGGTTATGATGTTGATGAAGAACGGGGATTTGTCCTTAAAATGGCGCAGCCCATTCAGGGGCGGATTCTTGAAGCCGGAACCGGTAAAGGGTATTTTGCCGTTCTTTTGGCGCAAATCGGTCATCCCTTCACCACATTTGATATATCCCGTCAAGAGCAGGATTATGCAAGACTTAACTTGCGTTATTTTGGGTTTGAGCACCTGGTCGATTTTCGCCTTGAAGATGGCGAGGCGTTGAGCTTCCCGGATCATAGTTATGATGTGATTTTCTGCGTTAATGCCCTTCATCATTTTCGCAAACCCTATCAGGTGGTTCATGAAATGCTTCGTGTGCTTGCGCCTGCAGGGAAATTTGTCTTAAGTGATTTTACCGATACGGGCTTTTCTGTAATAAAGCAAATTCACGCCCGGGAGGGAGGCAACCACGAGACGGGAGAAGTCAGGATTGCGGATATTCAACAATATCTGCTTAATCAAAAGTTTAAAATAAAAACCGCCCAAACCCGGTTCCAGGAAATTCTTGTCGCGAGTAACGGATGACGGATATTTTTGTTGGATGGCACGCCTTTTTAAATATCAAATTTTATAAGTCCGTTTTAGGTCCTTTCCCGCCGAGAGGGGGAGCCGGGACGGTTGTTTCATGAAAGCCCTGTCTTAAAGAACAGACAGGTAACCCGTATCACCCCCTTAAAAGGTGTGAACTGATAACGGCTTACATGGAACGTCGTTGAGAGTCTGGAGAAGGGAGGACCCAGATGTTAAAAGCAAGAAGCTGTTTGCGCCCGTGGCTTTTAGGTTTTTTGATTATGTTGTTTTTAAACGGTGTGCCGGCGCCACAAGCCCGGGCCCAAGAGAAAACCGAGCAATCATTGTGTGCCGTTTATATTACCGGGAACGGTTGCAGCAATTGCGCTCTAACCGACCCCGCTCTTTTTACGGAAGCAACCGCCCTTAACCCCAATTTGGTTATTTTGGAGTATGAAATTTATAGAACTCAGCAAGACAATATGGAGGTTAAAGATCAATATTTTCAAAATTATATCCCGCGTCGAAGACCCGGCGTCCCTTTCTTGATATGGGGAGAAAGGAAAACCGCTGTAGGGCGGATTGAAGTTCTGAAAGCCGTAAAACAGCTAACCGACACCAGGGCCGTTTCCCCCTGTGCTTTGCCCGACGGTTCCAGTAAAGCCTTCGAAGAGTTGGACGTGGGGCAATTGCCTGGCCGGGTCAATATTTGGACCCAAAACCGTCTGCTTATTTCTGAAAACACCTCCCGGGAGGCCAACCCGTCTTTGCGGCGGATTGTAAAAATGCAGGACATTTCTCGGGCTTTAGAAGGGTCCCGATTTGAAACGGCGGCTCCGAAGCCTTTTGAAATTTCTCAAGGCAAAGTTGATTTTGAGTATGCGGTTAAGATCGCTGATTGGGTTTTGCAATGGAACGGCGATCCGTTGTCAGTCAGGCGAAGCGAAGAGGATATTTCCAAAAACATCGCCGGCATCTTTATGCTCTTGGTGTTATGCGGAATCCTTTTTACGTTTTTTGAAGTCGAGCGCGCCCCGGCCGGGTTCAAGATTAAGTTCCGGTTAGGGGCCAAGATGAAAGACTGCCTGACTGTCGGCGTTTCTGTCCTAGGCTTAGTGCTGTTTTTTATTTTCGCCGGGCGAATTCCCCCGGACCTCATTGAAAAAAGCGGTTATTCCATGCCGCTGCCGGTTTTTACTTTCTTGATCGGGTTGGTCGACGGGTTTAACCCCTGTAATATGTTTGTCCTGACCTGTCTTTTGGGGCTACTGGTTTCAACGTCAAGCACGCGTCAACGGCTTTACCTGGTGGGTTTCTGTTTCGTGTTCGTCGTTTTTCTGTTTTATTTTTTGTTCATGGCCGCCTGGTTAAATGTTTTTAAATACATGGGATTTATCACGCCCTTAAGGATTGCTTTAGCGCTGATCGCCCTGATTGCGGGGACGATTAACTGCAAAGAGATCCTTTTCTTCAAGAAAGGCGTCAGCCTGACGATCCAGGATCAGCATAAAGGCCCTTTGTTTAAGAAAATGCGGGATTTGCGCGCGCGTATTGAGAAAGGATCTTTGTTTGTTCTGCTCGGATCTGCTATCAGCCTCGCGGTATTTTCTTCATTGATTGAATTGCTGTGTACGGCAGGATTCCCTATCATTTACACGGGAATTCTAACAGGGAAAGGGCTGAAGGATTCACTCCAGTATTACCTGTATTTAATTTATTATAACCTTGTTTATGTCCTCCCTTTGGCCGTCATTGTTTTTGTGATTATCCACACCTTTAAAGCAACCCATGTCACACAGCGCCAGGTGGAAATTATGAAGTATATCGGAGGGATTATCATGATTCTTTTAGGGCTGGTGCTTTTGATTAACCCGATGTTGTTAGGGATAGCGGTCCAATAAAAGAGTCAAAGAGAGCGAAGATGAATCAACAAAATTCAGAAGACGAACAAAACCGGTGCATTGACGAAAAAATGTCGAAAATTAAGCATAAATTGAGCATTATGAGCGGAAAAGAATGCGTGCGAAAAACATCGGACGCGGTTAATTTGTCCTATGAATTAGCTTTGTCCGGCCAGAGGGAAGGACTCCTGACATAGATCTGCACACCCGAATATCGCCAAGATGTTGGGCTTTGAACCCGCGGAAGTGACCAGCCATCTCAAGGCTGTGAGCTTGGCTTTAACAGGAATAGGCCGTCATCAGCCGATTCTTGGGCGGGGGCCGATGAAAGCATGGGCGATCCGGCAGTTTTTAAGGGACGTCATATTTTTTAAAATATTCATAACTATTTAGTAGCACTTGAGTTAAAATAGTTCAAAAGTAGAACTGTTTTCTTGACTT
This sequence comes from Candidatus Omnitrophota bacterium, assembly GCA_017995055.1. Lineage (GTDB taxonomy): Bacteria > Omnitrophota > Gorgyraeia > Zapsychrales > JANLHA01 > JAGOJP01. The sequence continues at coordinate 14,499 of JAGOJP010000024.1, forward strand.
TTTGAGCCAAAATTTTAAGATAATATAAATAGGCCGGGGTCCTGAGGCCGTTTATATGATACCAATAAAGCAGTATCAAGGTTTGAGGCTTTAATATATAATAAGTTAACTTGATATATAGCCATGAATTAATTCTATGTTATAGTAATTAAATGTCATGCAGACTGTGTGCCCGGAGAGGATCTTGGGAAAGGACGTAAAAACGGGGTATGATAGAACATTCGAGACCGACATTGGGGCCGCGCGAAAGACAGGCGATCCTCAAAACGCTGGCTTCCAATTATATTGCGGAAGGCCCGGAAGTACATTGCTTTGAAAATGAGGTGGCCGCTTATCTCGGTTCCCCGGGCGCTGTCGCAACGTCTACCGGAACTTTGGGGCTCCATCTGGCGCTTCTTTGCCTTGATATAAAGCCCGGAGCTGAGATCATCATTCCAAGCTACACTTGCCGCTCTGTTTTAAATGTGGTTTCCTACTGCCGGGCTAAACCGGTGTTGTGTGACGTGGATATAGAAAATTATAATTTGTCTTTTGCGGATGTAAAAAAAAAATTGACGGCTCGCACGCAAGCGATTATTGTGCCGCACATGTTCGGGTGTCCGGCGCCGATTGACCAGTTTAAAACACTGGGGGTTCCTCTTATTGAAGACTGCGCGCACGCTTTGGGCACCGAATATAAAGGGCGGAAAGCGGGCTGTTGGGGCGATTTGGCCCTGCTTTCTTTTGAAGGCACAAAATATATTGTAACGGGAGAAGGGGGGATGGTCTTAGCCAACTCTGCCCGCATGCTCAAAAGGCTCCGTAAATTAAAGGAGCGGGACTCTCCCGATCTTCCGGCGAAATACACGTATCGCATGACAGATTTGCAGGCCGCCGTGGGACGGGTTCAACTGAGCAGACTGGAAGATTTTATTAAGAAACGCCGGAGCATCGCCCGGGTTTATGATAAAGCCTTCGCATCTGTGACCGAAAGGCATCCATTGGCGCACATTGACGGCCGCCATATTTACCAGCGTTACATGGTACAGGTCCGGGGCAACATCCGTAAACTCATGGAAGATTGCCTCCGCCAGGGGATAAAAGTGAAGCAGCCGGTCAAACCTTATCCTCTGCACCGCTATCTGGGTCTTGCCGGGGGTCTATTCCCCAACACCGAGCGTATTATGCGTTCGGCGGTCTCTATCCCGATATATCCCTCGTTAACAAAAAAAGAGATTATGCATATAACACAAATACTGCCACCCTTATTCAAGCGCTATGCCTGATACTGAGAAAACAATTATCCCGGTTCCTGATTTGTCCCGTATTGACGCCGGTCCGTTCCCGCCTATGGTGGTTGTTGAAATCACGAATGTCTGTAATCTGCAGTGCATCCACTGCCCGTTTTGCTATATATCAAAAGAGCCCGGGTATCAACCGCGCCATATGGCCTGGCCGCTTTATACAAAGATCGTGGACGAGGTCGCCGGCCATCCCGGGACCATTTTTCGGCTTTTATGTGACGGAGAGCCCCTCTGCCACCCCCGGTTTATCGATATGATTCGCTATGCTAAGACCCAGGGGTTAAGCCCGGTGAATTTTATCACCAACGGGCTTCTCATGGACGGGGACCGGGCGGCAGCGGTGCTGGAAGCCAGAGTGGAGGCGGTTGAATTCAGCCTGGATGCGCTTAATAAAAACACGTATGAGCGCATCCGGAAAGGCTCGGATTATGAAACGGTCATGCATCATGTCAACGGCTTTATCCGGCTGCGAGACACGTTAAAGGCCCCGACAAAAATTTTTGTTAGCATTATCGACCAGCCTGAAGCCGAAGCCGAGTTGGACGCTTTTGTCGCTTACTGGACCCCCCGTGTCGACCGGGTTATTACCCGGGCCTACACGTCCATACAAGGCCTTGTGGACCCGGCCAAGATCAAGACCGACCCGCAGATCAAACGCTGGCCCTGTCCTGACCTTTGGAGGCGTTCGTTTATCAATGTTGACGGTTTTGCCGAATTCTGCGTGGAAGATTGGCACGACCAATCCGTGGTCGGGGATATTAACAAAACGACCCTTCAGGCCGTCTGGCAAGGCCCGGATTACGAACGGCTCCGGACCCTGCACAGGCAACGGAGGTTTCAAGACGTTTCTTATTGCGCGGGCTGCCTGGATTGGCAGGCCCGGGACTGGCATTATGATTATTTCGTGGCTTTGAGAGATACGTTAGGTTCAACAGCGGCCCCGGAGCGGCGGGAGGGACGGCCATGACTTCACGGATCATCCGAAAAACACAAAGTGTCTGTCCCCGGTGTCTCGAGACCCTGGACACTTTTATCGTGGAAAGAAACACAAAAATCGTCATGCAAAAAACCTGCCTCCGGCATGGGCTGTTTGAAATCGTATTGTCTTCGACTCCGCTTTACTACGCCGAACTCGAAGAGTATTATTTTTCCCTGGCGGACACCCGTTATGAAGTCCCGGAATATGAATTTTGGCCAACCTACCGGTGCAACGCGGACTGCACGATCTGCTGCTTCGGGCGGCAGAATTGGGAGATGACGGGGCAGGACGCCTCAACGGGCGAAATTGAAAAACTGGCTAAAAACTGCAAGAAACGTTTTTTTATTATTTCCGGAGGGGATCCGACCTGCCGGGATGACCTGGGTGATATTATAAGGACTTTTCATAAACACGGGAAAGTCGTGACGATCAATACCAACGGCTTAAAATGCGCGGATTTAAACTATCTAAAAAAATTACAAGACGCGGGCCTGGACCGCATGAATTTGCAATTTGATGGTTTTGACCGCAGATATTATCTGGCTCTGCGGCGCCAGGATTACCTGGATATCAAGCTGAAAGTTCTTGAAAACCTGCAGGCCCTGGGGATTCAGACGACATTTAACGCGACCATCGCCCGGAACCTTAACGAGGGAGCGGTCAAAGAATTAATGGATTTCGCCTCCACGCATCCTTTTATTAACGGAGTGAATCTTTTTTCTATTTGTTTCCTGGGAGGGGCCAGGAACTGGGACCCCAGTTCCTACATCATGCCGGACGAAATGATTGACGTGCTTATCAGCCAAATAAGACCCGTTATTTCTAAAAAGAATATTTTTATATTTCAGAAACTTCATCTGTCGGTCAAGTCGTTCCTGGCCCAGAAATGGTGCTTTTATAACCAGGTCTATCTTTTTGTCCGCAGAAACGGCTCTTTCGAGCCGATTGACCGCTTTCTCAATCTTGCCAAAGCCGAACCTTGGCTGGACCGCTACAGAAAAAATTTTAAGACCAGGCCTTTTTGGGCGCGCGCCTGCCTGGGGATCGCGGTGGGGTGTCTGTTTCTGAAAAAGAAGTCTGTCATTATTCTGAAGGAGATCCTTTTAAGGAGCGTGTCTTATTTCTTAAAAACACGCCAGTATCTTCGGGGCAGCCGTTTTTTTTCCGTGAGCTTCTCCACAGGGTGTGATCCCTATAAATTCGATTTTAATATTGTGAAACATTGTCAGAATGAAATCATCGCGGCCCAGGGCCAGGATGGTGCTTTAACTCACCTGGGGAGCGATGGTATGTATTGCATGGGCCTTGAGAAACGGCATTTAATAAAGAAATCCAAAAAAGAAGGAATAAATTCCCTTTAAAATGCTAAAAGCCTATCCCCGACATTCCGTAGATATCACCTGGAACGATTATAAACGCATGGTTTCGTTCTTTTTTACCTCCTCATCCCGGAAGAAAGAATTCCTCCCGGAATTTGAACGACGCTTCGCCGAATATACCGGTACCCGTTTCGCCTTGTCCATGCCATCCGCCCGGGTAGGGCTTTACGTGATCTTGCAGTATTTTAATTTTCCTGAAGGGGCCGAGGTGATCATTACCCCGTTCACGCACCAGAGTATTTTTACGGTCCTTAAAACGTTCCGGCTTAAGCCGGTTTTTATCGATATCGACGAAAAGACGCACAATATTGACCCGCAACTGGTCAAAAAATCAATTTCAAAAAAAACACGCCTTCTGATTTTAACCCATATGTGGGGACAGCCGTGTGACATGGACGCTTTCACCGCTTTAAAAAAAGATTATGACTTAAAGATCATTGAAGATTGCGCTATGGCGGCCGGCGCGAGTTATCGGGGACAGAAAGTGGGGAGCTTTGCCAATGCCAGCATATTCAGCTTCGGGAAAGCTAAGGCGATCTGTACCTTTGGCGGCGGGATGCTGTGCTGCAATGACGCCGCCATGAAGGATTTTATTGCCGGCCTGATACGGGATTTTAAGCCCCCTCGGACGCTGCCTCTGGCGGTTTCCGTCATTAATTCTATGATCGCCAATATCCTGACCCGACCCCGCTTTTTTTTCTTCTCCCTTTATCCGGTGATGCGGCTTTTCAACCTCCGGGATCCCTACAATCCGGTTGAGCATAAAAAAGATTCCGAAGTCATTTTAGAGCAAATGCCGGAAGAGTGGAAAGTCAAGATGTCGCCCTTTCAGGCCGCGCTGGGACTGGAACAGCTTAAAACTCTGGACGCCCGTAACCAGGCCCGGGCCCGGAACGCGCAGTTGCTGAATTCTTTGTTGGCGGAGACTCCAGGAATAGACGTGCCCCTGTCCCAGCCTTCCGCCGGGCATATATATCTTTATTACGCGGTCCCTATACACAACTCTGCCTCTTTGGACGCCCTTCGGGTATGTTTGCTGAAACGGTCGGTCGACACGCAATTCAATGAGTTGACGACGCCCCGGCAGCTGCGTGTTTTCGGGACGGACAGCCGGACCGTTCCTGTCTTTGAAAGGATATCCGCTCATATCCTGGTGATCCCCAATGGTATTTATTTGAATGCCGATGATATACGGGTTGTGGCGGAGGCGTTTAAACAGAGCCTGAAGTCCGTTGCCGAGAAGGGGGACGCATGAAAACAGCCCGGTCATCCCGCTCGATATTGCGGACTACGGAAAGCGTTTGTCCGAAGTGTTCCGCGCCTCTGCCCGCCACTATTGTCGCGGATGAGGAGGGCGTGTTTATGGAGAAACGCTGCCCGCAACATGGGGATTTTCGCGTGCGCTTGTCCGCAACCCCGGACTTGTACGCCGAACTGGACGGGTTTTACTGCTCACTGATGGGGCAGGCCCAACCCTGTTTTGATTATGAAATCTGGCCCACCCTGCGGTGCAATATGAATTGCGCGATATGTTTTTTCGGCTGCCCGAGGGAATCTTCCGGGCTGCTTGAGCCGACGCTTCACGCCATCGAGCAGTTCGTCCGCCAGGATACTCATCCGTTTTACTGCCTTTCCGGCGCGGAAGCGACCGTCCGGGATGATTTGCCGGATATCATCCGTGTTTTAAAAAAGCACCGGAAAGCGGTGACGTTAAACACTAACGGGGCGCGCTTCGGGGACGAGTCCTATTTATTAAAATTAAAAGACGCCGGGTTGGACCGCGTTATTTTACAATGTGACGGCTTCGATTCCCGCGTTTCCCTGGTGATGCGAGGGGTGGATGTCGTTTCTCAAAGAGAACACGTTCTGGCCCTTTTGGAAAAGCACCGTATGCCGACCGCGCTCAGTTCCACAATCGCCCGGGGCCTCAACGAACATACGGTTTCGGAATTGCTGGATTATGCCTTGGCGCATCCGTTCATTAACGGCATCGCGTTCCTGTCCATCGCCTTTGACGGCGGGGCCCGGAACTGGAGCCAGGAGCGCTATATGATGCCGGATGAAGTGATTGACGTTGTCTGCCGTGTCCCCGGCTATAACGTAAGAAAAGAAAACGTGCACAGGTTTCAGAAGCTTCATTTCGCCATTAAGGCGTTCTTAAAACATCGCGCCTGTTTATATAATCAGCTTTATGTCCTGGTGCGCCGCCGGGGTTCCTTTGAGCCTATTGACGCTTTCGTGAATCTCGCCAAAGCTGAACCCTGGCTGGACCGCTACCGCCATGCTTACACCGGGAAAAAACACGGCCTTGGTGCTGTTTATCTCGGGCTGGCTGTGTTGTGCCTGTGCTGTCATCGCCGGATTTTAGTCCTGGCCAGGGAATTGATTGGCTCGGGACTATCTTACTTTTTCAGGACTTCCCGGTATTTGAGAACAAGCCGCCTGCTGGCTTTAAGTTTTACGACCAGCTGCGACCCGTATAAGCTGGACAAAACTATCCTGCAAAATTGTCAGAATGAAATCATGGCTGCGGACCAAACGCCGGATTCTTTACGCCCTATCGGAAGGGAAGGCGCTTATTTTGTGAATTTGGAAAAACGTCATTGTGAATCGAAGAACCGGGGGAAACCATGAAACCTGATAATATAATCCGCACGACGAAGAGCGTTTGTCCTTTGTGCTTGGAAACCGTGCCCGCGACGGTCCTGGAAAAAGACGGCCGGGTTTTTCTGGTCAAGACCTGCCCCCGGCACGGGGCCTCCGAAGTCCTTCTGTCTGAGACCGCGGGTCTTTACAAAGAACTGGAAGGCTTCTTTTTCGCCGTTATGAACCCGTCTTACCGTATCCGCGAATATGAAATGTGGGTGACAATGCGCTGCAACACGTCTTGCCCCATCTGCCACCTTGGAGACAGCAACCGGATTGATATCCCTGACCCCGGCCTGGACAAGATCGAAGAATTTATCACCCGGCATAACCAGCCGGCGTACATCCTTTCGGGGGGAGAACCGACCTGCCGGAAAGACCTGCCGGATATTATCCGCCTTTTTAAAAAACACGGCAAGCATATTAGTCTGCACACCAACGGTCTGGTCTTGGGGAACAAAGATTACATCCGCTCTCTGCAGGATGCGGGGCTGGACCGGATTAATCTTCAATTTGACGGGTTCGCGCCGGACGCGTATGAAACTTTTCGGGGTAAGAATATTCTGGATAAGAAGCAACTGGCTTTAAAAAACCTGGAAGACCTGGGTTTGCCGACGGATTTGAATATCACGATTGCCCGGGGCGTCAATGAGCCGGCCATCATGGACAGCGTCCGGTTTGCCGTTCAACATCCGTTCATTTCTTCTGTTAATTTTTTTACGATCTGTTATCTGGGGGAAACGGCCCGATGGCCTCTTCAATATTTCCTTATGCCGGACACGATCGGAGACATCCTGGAGAAAGAAACAGAAGGCCGGATTTCCAAACGCAACATTATCCTCTTTCAGAAACTGCACCTAGCCATTAAATCCCTGCGTTCAGAGCGTTATTGCCTTTACAGCCAGATTTTTATCCTGTTCCGGAAACGGGACGGGACATATGATCCCATTAACCGCTATCTTAACCTGGAACGGACGGACAGGCTTCTAAAACTTTATCAGGAAATGGCTCCCAGGCATCCTGTCCTTGCCAGAATAATTTTAATCTTAGGCCTGCCGTTTTTTATCATGCGCTGGTCCACGCTGGTGATCCTGAAAGAAATCTTATGGACCGGATTTTCTTTTATGATGAACGAGGATTACGCTTTAAAAACCAGCCCGTTTCTTTATCTGAATTTTAACACGAGCTGCGATCCTTATAAAATTGATTACAGTTTCGTTGATACTTGTCAGGATGAAATTATTTTTTATGACCGCCAGCAGCAGGAACTGGTGAACCAGGGGGTGGACGGATTGCGTGCCATCGATTTCGAGCGCCGCTACCGTAACACCGCTTCCCAGGAGACGATTTGCATTGATCGGAAAAACGGAAACGTTAAAGGGGAATAACTCCTCTGGCCTGAATGAGCGTGTCATTCGTGAAACAATGAGCGTGTGCCCGGTTTGTCTGGCCCCGCTGCCGGCTGTGATCCGGGCCGAAGCGGACGGCGTTTATCTGGACAAAACCTGCCTACGGCATGGGCCGTTCCGCGCCTTGGTTTCGGCTCATCCGGAAGATTATCAAACTTTGTCCGACTGCTACTTTTATTTTATCCCCGGCGCCCTGGAACAACGGGAATATTACGTCTGTGCGAGCACGCGCTGCAATATTTCCTGCCCGATTTGTTACCTGCATTATTGCCCCCCGCGCTCGCCGCTGACGGCCGCGGACCTGAACACAGCCGTGAGGGATAAACCGCAGGTGGAGCGATTCACGTTTTCTCACGGCGAGCCCACGGTCTCTCCGCAATTGCCGGAGATGATCCGGGCGTTAAAGAAAGCCGGGAAATTTGTGAACATCCACACGAACGGGGTAAAACTCGCTGATTATGATTATACCCAATCCCTGAAACAGGCGGGGCTTGACCACGTGAGTCTGCAGGTTGACGGCTTTCATGATGAAATTTATGAGACCTTGAGAGGGGGGCACTTTCTGGAGGCGAAAATGCGGGCCTTGCATAATCTCAAGGTGCTGGGAATCCCTGTGACATTAAACGTGACGATCGCCAGGGGCGTTAATGAAAAGGAATGGGATGAAATTTTTGATTACGTTGTCCGGAATGATTTTATTAAGGACGTGAGTTATATCACCTACTGCCACTATCCCCCCCAGGAAGATGCAGCGGGCCGGGCCATGATGCCGGATGACCTGGTGATACACCTCGTGGAGCATTCTCAGGGGACGATTGCCAGAGAAGATGTGGTTTGTTTTCAGAAATTATTTTACGCCTATCTCAGCGCCTTCCGGAAGAAAAAATGTTTCAATTATTATCATTACTGCGTCGTCAGGACAGCCGGCGGCTACCGGGGCATTGAACATTATTTGGATATACGGAAAATCGCCGGGAAGATCGACGCGTGCCGGGAGAGACAACAAACGATGACGAAAAAATTGTTGTTGAAAATACTATTAACCTCTTTGAAATGGAATAGTGTGGCCTTAATCCCTTACGGGGTGTTTCTCCTGCTACGGGGGGGGTATCCCCAAAAACCAGGGAAACTTTTGGTTGTGACATTAGCCAGCATTTGCGATCCGTATAAATATGATGCAACGGTCGCTTTAAATTGCGGGCAGGGCATTATCACTCAAGCCATGCAACATGAGAGTTACGGGGCCTATATTATCGACGAGATGAAACGTTTCCAATCTCCCTCTGCCGCGGGGACCCCGCCGGGGGCCTCTTGGGGAGGGGACCGGGCATAAAACCATGAAAGTCTCCTTTATCAATGATTCCTGTGAACGGCTGGGTGTTGAAAACAGCTCGGCCGTTCTAAAGCAGCATGGTCATAACG
>JAGOJP010000025.1 GCA_017995055.1 Candidatus Omnitrophota bacterium
CTTTGACGGAGACATCAAAAACTGGGCAGCGGGCATTACGGACTTAACCGCTTCGGGGACCAACTGCTCCCTGGGTGGAATCACGTTCAGCCGCGGCAACCTGATCGTTCAACGCACCCGCTCCACCCAAAGCAAAGTTAATTTCTTCGCCACGCTCTACAACGGAGACCTCACCGTGAACTCCCTGTTTGACGTCGCGGACCCAACTTTGCCCGGGAAATTTTCCGTCACCATAAACAACATCGACCTGGCCCAGATGCGCCAAAATCCCCGGTGGGAAAAAGTTAATCTGGCCGGCACCCTGTCATCCCAACTGCAGGCGGAAGGCCCGCTCTTGAAATCAGAACACATGACCGGGCAGGGGTCCTTATCCATTCTCAACGGCCAGTTATGGACTTTAAGTTTTCTCAATGGCCTGGGCAAGCTCCTCTTCATTCCCGAACTGGAAACCGTTGTGTTCACGGAAGGCCATGCAGATTTCACCATTAAAAATAACCAGATATCTACCGAGAACCTGCTGTTGCAAAGCAAACAGATGGAATTAAAAGGCAAAGGCTGGATCGACAAAGACAAAAATATCTCTTTGGATATCGTTCCCAAACTTTACGAAACAGAAATCTTACAGTCAGCTTCCCTAAAAAAAATCCCCACGGCCCTCATCTCACAGACAGACGGATACATCAACATAAAAATAAGGGGCACGCTGGATAACCCGGTCCGTACCGTTGAAAATTTCCCCACCAAACTCCTGAAGAAAACAGCGGAAGGGCTTCTGGAAGGCGTACAGGGGATTTTTGAAGAAATTCTACAATAATTGTTCGGCGGGTCCGCTGAAACCCTATCCAGACAATTCCGGCTCAGGTTCATCTCCCGCCCCCTGCGGGGCCGAAGAGAATTCGGTCGTTAACCTTTATAAAACTCAAGCAAAACTTTCAGCTTTTTTAAGGCTTTCGCCCGGTGGCTCAGCCTAGATTTTATGGCGGGGTCCAGCTCCCCGAACGTTTTCTGATAACGGGGGATAAGAAAAAGGGGGTCATAACCAAAGCCGTTTTCACCTCGCGCGCGGTCCGTGATATACCCGGAGCAAGATCCGTTCACCCCCCCCACAATCCCACGGCCGTCGGCGAGCGCGATATAACAACGATACCGGGCCTGCCGTTGATCCGCAGGGACACCCCGCAGGAGCCGCAGGAGTTTTAAATTGTTTTTCCGGTCATCCGCCCGCGGCCCGGAAAACCGGGCGGAATAAACTCCGGGGCGGTTGTCCAAGGCGCGGACTTCCAGGCCGGAATCCTCCCCCAGGGTCAATGTCCCGGTGGCCTGAGCGATGGTCAGTGCTTTTTTTTCCGCGTTGCTCTTAAACGTCACGCCGTCTTCCACAACCGGCGGGAGGTGAGGATAATCCGCCAGAGACGTAATCATAAACGGCATCCCGGACAACAGGACTTTGATCTCCCGCAGTTTTCCTTTATTCGTCGTCGCGACAAGTAATTCTTTCATGAAGGCACCCCGCCCCGCCGCTTGTCCCGGCCGGAAGCCGAAACAAGAGACGAGTTTCCTGGCCCGTTAAGGCAAAAGCGCCCCCAACTGGCGTTTTTGAATCCTGATCAAATCTTGAATCCCCTGCTTGGCCAAAGTAAGCATCTGATTAACCTGCGCTTTTGAAAAAGGTTCCCTCTCGGCCGTCCCCTGCACTTCGACAAAGTCCCCCCGGCCCAGCATCACGACATTCATATCCACGTCCGCCCGGGAATCCTCCTCATAATTCAAATCCAGCATCAGCGTTCCGTCCACGATTCCGACGCTAACCGCGGCGACATAATCTTGCAAAGGGATATTTTGAATCATCTTCTGTTTCTTTAAATGTTTCAACGCTAACGCCAGCGCGATAAACCCGCCGGTGATCGCGGCTGTTCTGGTTCCTCCGTCGGCCTGGATGACATCACAATCCACTTTCACCGTACGCTCCCCCATCCGGGCCCGGTCCACCACCGCCCGCAGCGACCGGCCGATCAGCCGCTGAATCTCATGCACGCGCCCACTGGTGTCATTCCGCCGGATCCGGCTCGAACAGGACCGGGGCAGCATACCGTACTCCGCCGTCACCCATCCGCTGCCCGTATTCTTTAAAAACGGCGGCACCCCGTCTTCAACCGTGGCTGTGCAGAGAACCCGTGTCTGGCCGAATTCAATGAGACAACAGCCTTCCGCGTATTTGGTGTAATTTTTTATAACCCGAATCGTCCGCAATTCAGTCCGGGAACGCCCGTCGGATCTCATGCGACACCCCTTTCTGCAAAACCCCGCGTGACTTATTTCCGTCCTGCCCCCCGCGCCGCCCTCTCTTGATATTCCGCCGTCACCGTGGTCGTGATCCCTCCCCGAGGGTTCATCACCGCCGTCACTTTAACCCGCCGCGGCCGGCACGCCTTCACGATATCGTCCAGGATCCGGTTGACAAGATGCTCGTGGAAGATGCCCAGATTCCGGAAAGCGACAATATACATTTTAAACGACTTAAGTTCCAGACACCACTGCCGCGGCTCATAAGACACCCGCACCGAAGCAAAATCGGGCAATCCGGTCTTAGGGCAAATACAGGTGAATTCCGGTATGTCAAGCTCAACCGTATAGGTCCGGTCCGCGTACTGGTTTTCCCAAACTTCGATATCCGGTAACGGGATCGACCGAACGCCGGCCTGCAGCCCTTCATAAGCGCTTTTTTTCTTCATAATTTTATCCTCTCCGGGAACTTACCGTAAATTCATCAATTTATGCCACTGCGGCAGAACCCTGACATTAGAAATAACGTCCAAACAACAGTCCTGATACTCCCGGCATTGCTCTAAAACCCCGGCATCCAGGTCTTGAAAACACGGCTGAAGAACCACCCAAAGACCTTTATCAAATCCGGCAATCAGGTCCGCGGCCCTCATGACGTCGGCCTTATGCGTGGTTTGTGAAACCACAATCTTGATAAAGACTTCCACCGGATTATCCCGGACAATTTTTAAAAAACGTTCATGCTCCTGCCAATAGTCCCGCTCGCCGGTTGAACTGGGCAATTTAATATCCATGGCGATCATATCAACGCCCGATATGACACTTTCGAGCTCATCGCATAAAACCCCGTTCGTATCAAGGTATACCGGCATACCGGATTCTCTGAAACGGGGTAACAGGCTTTTCAGGAAAACCGACTGTAAAAGCGGTTCCCCGCCGGTCAAACTCACCGAGTGGCAATGGGACCATAAAGACGCCACCTGCTCAAAAACCTGGTGAGAGCCCATGTCCCGGGGCGCCGCCTGCCCCGGAAGAGCCTGAGGCGTGTCACACCACCGGCAGCGCATGTTACAGTCATAAAACCGGACAAAGACCTGCTTGACCCCCGCGTAAGGGCCTTCCCCCTGCAGGGAAGAAAATATTTCAATGACCGGCGCGGTTCTGTCCATCATCATGTTTTCTTCAATTTCATAAGGGGATCGGGAATACCCAGGGTCTGAAATCCTTTCGCGCGCAAGAAGCAGCTGTCACATGTCCCGCAGGGCTTCGCCCCCCCCCGGTAACATGACCAGGTCAAATGATACGGAACGCCCCACTGCAAGCCCTTCTGAATAATCTGGGCTTTACTCATGTGCAACAGCGGCGTTTCCACTTGAACCGGCCGTTTTTCCACCCCCGACTTTAAGCCGCATTGTAAGACCTGGCTAAAAGCGGCATAAAATTCCGGACGGCAATCGGGATACCCGGAATAGTCAATCGCGTTGGCCCCGATAAAAACACGGCGGGCGCCAATCGCTTCTGCGCAGGAAACGGCAAAACTTAAAAAAATAATATTCCGGGCCGGGACATACGTAACCGGAATCCGGTCCGGTCCGCCGGAACGGTGATGCGGGACCGGGATGCTTTTATCCACCAGGGCGGAACCGCCCCAGGGCAGGGAAATACGCACCGTTTCACAAAGGCACCCCGCGTGCCGGGCCACTTCCCGCGCCTGCCGGATTTCCTTGCGGTGTGTCTGCCCGTAATCAAAAACAAGGCACTGCGGCTGATATCCCTGTCTTAAGGCATAGTAAAGCGTGGTCGCGGAATCCAGCCCCCCCGACAGAAGAACAACGGCCTTCTTGCCCCGGGACGCCAGGTGCGGCCGGGGATACCCCGTGGAAGGAGAAAGACAGGTTTTCCTATTCATAATACGTGACACTGGCTTTCTCCGACTCCCATATTCTCACGTGCTTCACCCGGAAAGGCGCGCAATCACGGGCAAAGCCTTGATAAATAAACCGGGCCAGGTTTTCTGTCGTCGGATTCTCTTTCTGAAAAGCCGGCAGATGATTGAGGCAGCCGTGATCCAGCTGTCTTAAAAAAACATTGAGTTTCTTTTTGAGGTCCTGGAAATCCATCACCAGGCCTATCTCATTCAAAGTTTCGGCCTGAATCGTTACTTCTAATTTCCACGTATGACCATGCAACTCTTTACAGGAGCCGTCATACCCCGCCAAAAAATGCGCTGCGGCAAAATCGCCGCCGATGGTTAATTCATACATAAGCACAACCTCGTTTAAGATAACGTGATTCTTTTCACATCCTTTATATCATACCCCAAAAACCGCCTGGCCTGTTTCTGAAAATGTTCCGGCTGGTCGCTGACCAAAAATTTATATTGCGGGGCCCGCCGGGCATCCCGGCCGGCGTGCCGTTCCTCCAAAAGTGTCTGCACCAGTTTACTCACTTCCCAGGCGGAGTCCACAAGGGAAACTCCCCGCCCCAGGACATGGGTGATGACCGTCTTCAGCAAAGGATAATGCGTGCACCCCAGGATCAACGTGTCGGCCCGGCCGCTTTTTATCTTTTGCAAATATTCCTCCGCCACCTGACGGGTCACCGCCCTCCTAAACCACCCTTCTTCGACCAGCGGGACAAAAAGCGGGCACGGCTGACTGACCACTTTCACGCCGGGCATCGTCCGGGAGAGCAGCCGTTCGTACGAACCGCTGCTGATGGTCGCCCGCGTCGCGATAACGCCGATCCGCCGGTTCTTCGTCATCTGAACCGCCCGGTTCACCCCGGGTTCAATCACCCCGACAACCGGGACCGGGAATTGTTCCCGCAGCATTTCTAAAGCGTAACTCGAGGAAGAATTGCAGGCCACCACGATCATTTTCACATGATGTTTCATTAACACAGCCGCATTTTCAAGGGAGAACCTTATGATCGCATCCCTTGACTTAGTCCCGTACGGCACCCGGGCCGTGTCGCCTAAATACACAATATCCTCAAAAGGCAGCCGGCGCATCATGGCCTTCATAACCGTCAGCCCGCCCAAGCCGGAATCAAAAACTCCTATTGGATTGTCTTTCCTCATGGATATTCACCTTCTCTTATAAGCCGGGAGAAATATAATTTTAATAACCCAAGCGGGTGATATATTCCCTTAAACTTCTGGAAATTCCTTCCGCGATTTTCTGGCGATACTGATTAGAATTCAATTGGCGTTCTTCCCGGGGATTGGAAAGGAATCCCACTTCAATCAACACGGCGGGCATCACAGTATTCCTCAGCACGCAGAACCCGGCCTTATATACGCCCCGGTTACGGGCGCGCGCTTCCTGCTCTATGCCTTCTGATATCGCCCGCGCCAAAGCCGGGGATTCCGAAGATTTAAAACTATACAGCATGTCTGTAACGATATTCTCCACGGATTTATTATGCCTCTGCATGGCTAGTTTACTGAAAAGGAGATCGTGGTTCCTGATCCGCTGAGGATCTTTCTGCTCCTGCCGTTCCAGAGGCCGGGGCGCATACACCTCCAGCCCGGAAGCCCGGCCGGTCGTGCTCGCGTTGGCATGAATACTGATAAAAATATCGGCGACAAACTGGCTGGCGATCTCAGTCCGCTGCTCCAGGGAGATGAACGTGTCTTCGGACCGGGTCATCTTAACATCATACTGGGACTCCTCCAAGATTGTTTTGACCCGTTTGGCGATATCCAGAACAATATCTTTCTCATACGTCCCCGCCGTGCCAATAGCCCCGGGATCTTTGCCCCCGTGTCCGGGGTCAATAATAATACGGCAAGGCCGCAGGGACACCGGGCCTTCCGGTTCTATCAGCTTCAGAATAACCTTGCGATAGAAATCCGCCGGCACATGGATCTTCCCTCTCTGCCGCTTCAGGGGTTCACTTAAAAAAACCTTCTGCTGGTCAATGACGACAATTTCGCTGCCCACCATCGCCCTGGCCGACAACGCGCCCCGGCTGAGAGTGACCGCCTGGGACACGCTGTCCCAGTACCAGTTCACCCCGTTCTGTTCACAGAGGGTCTTTAACGACGCACCCTCCGGGGAAGGCGTCCTGACCGTCACACACCCAGACAGGGGAAAAAGCACGGCCAGAAGGCACAGGAGATTTAACGGGCGTTTTAAAGGGCTGAAAATCATTACCGGATCCTCACTTCTCGATAGAATTGCATACATTATACGTTTGCCTATAAAGACAAACAAGAAAAATCAGCAAAAAAGGGGAAAAACCTGCTTTGCAAAGTTAAAGAGGCTTAGGCAAAAGGAAGGGAATCCTGGCCGCACACGGCCTGAAATGTCAGAAAGAGGCCGGCGCCTGGGAAGAAAAATCTTCCGGAGACAAAGCCGTGGACACGTCCCCGCTCATGAGTCTGGGGGTCAGGAAAATCACGATTTCTGTTTTTCGGGTCAAATGGTCTTCGTTACGAAAAGCATGCCCCAAAAAAGGGATGTCCCCCAAAAGAGGGACTTTATTTTCAGAATCAATCTGCTCCTCTTTGATAAGCCCCCCGATGATGACCGTCACCCCGTCTTTAATCATCACCATGGTTTCCGCTTCTGACGTTTCTACGACCGGGATAGAATTATTATTGCTGGTCGTAAGCGTCCTGGTCACGGAGCTGACTTCCGGCCGGATTTTCATCGTGATAAAATCATCCCGGTGAATCGTGGGCGTCACGTACAGTTTAATGCCGACATCAATAAAACTGATGCTTTCCGCGGTGGTTGTCGGCCCGCTAGCCGGAGTCGTCGTAGTCGTCGTCACATAAGGCTCCTGGGATCCCACCAGGATTCTGGCCTCCTGATTATTCAAAGCCGTGATCCGGGGAGAAGAAAGGATATTGGTTTCCCCGATGGTTTTAAGGGCTTCCATCAGAGCCGTGTAGTCATCATTCTCCAGCGTTCCGACTGTCATGGTCCCGCTTTTATCCGTGGTATTTAAAACGCTAAAATTACTTTTAAAATTAAGATTATGATATTCTGAAGCCACCGCTTCCCAATCTACGCCAAATTTATACTCATCGCTCAAAACGACCTGTAAAATTTTGGCTTCAATAAGGACCTGCTGTTCCCT
Source organism: Candidatus Omnitrophota bacterium (assembly GCA_017995055.1). GTDB lineage: Bacteria > Omnitrophota > Gorgyraeia > Zapsychrales > JANLHA01 > JAGOJP01. Next base: position 7,375 of record JAGOJP010000025.1, read on the forward strand.
CACATCAAAGGAATAAACCAGCTTATCTATTCCCTCGATGGACACCGGAGTATCCCGGACGATAAGTTTGTTGGACCGCGCGTCATGTTTCACCTGGCCCACACTTTTTGTCAGCACCTCCGCAACTTTTTGAGCCAGGTCTTCCGCCTGGGCATAATTCAGTTCATAAACTTTTGTCGTGACCGGCACGTCTATCTTTCTAATCAACTCTTCCATTTCGGCAATAACGTCTCCGGAGTCCGTTAAAACAAGGGTTCCGGACTTCGCCTCAAAAATAATCTTCCCCAAATAACTCTTCATCTGCGTTAACAACGTCACCATATCCTGGGCGTCGGCGTAATCCAAGTGAACGATCCTGGTTTTCAGGTCCCCGCCGAAGCGGTAGCCGTAGCGTTTTTCGAACTCGGCGGCCGGCATCACATGCAATATCCCTCCATCGTTTTTATACGCGAGCCCGTTCGAATCGAGGATAATACGCAAAGCGTCTTTCCATTGCACATTTTTAAGATAGACCGAAACATTTCCGCTGACGCCTTTACCCGTGATAATATTCATCCCGCTCTTCTGGGCGATCAGCTTCAAAATATCCATAATATCAACATTTTTCATCTGCAGGACATCAATCAGGTCCTCTTCCGTATCCTCCTCTTTCTGCGGGGCCTTCTCTTCCCGGGTGTCAGCCGGGGGGCGGATTTCAATCACCTGGGAATAGCCTTCTTCCGAAAAATCCTTGGCTGTTGCGCCAGGGTCCGCCAAAACCGGTTGCGCCAAAAAATCGGCCGTGACCATCCGAGGGTCTGTCTTAACCAACTGCCGGCGGACAATATCTTCCATCCGGGAGACAGGGGCCACCCGATCCGAAGGGCCGGGAGCCGGACTTACGCCCGCCGCTGCGGGGTTGGGGAGAACGGACTGAACTTCATAATCATTCAAAGCTTGATTAACAATATCCTGACGTTCGGCCGCTGTTCCGGAGGAAAAAGCCAAACAGAAAAAAATCCCGGCAAGGCATGCAATATATTTATATCGGTTAAAATCTGTCATCATTCGGGTTCCCGCCTTATTCCTCCCTGGCGGCTTGCAGCTTAAATAACAGGTTAATCTTCCAGAAGCAGTTCCAACGATGAATCGTGGACCACCACGATAACACGGTCTTCCCGCACCTCCCGCAAAATACCCTCCCCCATCGGTTCCCCCGGAGAAAGGAACAAGGTCTCTTTCTGGGCCAAGTCCTCCACAAGGGCCTGCGGGTGTTGATCCAGCACAATGCCGCGCAGGCGGAAATTGACTAAATCAGCTTTAGGAGCGGCCGGGGGCTCAACGGCACGGGCCTTTGAACCCGGGGGCTCCTTCGCATAAGGCATCACAAAAATCTCTCTTTGAGAAAAAATGCGGCTATACTCCGCGAATGAGGACTGGGAATCGAGGACAGGGTCATTCCTGGCGACAGCTTTGGGCTCAAAACGGTTTTCCTCCAAAGCCGGAAGAGCCCCGGGTTCTGCAAACGCATACCATCGCGCAGCGCAGTACGCAAGCGCCGCAATAGCCACAACCTGAAAAACCTGCGTCATTTTTTTTAGCATATGGCCCTCGTCCAGCCCGTCGGCAGGAACCTCCTTCTCCTCCCTGCGCGGCCAGATTCTACGAGTACTCTGGCATAAGTGCCGGGAGGTGTCAAGCAGATATAAAATTAATCAAGGAATTAAAACTTTACTTAAGACAAAACGGCACCGCAGCCCACTGGTCCGCGGAGAATGCTTACTGATATCCGCTTCATCCACAAAATAAGAATACGGCTCTTTTTGCAATTTAAAAACAAATTCCATCACCTGGGTAAAATCCCCTTCCAGGACCAGGCTGACTGAAAACTCTTTGTAATAATTAATCATTTTGGGTCTGTTGGGTTTAAGATCAGAAATACTCAGGCTGTTTCCAGCGGCCGTGGCTTCTATTTCGGTCAAAATCCCGGACATCACCTCTTCGTCAGACTGAGTCTGCCGGTAATCTTCCAGCAAGGCCTCGTACCGGCGCTGGACAACCTGGCTCTTACGGATGGTGCGGGACGCGCTTAACAATTTCTGTTCGGCATTCCGGATCTGCCGGTCAAGCCCTTCCGAACGGGTCTGAACAGGGGCGACCACCAGCGTCTTGACCAAATAAACCGCGAGCACCGCCAGAGAAAGGGAAAGAATTTTCTTCTCCCGCGGGCTAAGCTGAACATGCATCATGGTTGGTTCTCCTTCTCGTCACGGGATAACTGGCATAAAATTTTAAATTCCACGTATTCTTCCTTATACTGTTTCCGTTCCGTGGCATACTCCAGGGAAACTTTCTGAAACATCAAAGAGCTGACCAGGTTATTATGAAACTGGTTCACCGCGCTCCGCGACACCCCCAACCCCGACACAATCATGGTCCCCTTAGGATCAAGCTGCAGGGAGCGCAAAGAAACGGGTTCAGGCACCTGTTCATAAAGACCCCGGAGAATATCGACTAAAACAATCCGGCTGTGCAATTTATCTTGTAAAGCTTCTACCGCCTCGATATTTTCCTGCGCTCTTTTGACGCTCACCTGCTGCTCCTGCACAACAGCCTGCAAACGGGACAGCCTGCGTTCTTTCTGAAAATTCTCCAGATTAAGCGCCGCCCATAAGACCCCCATCATGCCCAGGAGTGCAATAACAAAACGGATCCCCTCCCGGCGCTTGAGGGCCGAAGATTTGATCTGAATGATCTCCCGGGGGATCAGGTTTGTTTCTTGTGAGAGTCCGTTGGAGAGCCCTCCCAAAAGGGCGGTCCAGGACACGGATCCTGGGATAAGTCCGCCATGGTTCTTCTTCAACCTTTCCAACACCCGTTGACGCACGGACACCTGCTCCACGGCGGGTGAAATCTCAGGGTCCTGCAGGCGCTCCTTCATCCAGGCCAAATCCGCTTCCGATATAATAATAAACCGGGCCACGGAACCGCCCCAGCCTTCACGGCGGCAGGCCTTGACCGTTAAAAAAATCTGCGCCAGGAATGCGGCTCTGGTTTCCGGGTTTTCGTCCTCATGCCCAAAGGCCAAATAACGGGAAAACAAAAGCATGCCGCCCCGCATAAAACAAAGCTCCGAGCCGCGGCGGTCGACATCCAGAAGCGCCACGACATGGTCCGCCGCATCCCGGGGGCTCAAAAGATTTCTCCTGGACCAGGCCCCGACACCGAAGGAACTCAGGACCACCTGATGACAAGGCACCTTCCTGGCGGTCAGGAGGCTGATCTGACTCAAAACAATACCCTTGGGGGCCGCCTGGATAAGCACCCGGGAGTACCCGTCGGGTTCCTTGGCGGTAACCGTATGACAAATGACAAGATCCTCCCGGGCAAAGGGAGTCAGATGGCTGATCTGCAAATCAACCATGCGCTGAATCTCGGACGCCGAGTGGGAAGGCAAGCGCACCGGCCGCATCAAAACCTCCCGCCTGGAAACAAGCAGCACAACATGCCCTATCCTGGTCAAAGAAGCCGGGAGCCCTTCCCGAAGAGCCGCCTGCAGGCTCTCCGGGGAAGAATGATCCAAGTCTCTCACAAAGAAATAAAAAGGGACCGCCTCCCCCCGGCGCACTCTCGCTTGCAGGATTTTTACATCCGTATCGGTTATCGAGACCACTGTTTTGTATATATCGCTCATTTTTCAACCCGCGCAAAAGGTTATTGCCTTTTCCAATACAGGACCGACAGATCGGCCCGCGAAACCACCGCTTCAATGCCCGATGACACCCCCCCGGGGCCGGAAAAACCGTTCACGAAAACACGAAAATAACTGGAAACCCGGGCCATGCTCTGATACATCAGCAAGGCGACGATCCGTTCTTCGCTGTTAAGAGACAGCTGATTTATATCGAAAAGCCGGTCATCCGCCGTCGCCAAGCACCCGTCTTCTCCCCGGCGGTTTTGCATTATCTTTTCCACAACGCCATCCGCGTCCTCTTTTTCCGTGTTCGTCTGGCCGCCGGTCACGGCCCGGGCCAAAGCCGTCAGGACCGGATGGGACGCCGTATCCAGGTTGACCTGAAAACGGCCGGATGAGGGGTAGACCGTAATATACGGCTCGATCTTTTTGAATATTTCTTCCGTCATGCCCCGCACCAGGCGAATTTCCTCAACACTTTCAAAAGAATAATTCTTACAGGGCCGGGGGGAGGCTAATTGCATGTAGAAATCACTTTCCGCGCCATAAGGCGCGTTAAACGTATTGTCATCCTTGTCTGTCCAGTCTATAACCGCAGACGCGATAATATCAGCGGTATCCTGGTCAAAACCAAAATACGTGATCAAGGCGCTGAGCACCTTATAATTTTGCGGCGACAGCAAATTCACGTTAATTTTGCTCTCTTCGTCCTCAAACCCAAACACCGGCCGCGCCGTTCCGTCCTCCCCTATTTCCCAATGCCGGATTTCAAAATACCCGTCCCCGGAGGAGACACGGCGGAAAAGGGCTTCCGCTGTCTGATTTTCGTCTAATGTTATGCCCCGTTGATACAGCGTGTCAAAAGCGCGGGTTTTCGGGTCCAGGCTGTCTTGCTGAATGCACGCCATGGCGTAGACAAGCCCGGAAATGGCCGTGTGGCCCGCTATAACCTTCTCTCTCTGATACCGCGTCAGCGCCAGTTCAACGCCGGCCCGGCGGCTTAACCCCAGGATAAAAACAGAAAGAATCGCCACGATCCAAAGGACAACAATCAAAATAACCCCGGCCTGGTCCGTTCCATGCCTCTCCCCCGCGGCCCGACGGCTGTTCCCGGGCCGCCCCCATTTCCAAACGTTACAACGCACACCGCTTGCCTGCATACGATAAACGTCCCTGCCTTTCGACACCCCCGGGTTATTTCCAGGCCCCGGCGGGGATAAAAACATCCCTCCGCAAAGTGACCGTCTCTTCCAGATCCTGCGGATTAACCAAAGTCATTTCAATACGAACCAGAGACGGGAAATCCGGCTTTTCCCACGAGGGTTCCCAGAGGACCTCGTCTGACGCCGCGCCCCGGGACGTCTCCGCGAAAAAAAATTTCAAACTGTCTTTTAAAACATAACGGTTAAGGATTTCCAAGCCCTCCCCCAACGGCAAAACCGCCTCTCCCCCCCCGGACGGGAAAGGCCGCTCTTCCCTCACCAGACATTGCACACGGCCGTCTGCATTCGTTTCTATCGTGACCGGTGTGCTGACGTGGGCCGTCCGGCCCCCGACGATCACCTTATGCACCGTCCCATAATCCGGTTCTTGAAGAAAATACCTCACCTCTATTAATCCGTCTTCGCCGGCACAAAGCAGTTTCAATCCAGATGATGTCCCCTCAAAAAAATCGTCAAGGGCTTCAGCCGACTCTGCCGGGCTATGATACGGCAGCATATTTTCCAGATCCCGGGCCATGGCATCAAACGACCAAAACGCCGAACGGGACCATTGTTCGAGTTTCTGCGCCCGTTTATGAATCTGCAGCCCGGCCGCGTATGTGGCATACAGGCTCCCCGCCAAGATAGACACCAGACTCAGGGCTAAAAGTATTTCAAGGAACGTAACCCCCCGCCTGCCCTGACGCTGAAGCTCCCGGCCCGGCCTGGCAAAAAAATCCGCCGGGACACTCGCATCCTTAAGACGCGTCAAAAATAAAACCGCGCCAGGAAAACGCACGTTTCTTGCCTCCCAGGTTCCACGTCACTTCCACAAAGAATTCATTCACCCCGTCGCCCATATTCGGGTCCGCGCTCTGGGACGCCCGGATGTGATACACAAAATCCCGGGACATAACCGGGAAGGCCCCCCCCTCATGAGTTTGCCGTTCCATCACGCCCCGGGCCCAGACATGAGCCATAAGGGTATCCGCCCCCAGCACGGCATCCGTGTAATCACGGCTGTAGACCTCGGCCCGGAAACTCTGCGCCAAAGAATTAACAAGAGACACAATGCTTATGGAAAAAACCACCATCGCCAAAAGGACTTCCAGAAGGACAAAACCCGCCGAAGCCCCTTTCCCGGGGCCCCTGGACGTGCCGGATAAAAACCTTCGAGCGGTCATCAATATCTTCCTCCCGTTAAGGTCTCTGACGGGAAAAACCAGACATCCACGGCCCCGCGGGAGCCCGCCGTTGACACCAGATAACAATCCGTCCGGCGGCAGAATTGACATTGGAAAAGGTCAATGCGGCCGTCCGGCGTAAAAACCGCTTCTTCCGGGCTCGCGGCCACTTCAATATCCGAAGAGACGGAAACAGCCCGGCCCCAACGTCCGGGCAAGGACTCATACGATACCGGCGTCCCGGACTCCGGCTCCTCTTCCGCCGCCAGCTGAAAATGATACGTCCGTGCGTCCTGCGCGAACGCCAGTCTGACGCGCGCCCCTTTGCGGATGGCCCAACTCTGCGCGAAACGCATCCTATAGGACAATTCGTAGGCGACACTTCGCAATTTCAGCCTCGACCAAGAGCGGCCGAAATAAGGGACAGTCATCCCGGCCAGAACCATTATCAAAAAGACGGCCAATAACATCTCGATAAGCGTAAAAGCACGCGTGCGTCCCCGGGCCGGGGGAAAGGCCGTTTCATTCTTTCTGCCAGTTGGCGATATCATCGTCGCTCTCCACCCCGTCAACGCCGAAAGAAAAAAGGTCATACCCGTCCGGGTTATGCGTTCCCGGGAACCGGTAATTATATTCCTGCCCCCACGGATCAAGCGGGACCGCTTTTTTCTTGAGATACGGCCCCCCCCAGCTCTCCGGGACCGGAGGCGCCGATGGAATTTCAATCAACGCCTTCAGCCCCTGTTCCGTGGTGGGGAACCGCCCGACATCCAGTTCGTACATGTCCAAAGCGACGGCTAAATTGGCCTCAATATCCGCGATGGCCGCGGCCTGCTGGGCCTTTGATTTTTTCCCGGAAAAATTCGGCACGACCATGGCCGCCAAAACCCCGATAATCACCACCACCAAAAGGATCTCCACAAGGGTAAACCCCCGGGCCCCGCGATTGACTTTCTGTGTCATGATTTTATCCCCCTCTTTCCCCTCCACCCATATGTCCCTATTTAATGATAAGGTTCATTCTGAAAATCGGAAGCAACATCCCCAAGACAATAAATCCGATGAAAACACCCATCACCAGAATCAAAACCGGCTCTATCAGGCTGGCCACTCGTTTCATGGTGCGTTCCGATTGATGCTCATAATAAGACGCCAGCTTCAGCAAGCCCTGGTGCAGTTGTCCGGTTTCTTCGCCGACAACAACCATATTCACGGCGGCCTCGGGGAAAAAAGCGCACGATTGCATCGCCTGCGTCAAACTCCCTCCCCCGGTCAGCCGGTGATGCATCTTAAGGGCATCCTGTTTAAACAATTCATTATCAATAACCTGACAAACCGTGTCAATAGCCGTCACGACTGTGACCCCATTGGAAAGCAACGTGCCGAGCGTCCTGGCGAACCGTCCGATTTCCACCTCCTGGATGAACGGCCCGATGACCGGGATTTTCAGCTTCAAGCTGTCAATCCCCCTTTTCCCTTCAGGGGTCGCGCAGGCCCTCCGCAAGAGCATCGCGACCAGCGCAAAGACGGCCAAAAGAGCCCACCAGAACCGGGCCAGGAAATGGCTCACCGCCAAAAGCGCGGTTGTGACCAACGGCAGGGATTCATTCATGTCGATAAAAATCGTCGATATCTTGGGGATAACCCATGTTAAAATAACAAATATAGTGACGCCTCCGACAAAAAGGATCAGCCCGGGATACATCAAGCTGGTCCTGACCTGGGATTGTATGTCATAATCCTTTTCCACATAATCAGCCAGCCGGGCCAAAACACCATCCAGTTTCCCGCCGACTTCCCCCGAACGGACAATATTGATATAGAACGGTGAAAAAACCCCGGGGAACCGGGCCAAGGCCGATGACAAGGCCCCGCCGTCTTCCACCACTGCGACCATTTGTCCGATAACCGTTTGAAGCCTCTTATTCTTCACCTGCTTATTCACCAGATATAAAGCTCTTAAAACCGGCACCCCGGCGCTGATAAGATCGCTCATCTGCCGGGTGAAAATCATGATGTCCTGGGTCCGCACCCGCAGGCCCGGCGGCGCCGCCCCGCCCTCCCCTGGGCCGCGGTTGACCGCAGAAGCTGCCGGCGCGGCCTGCACATTCAGCGGCGTGTAGCCCATCTTAAGAATACGGCTGACCGCCATCTCCTCATGATCCGCCTCAATAATCCCTTCGACGATTTGAGAGGGGCCTTGTTTAGCTTTGTAAAAAAATTGTCCCATACACTATCATCTCCTGAACAGGCATGGCACGCGTCAGAAATTCGTGTCGTCTTTCGTGACCCGGATAATCTCGCCCGGGGTGGTTTTCCCGTCAAGGACCTTTTCCCATCCGTGCTTTAAAAGAGTTTTCATCCCCTGCTCAACGGCTTTTTTGGTTATTTGAGCGGCGGTCGCCCGGGACAGGATCATCTCACGGATCACATCGTTTAATAACAAAAATTCATAAATCCCCTCCCGTCCGCGGTACCCAGTCCCCTGGCACGCCTCGCACCCCTGCGGTTCAAAAACAGTCTGTGGCCGCGCCCCCGGGAATTCCTCCCTGACAGCCGTCAGGAACTCTTCGGTGGCCGGCACAGCCCTTTTACATAAAGGGCACAAAACCCGCACCAGCCTTTGCGCGATAAAACACTCCACGGAGCTGCAAATCAAATACGGGGCCACCCCCATGTCGATCAGGCGCGTAATGCCGCTGGCGGCGTCATTGGTGTGCAGGGTCGAAAAAACCAGGTGCCCGGTTAACGCGATTTGAATCGCGATCTCCGCGGTTTCCTGGTCACGGACTTCTCCCACCATCATGATATCCGGATCATGGCGCAGCATCGACCTTAGCCCCTGACTGAACGTCAAATGGATCGCCGGGTTAATCTGAATCTGCGTGATGCCGTTCAGCTGATACTCAATCGGGTCTTCAATGGTGATGATTTTTTTGTCCGCCGTATTGACATGCGCCAGGCAGGAATACAGCGTCGTTGTTTTCCCGCTCCCCGTCGGGCCGGTCACGAACACGATGCCGTGGGGTTTCTGAATGAGGTGTTCCAGGAGTTCCTGTTCCCGGGCGTTCAGCCCGAGCTCATACATATTATAAAGCCGGTTAGAACTTAAAATCCGGATAACGACACTCTCCCCATACTGGGTCGGCAGAAAAGACACTCTTAAATCCAGGCTCATTCCCCCAACCTTCACCTTAAACCGCCCATCCTGGGGGAGGCGCTTCTCCGCGATATTAAGATTAGACATAATTTTAATCCGGGAATTAATCGCCTCCTTAAAATTCCAGATGTTCGTCGGGACCTGGGTGTCATAAAGGACCCCGTCAATACGGCAGCGGATTTTCAAATCCTGCTCATACGGTTCAATATGAATGTCCGTGGCCCGGGTCCGGTACGCCTCAAACAAGATCTGATTGATAAATTTCCCGATCGAAGCGTCGGAATCGATCTGTTCAATGTCTTCGACCTCCCCGGCCGGATTGCTGTCACCGGGCAAGGCGTCATTCATCTTGGCAATCGTGTCTGCGCCGACCCCGTAATATTCCCGTATCGCCTCAAGGATATCGGCCTCCCGGGACAGGACCGCTTTAATCCTTCCCGGATGAACCATTTGAAGCCCGTCCAGCATAAAAATATTCTGCGGATAAGCCGTCGCGACCGTCAATATCCCCGCCGCCGGATCATAGCGGACCGGAAACACCTTATAATGCGTGACGATCGTCGCCGGCAGCCGCGGCAGGACATTCCTGTCAACCGGAAAAGTTTTCAAATCAAGGTATTCCACATTCAGGTGATCCGCCCAGAGAGGATACAGCCCTCTTTCCTCCGCAACAAGCCCCAGGCGCACCAGTGTCCCGGGAAACAGGTCTTCCCCGGGAAGCTGTTTCTCTTGGGCTTCCTTAAGCTGGGCCTGGCTGACCCAGCCCTTCTCAACCAAAAGCTGGCCGAATGATTTTCGTTGAATCCCGTCCACCTGCGCGTTCCTCTCTTTGTAAACGGCCGAAAAGCTATTCTCCGGTTTCCCCCGTTCTTACATCCTCCTGTCCGGCTTCCCGGGGAAAAGCGGACTGCGCCAGAACAATTTCCAGATTATTCCGGGCGCTGGCATAATCCGGATCAATCCGCAGCGCCTCGCGGAAATGATAAACCGCCCGCCGGAAATCGGCTTTCTTAATATAAATGGCTCCCAGGCTGTTATGCACGCGGGGGTTATCCGGCTCATAAATCAAAATCTCTGAAAAATGAACAACGGCTTCTTCCAAAGCCCCGTTCTTTAAATACATATCTCCCAAGACACTGTGCACATACAAATACGCCGGATTTAAGGCGAGGGCCTGTAAATACGCGCGTTCCGCCTGGACCTCTTTATTCTGCGCCCAATAAACATTCCCCAAATTCTTAAATATTTCCGGCTGGTGGGGGGACAATGCCGCGGCGCGCGTCAGGAATGTTTGCGCCAGGGCATACTCCCCCTCCTCCATAAGCACCACCCCGTAATTGCTGCTGGCCTGCGCGTGGTCCGGGTTGAGGCGCAAGGCCGTTTCAAAACACCTCTTGGCTTCCTGCGTCCGGCCTTCCTCATAAAACAAATTGCCGAGGTTATTATAGTTCTGGGCATCCGTGGAATGAAAACGGGCCGCGGCCCCAAAATGTTTTTTGGCCGTTTCTTTATCACCGTCGCGGAGGAACGTCAGCCCCAGGTTGCAATGAGCGACAGGGTTCTGCGGGTCGAGTTTCAACACATACCTCCACAAAGCGTACCCGTCTTTCCAGATGGAAGCCTGAAGAAAAGCCGCGGACATCAGGACGCCCGCAATCACACCGGTTACAGCCTGCGTCCCCCAAAAATATCCCCGCCCTTTTTGCTCGGCCATCCGCAACAGGCGGTCATATGCGGCTCCCAGCGCCAGGCAGAATCCCACGCCCGGCAAATACATAAACCGGTCCGCAACCGGATTCAGCTCCCCCCCGGAAGGGCTGGTCCGCAAAACGAGAAAAATCGTCGCTAAATAAAACATCAGCGGAACATAAAACCACTTTTTCCTCCTTAAAATATACGCCCCCCCGCACAAAACAAGACAAGCCAGCATGGCTTTCCAATAAGCCTCCTGCCCCCAGGAAACGGGCCCCGGCCAATTATAAAGCGGACATAGATGAAACGGCATAAAAAATTTATAAATATAAAACATGAACGTCCAAACCCAGGTGAGGATCGGCACCGACAAAGGATCTGATGCCTGTCCCCAATGCCGTGACAGAGTGATCCACGCCAAAGGGAACAGCATCACAACCAAAGGAATTTTCTCTCCCAGACACCGCCGGGTCAGCCGACGGCCAACGAAACTGTCGCAGACGAATAAAACAATCGGCAGGCTGGCCGCCATCGGTTTAGCCAGCATGCTGAACAGCCCGAACAGCAATGTCAACAAGTAACGGGCCGGCGTCCGGGTCTGGATATAGGTCAGATATTGAAGGAGCGCCAGAAGATAAAAAAACGTGCTCAAGACGTCTTTGCGGGCGCTGATCCAGGCCACCGCTTCAACATGCAGGGGATGGATCCCAAAAATAAGCGCCGCCATGCCCGCGGCCCGTTCGGTGACGCCGGCTCGAAGCGCCAAATAATAAACCAGGAACACCACCCCCAGGTGAAGAAGCACATTATTCAGGTGAGAAACCACCGGCGCGCCATGAAAATAACGGTACTCAAGCGCAAAGGAAAAAACGGTCAAGGGGATATAAATATCATAAACTGTGGATGAAAAAATTTCTCCCACGTGGGGGAACGTCGGCCGGCGGACCAACGGATTGGACTCACAATGCCCCTGATCATCCCACACAAACTGCCCCGGCATCGCCGGTAAATAAATAATAACCGAACAGACAAAAGCCAGCAGGAGGATCAAAATCCCCTGTCGTTGAGAGACAGCGCGCATTATAAATTCCCGGACAGTGCTCATAAACACCCGCGTTGACAAAGTTCGATCCAGGGGAAAGATCCGGCCCGGAAGAAAAAACGTTTCAGGGAGAGGCCGGACGATCAGGAATCAAGAAAATAATATATTCTGTGCGTAAAATCAACCGGTTCTCGGAACGGAAAATAAAACCCAGAAAAGGCAAATCCCCGAGTAAAGGGACCTTGGATGTCCGCTCCAATTCTTTTTCACGCAAAAGCCCTCCCAGGACGATCACATCCTGTTTTTTCAAGGACACCTCAAGGGACTCCTGCGGGATAAAATTGTCCGGAGCGGAGGAATGAATGGCTGGAGCATTGTCAGCCAACCAGGTGAGTTCCGGGCTTACCCGGACCAGAACCCGCTCTTTATCGGCATTCTTCAAGCGTACCTTGATCGTCATGGCCATCCCTTCCGGGTCCTTGAAACTTTTCGCATTACTCGCCGTATCCACAATAAAAGTCGTCTCATGATTTAAATCGGCCGTCCCGGTCATATCATAAAGATCAATCAGCTGCCCGGCCGCATCCAAAGCGTCCTTGAGCACCGGCAGGTCTTCTTTCGTAATCGTCCCAACACTCAAATGATTATTTTCCGGAGGCAGGCCGGCTCTGTAGCCCAAAACATCCGCTTTCTGATATTCCGACACGATCGCCTCCCAGTCGATCCCATCCTGGTGCTCTTCATTCAGTTGAATCCGCGACATCTGCAGCCGCCATACGATCTCAGGGGCCTTGGTCAGCGTTTGAAAAAACGCCTCAATTTTCGTAAAGTTCGCCGCCAAGTCCTTCACGGTCAGTTCCCGGGTTTCCTCATTCACCGCCAGCGCCCCGACCCCTTCGGTTAACACGGCCGAGAGTTTCTCCGCCGAGGCCTTCAAATCGGCTTTCCCCACAAAAAACGTTTTCGTCACCAAAGGAGGCATATCCCAAGATTTCAGCATATCGATCATCTGGCCCAGGGGCTCCTGCCGGTCCAGGACAACCACTTGCTGATTCTTTTCATCCATGAACAGATGGCCTTTCAGGCTTTCCAGTTGTTCCAAATTTTCTTTGATATCTTTGACCGTCCGATAACGCAATTTCATGACAGCCACCTCTGTTTCCGGCGCGAAAGGCTGGCCATACTTGCTTTCATACTCCCCGGAGGGCAAGACGCGAACATCCCGGCCTTCGAACACAAACGCACCGTCACTTAATTTCGCAAGCAAAAATAAAAGCTGCTCAAACGGGATGTTCCGCAGACACAATGTAACCGTCCCCTCCAAGGCGTCCGCGCCCTCAATCCGCACGCCGCTCCGCTCGGAAACAATGCGCATGGCCTCCTGAATAGAACTTTGCTCAAAATTCACTTCCGGGATTATCTGCGAGGCAGGGCGTTCGGCCCGGGGAGCGGCAGAAGAGGCCTCCCCTTCCGCCACTTTCTCTGGAATTATAATTTCCATCACAAACGTTTCCTGCGTGGACCCTGACAATAAGCCCGGATATTCTTCTTTAAGGGCTGCCTCCCCTCCCGGCAACACCCCCGTGAAATCCTCTTTTAAAGGCGCGTCCGGCGGCGCATCCCGCCCCGTCTCCTCCGTCTCCTCCGGGAAAAAATCCGCAGGCAGGGCAGGCTCTTCCGCCCGAATTCCAACGGCACATAGGCACACCATAAGACCCGTCATTAAAAATTTTTTCAGCATATCAATCCTTTTCTTTCAACCCTGACTTGAATTTATCCAATTGTTGTTGAGAATACGCGTTGGAAGAATCTTCCCTCACCAGCGTCTCGGCAATAGCCACCGCTTCTTCAATCCTTCCTAACCTGTACAAGACCTCTGCTTTGGTGTCCCAAAAGGCATAATTGTCCGGATCCAGAGCCAACGCGCGCTCCGCCAACTCCAGGGCCCGGTCCAATTGAATATTTTGTTCGGCATAAATCCACGCCAAATCGTTGTAGGGCCCCGCCAATCCCGGAGCTTGATCCATGCTCTTCTTAAGCAACGTTTCTTTTTCCTGAAACGTCAGGCTCGGAAACCTCGACTGAAATTCATAATAGCTCGGATAACTGGTCATAAAAACCAGAACGGAAAGGACCGTCATCGCCCCGTTATAAACGTAATGCATAACGACCCCCGGGATCGATGACCGCGTCCACATCCGTTGTAACGTTAACAGCATTCCCAGGAGGGCCACCATCGTGATCGCAACCCAATCGCCCCAGTACTGCTCAACATGAAGAAGGCCGAAAAAAAACGCGACCAGGATAACCGCCGTTTTCTTCCCTCTTATCTTCTCGATAAAATAATAAAAATACCCCCGGAAAAGAATTTCCTCAAAAAAAGGCGCCATAAAGACAGCGACCATCAATAAAGAGACAAAGACCCAGGGTGAGGTCGTCGATTCCACCATCCGGGACAAGGGGGTTGCCGGCTGCGTTTCTCGGCAATAAATCAACAGGCTGGAAACCACCGCCATCCCCATGCCGGAAAGAACCGGAATGCCGATCATCCGCCACAGAGAAAGGCCCCGGCGCTTCAGTCCAAGGACATCGCGGAAAGAAATATCTTTGTATTTCTTGATATTTCTCCGAATAAACCACAAAAGAAAGAGCGGCGACAGCCCGGAAATGATAACAACCTCCCCAAGCTCGGATTGAATCTGGGGATAAAAACTCCCCACAAAGTCCAACCCTAACGTCAAGCAGGACATGACCACAAACAAAAGCAGGACCATGTTAAAAGCGTCCAGCGTCAGGGCAAGACGAAGACCCAAGACCTGCGGATCCCGGCGGGCCGGGCTTAATCTTCTGGAAAACCCGTAACGCTTAAACAAATAAACCGGAAGGATAAAAAAGAACCCGTAAAGGGGGAAATCTTCCCATCGTTGAGATGACAGGAATAATGACAAGACCAGGATTCCGTAAACCGCAACCGTTCCGGGGGCCGCCCGAACGCAAGACTGATAAAGCGCCAGGTCTTGTTTCTTGATAAAAACGGCATCAAAAAAAATAAACGCCAGCACAAAAACAAAAAGCCAAAAAGACATTTCCCGGTTCCTTCATCTCATCTTCTGATTTTTCAAGCCTGCACAGGCACGGCGGGCAAACAGCCTCCTCAAGGGGCAGAGAAAATGAGCGAGGAGGGGAGATCGGGATTCAAGTTTTCCGGCCGCAGGTCCACCGTGGTCCGCAGACGGCCATCCGGCTCGTAATACTTCGTCACCCCTGACTTTTTTGTCCACACGCTATATAGACGTCCGCTCTCATAATAATGGGCAATACGCAACAGCTGCCCCCCCCGGTAAACCCAGTCCTCCCTCACCCGGCCGTTACGATAATAAGCTTTTTTACGAACAATCAACTCATCTTTGAATTTCAAATAAAGCTTGAGATTCCCGTTATCATAATACTCTTTTTTTACGTAATCGCCCCGGGATTCCCCCGCCCAACCCCATAGAGGGGCCCATAGAATACTGATAATAATTAAGATAGTATTTATTTTTTTATACATCTTATAAAGTTCCTTTCTTTTTATATTATAAGGGATAAAAATTTTTTCGCAATTAAGTTTATTCTCCCCGCTTTTCCTGTTTCAGGGAGCTTCCCTTTCCCTGATTCAAAGAGCATTACAACCTCTGCGCCATTTCCGGACACAAGGCGATCACCGCCGCCCGAAGGGCATGAACTTTCTGCCGGAGAACCGTGTCTTTCTCCAGCCAGCGGTGTACAACGCGCCTCTGGCTGTCTATCATCAGCGCCGCGAATAATTCCGCCCTGTCTTCCGCCGGGCTCTCTATGGCGTAATAC
>JAGOJP010000134.1 GCA_017995055.1 Candidatus Omnitrophota bacterium
GGTGAATCATCTTCATATCCACGGCATCTATAATGAAGAAAATGTTCTTTCGATTGAAACGGCTGCCTGGGTTGAATTGTTGAATATTCAGGGTGTTTCCATCAGCGCGTTACAGGATTATCCGGCCCGCGGGTTGGTTTTTTCCGGAGAGGATGACCATAGTGTTTCTGAAGCGGCCGGGGACTTTATCGCATTATTACGACAACGGAATATCGCATATACGGTGCTGATGACACAGAATGGCGTCTTTGTTTTGCCCCGGCAGCACGTGGCCGGACAGGTCAAAGAAGATTTCCGTTATAACTTAGGATTTTCGCCTATGGCCGGCCGGTTTTATGTCCATTCAAAAGACCTATATGATCAAATGAACGAGGCGGACATTGCCCGGGCGATAGCGGATGTGACTGTGCCCGAAGGGCTGTTTAATGATTTGGTCGGCAAGTTTTTAGAAGGCAATTTTGCCCAATCATCCTCTTCCCCCCTGGATACCCCCGGCGGTATCGACTTTAACCCCGCGGCCCTGGATTTGCAGATTAAGCGCGACGGCAACGGCGTGGCCCTGCCTCTGCCGCAGCAGCCGGTGGGGAACATGAAAATAGACGGCTTTTTGCCGGTCATCATTAATATTACTCCGGTTAATATCCCTCTTTTGCTCGGCATGACGCAGAAAGGTCCTGCGGAAGGGGCTGCCTCAACGGACTCTCCGCAGGCCCCGGCGGACATCCGTGAAAGATTTTATAGCGGCCATGCAAGTAATATCCGTTGGTTTAATTGAAAACCGTAATCATATTGATTTGTTTCAATAATATGAATATCATTTTATTAATTTTTGTGATTATCCTGATTCCTTTTTGCCCTCCTGCCTGCGCTGATTCCTCCGTTATCTCTCCGGAGGATGCCGTGCGTCCTTTTGAAATCGTCGACCCGAACAATCAAGAAAAAATCATGCTGGAATTCAAATCGTCCTCGCGGCAAAATAGCCTGCGGGGGGAGGAGCTCTTCGTAACGATTCATTCCAATGGCCTGGTGACTATGGTGAGAATTTTTTCACAGAAAGATAATGCTCTGATCCTTTTGAAAGAATGGGTCTCTTCTTATACCGAAGTTATCCGGCCCAATTTTTTTTATGTCAATCCTGACGGCGACGATCATCCGGTTCAGATGATCCAGATGATAGAAAACTCAAACGGAAGCGGGGTGGGTGCGGTCGAGCATGTTTTTGAAGTGGTCTTTGACGGACATTTACGCCTGAAAGACGCCGCTTTGGGTTCCGCGGTAGAAGGTTATCAGCCATATTTACAAGCGGGGGAATCAATTAGACAGGACGTTTATACAAAGTTTACCGATGAGGGGTTGTTTGGCGTCTTTTATATATGGAATACCGAGGATGCCAATTGTTGTCCTTCGGGAGGAAAAGTTTTTGTCGAGTATAAAGTTGTCCGAGATAAAACAAGGGAAAATAGCCTCTCTCTTCTTCCTGATACGTTCGAGCGGTATCCAATCTTACCGGGAGAGTATTGATATGTTGCACACATTCCGCTTTAGTCATCGATAACCCTTCCTGATTTTTTATAGGCCATAGAGAATATTTATAAATTTCTTTAAAAATTGTAACTTTTTTTTCGCAAAGGCGTTACATTAAAGACGGAATGTTATGTCTTGGGGGTAAATGTCTTTGGGAACCGTTTTGGAAAAAGGGGGGTGTCATGAGAAAATGGTTTTTGCTTACGGCGGCGGCCCTGGTGATGTGCCTTATGGGCGGGCTGTCCTTATCCGTGGCTTATGAGGAATCCGGGAAGCAGCAGGCCGACCGGCATTGGCTGGAGAAATCCTATCAGATGGCGGTCCCCTTATACGAGGCGGCGCTTAAAAGCAATGATATCCCGGAAAAGACCGCGAGGGAAATCCGGTTTAAACTGGCGGACTGCCTGTGGCGGGCCGGCGGCGAGGCCCGGGCGAAGCAGTCGGAGAAGATGTTAAAAGAGCAGGTCGCCTCCGAAGAGCATGACCGCTGGTGGGCCGAAGCCAACGAATCCCTGGCTGGATATTATCTGCAGAAAGACCGCTGGTCCCATGCTGAGGAAATCAAAGAGGCCCTGGTGAACGCCCGGGAATTCTGGGCCGGAGAAACAGACATGAAACTGGCCCGGCCGCGGTTTATTCAGGCCAGTTTCACCCTGGGTGATTTTATTTCCCAGCACTGGGGCTGGTATTACACGGGCATCCGGCGGACCCTCTTGAGCGGTGAGGGCGAGCCGCCCGCGGCACCAGGAGATCAGGGGCTGAACGTCTTATACGAGGAGGTGCTCAAGGTCGCGGAGACGGACGCGGATAAAGCTAAAGCGCATTATTCGCTGGCCATGGGTTATCTGCACCGGGGTTACGGGGAGGAAGAGAAGAAAAAGGTCCAGGGAAGCTTTGAAAAGATCATCGAAGAATTCCCCGATTCCGAATGGGCAGATGACGCGTATTATAACCTCGGCCTGTTTTATGAACGGGCGAATGATTTTATCCAGGCGATTGACGCTTACCGCGGCCTGTTAACGCGTTTCCCGCGGGGTGATTCCCCCTGGGTGGATGACGCCCAGCAGCGGGTAAAGGACATCATGGAACCCCGGATGAACCTGGGGATCAGCTATACGTTCCTTCCTGATTCCCAGGTTCAGTTTAATCTGGGCTGGCGCAACGTGAACGAGGCGATTTTTACCTTGTATAAACTTGATCTGCCCCGTCTTTTGCAGCTGGACCCGACGCGGGCCCTGACGGACGGCAGCCGGGGCGTGGATAATTACGCGGAGATGATCCGCAGGCTGGTGACGAGCAAGCAGTATGTTTTGCTGCCGAAAGAACGGGCCTGGCGAAGGTCGATGAAGGACGAAGGCAAGCACCTCTGGTACAGCGAGTCGAAAGGCTTGGCGGAATGGCTGCAGCCGGATGACGCGAAAAATATCGACCCCGCGTCCGGAATCCTGGCGCCGGGGGCGTATTTGCTGTTTGTTTCCGCGGGGCAGGTGTCCGCGTATGACCTCATTCTCGTGACGGACATGGGGCTGGTCACGAAAGTCGCCGGGCAATCCGCTTTGTTTTACACGTTCGACAGCCAGACCGGCGTGCCGCGCGGGAATGTCAGCGTCACGTATCATTACCGTTATTACAATGATCAGGGCCAATGGCTCTGGGAAGAAGGGGCCGGAGCAACCGACGGGCAGGGCCTTCTGCGTGTTCCGCTTAAAACGTCAGGCACGCGCCGTTACGGAAACCAGCATAACCTGTTCGCCTGCGTGTCTGACGGTGTGATGCAGGCGTTTGCCCAGGGGTATTTTTACGCCCAGTCCCGCGGCCGGGGCGACTGGTGGCTGTACGCCTACAGCGACCGTCCCGCTTACCGCCCGGGAGAGGAAATTTCATTGAAAGGCACGTTGCGGAGGTATGACGGGGCGGAATTTACGAATCCCGACGGGATGCCGGTCAAGGTCCGGCTTTATGACGCCCGGGGGAATACCGTCAAAGAGGGGGCATACCGGTTAAACGCCTACGGTTCCTTCGCCGATACGCTGGTCCTGGATGACAACGCCGTCTTGGGGGAATATTACCTGCAGGTCATGACCCCGAATAATGACCAGACCCTGGCGCAGACCGTGTTATTCCGCCTGGAAGAATATAAATTGCCGGAATTTGTCGTTTCGGTCAGGCCGAAACCGAAAGAAGACAAATCCGGGCCTGTCGCCTACCGTTTGGGCGACGAGGTGGAAGTGGACATCGAGGCCAAGTATTATTTCGGCGGCCCGGTGCCGCAGGCAGAGGTTGAATACCTGATTTATGCGTCTCCTTATTATCATTTTTATCAGTATACGCGGCCGTATCCTTGGTATTACGGGGATACGCGGCCGTATGATTACAACTATGGGCCGGGAACTTTGGTTAAAAAGGAAACGGTTTCAACGGACGAACAGGGGAAGGCGTCTTTTGTGTTTCAGTCCCCGAAAGATTCCCCGCATGACCTGAAGTACCGGGTGGAAGTCCGGGTCGTTGACCAGAGCCGACGGGAAGTTTCCTCTTCGGCCGACATCAAGGTGACACGGGATTCTTTCTTCGCGTATCTGACGCCCGGGCATAATATTTACCGGCCCGGGGACAAGGCCGAGGTGAAGATTAAAGTGTTAACCGCAAATGACGAGCCGCTGGTTATCGACGGAAAGGTGGCGGTCCTGAAAAACTGGTGGCAGGAACCCGTGTTAGAGAAAGGGCAGACCGTCCGGGGCGGCGATTACAGCAAGAACGAATTGTTTACCCGTTTCGTGAAGACGGATGAGAAGGGGGAGGCGGTCGTTGATTTTCAGCCGCAGGAGGATGGGTATTACACGATTGAGTTTACCGGCTATGACCGTGATGGCAGGGAAGTGAAATCCTGGACGAATGTGTTTGTGTGCGGGAAAGAGAGCCGGGATATCGGATACCGTTACGGCGGGTTGCAGATCATTTCGGAAAAAGACACTTATGCCGCAGGGGAAACGGCGAGGCTGATGATTGTTTCGGAACGCCCGGACACCTGGGTTCTGCTGACGGGGGAAACGGAAGAAATTCATCAGTATCACATGCTGCATCTGCCCGGGCCGGTTCAACTGGTAGAAATCCCTGTGGAGGATTATTTCACCCCCAATATTTTTTTTAACGCCATTTCCGTGTACCAGTATCAGGTGAAAATGGCGTCTTTGGAGGTGGTCGGGACGGCGGAAAAGCAGGTTTTGAAT
>JAGOJP010000026.1 GCA_017995055.1 Candidatus Omnitrophota bacterium
CAAATTTTTAGAAATATTTTATAACAGACAACGAATCCATCAGTCCTTGAACTATGTTACACCCGAGATGGCTGAGGCAGCCGTTGTTCTTTAATTAACCCGTCCGTTAAATCGGGGGCAGCTCAACATGTCCCCGGAATTTAAATAAAAACCTAGAACAACTTCATTCCCCTGACCATGGGACGGCGGATATGAAGAGAGGAGGAAGGCCGTGAGAAGATGGATCATCATAATGACAGCTTTTACGCTGATGGGCGTGACCGGCTGCTACACCACCGGATTGTCACCGCGCGAGTACGGTTCATCCACCTACACGAAACTTGTGTATGGACTTTACTATGACCAACCCGAGTCATCCCCACAGGGCACGTTCACCAAGCCAATTAAACTGGGTGTCGCCCAGATTGGTGAGGTGGCGCCTCCCAAGTCATTCACGTCATTGCTGCAGCACAGCCCCACGCTCATCTCTGAAGTCATTGATATCCCGCAGCTGGGAGCCGAACAGACCGGCTACTACCAGCGGAACGAAGAGGACATTGAGGCCGAGACTGTGAAGTTCGCCAAGCGCACCACGGCGATGCGCAAGCTCGCGAAAGAACTCGGCGCCGACTACGTGTTTCTCTTCGGCGGCAACATCGACATTGAAACAATCGGTTCGTCCTTCACTATTTTTGACATCACCATCATTGGCGGAGCCATCATCCCGAGCCAAACGGTCAAGGCGGAAGCGAAAGCCGCGGGGGCGCTGGTTGATACTGAAGACGGCCGCGTCGTGTTCCTGGTGAACACGGAGACCCAAGCTCAAGGGCTAACGCCCACCTGGTTTCTGGAGGACAAACAGAAGAGAATGCAGATCAAGCTGCGTGACCAGATCCTGGGGGAACTGGGCCAGAAGTTCCTGGAGAAACTCGAGGCCCAGAAATAGCGCCCAGACCGCGCGTTGAGGTTACGCGCGGTCTGCGGGGAAGTTTGCGGAATTGGGGGGGCACGCCGTGGCGGCCCAAGCCAAGAAAGCGCGAGTCGGCCCCAGACGGCGAACCCGGGCCAGCGCGCCAATCCTAAAAGCTGCACGGCTTTTCAGGCCGGGGGATGCCCGGCGGAGGAGAAAGAGAAACTAAACTATGAAATTCATTCTTATTGTCAGTTCGACCGTTGCGATTGCTGTTTCGTTCCTCTGCTCGCTGGCAGAGGCGATCCTGTTGAGTTTTAATCCCCTGACCCTGAATCGCCTGCAGGCGGTTTGTCCGCGCGCCGCGGAATCGTGGAGGCGGCTCAAAAAGAACGTTGCCCGGCCGATCACGGCGATTCTCGTTCTCAACACGGTCGCCCACACGGGCGGCGCGACGATTGCCGGCGGGGCCTTCGCTAAGCTCTACGGGGAAGGCAGTATTTGGGTGTTTTCTGTCCTCTTCACCGTCGTTATTCTTTTCGGAACCGAGATCCTGCCCAAAGTCATCGGGGTGACGTTCCGCGACCGACTGGCCCCCTATGCCGGCCCGGTCCTGGAAGTCACCACGCGCCTGCTTCAGCCGGTCATCTTGTTAAGTGAATCGATGTTCAAAGGGGTTACGGCTCACGGGGAATCCGAACAGATCACGACCGCGGACCTTGTGACGCTGGCCTCCCTCGCGCGGTCCGGCAAGTTCATTAACCTGGAACAAGAAAATATCATCGTCAATACGGTGCGCCTCAGTCATGCCGCGATTACGACCGCCATGATCCCGCAGGAGCGTATACAATTTTTTTCCAAAGACGCGTCGCCCGACGAGCTTTTTGCAATGATCAAGGAGAGCGGACACACGCGCTATCCCTTGAGCAGCAGCGCGGACGCGAAAGACATTTACGCGTACATCGTGACGAAGAAGGCGTTCCCGGCCTCGCAGGGCGAGCTTGCCCAGATGATGGCTCAGGCAAAGCCCATCCCCATGGTGGACCGCCACGCCACCCTGATGACCGCTCTTCATACGATGATCCAGAACAAAGAGCATTTGGTGGCGGTGGTTGACAACCAGAAGCACTGCGTGGGAATCGTGACCCTTGAGGACATTGCCGGCGAGCTTCTTAGCGCCGATATTGAATATTTCAGATAAATGTCCTGCTCGGCCCCTGCCGCGGAGCGCGTTCCGCCGCCCGTAATTTAATATGGGATAATAAAGAAGGGGGCGTAGAATGGCGCTCATTCGTGGGATGACAGTTTCAGCGTTCATGTTGTTGAGATGGATTTACAGCATACAAAGCTTGTCGGGATGCGCAATGAACTTTATGAGGCCATGAAGGGAAGAATATCCGGGAGTTTTAATTTGTGATATTATGAAACCGGAGACTTGAGCCCCGGGGCAATATAAACATTCATTCCCTGCGGATTTTTCCTGCGGCCGTCCCGGCGGGCTGGGGAGGAGCGCCCGCTCGGGGGTGTTTATAGGGAAATAGGAGAATAATCATGCCTGAAAAACCGACCTATGAAGAGCTGGAAAAGCGGGTCCTGGAGTTGGAGGCGGTTGAGCTTGAATTTAAAAAAACCGAAATTTTACTGAAGGACGAGATCAATTGGCGGCGTCTTCTGGTGGAGGAATCCCGGGACGGCATCGTTATCCTGGATCAAAACGCCAAGGTTTATGACGCCAACAGCCGGTTTGCCGATATGCTTGGTTATTCGAGGGAAGACGTGTATCATCTCCATGCGTGGGACTGGGATGCTGTTCATAATAAAGAGCACATATTGGAAATGGCCCAAAGAGTTGACGCTACAGGGGTCCACTTTGAGACGCGCCACCGGCGCAAAGATGGCCGGATCATAGATGAGGAGCTCAGCAATAACGGCGCTGTTTACCGGGGGCAGAAACTGATATTCTGCATATGCCGGGACATCAGCGGGAAAAAACAGGCCGCAAAAGAACGGGAAGAACTTATCAAAAAACTTCAGGAGTCCTTGGCGGAGATTAAAAACTTAAGGGGCATATTGCCCTTATGCTGTTTCTGTAAAAAGGTGAGGGATGACAAGGGGTATTGGGAACAGGTTGATGTTTATATCAGAAAACATTCTGATGTGGATATCAGTCACAGCATATGCCCTGACTGTTTCAAGAAATATTATCCGGAGGAATATAAAAGAATCAATCCGGAGCCGGGGGAAAAGACGGATTAATATAAACACTCCATGGCCCCGCACTGCCGGCAGAGACGAAACGTTGCGGGTGCTTTTGTCTTTGTCCGGGGGAAAGCAGTTCGCGTCGTCTTTGTGTGTGTTGCAGGAGGGGAAATGATATTGCTGATGGGCTGTGTTGGAGTCATATTTATTGCGGTTGGCACGGCGGTCTTCTTTAGAAAAAAGAATAAAGTGCTGTCTGTAACCCTTGTGTCCGTTGGTGTCATTTATTGTGTCCTGTCGGGAATATTATGGCTGGCTGTCCTGCATTTTGGTGAAGCGCCCAGAGACGGGACGGAAAGCCAGGTGTTGAAATAATGATGGGCGGCGGCCCGGGTTGACCGTTGAAGATGCGCGTTAAGAGGTTCGGAGAGGACTATGGCTCGCTGCGGTTTTTGTCCGGCTGCCGGGGACGTTTATTCCTTATGGAAGGAGATCACAATGAATCAAGAAACAGGCACGGAACCGAAAAAAGAGAAATTGCCTTTAAAAGTCCATGTCATGTGCGGGTGGCCGTTAATTTTGGTGTTGATCGGGGGCCTCATCGGCGGCGGGTTGGGCGCAGGCGCTTATGTTATAAATAGGATTATTTATAAATCAAAGCTCCCGGTTTTTTTAAAGGTCATTTTTAATATTTGCGTTGGGTTATCGGCTTTTGTCCTTTGGCTCGTCATCGTGTCTATTTTGAAGGGGTTTATTCAATGAGCATTTAATTTACACGACCCCAGGGAGTGTAAATTAGAAATGCGAATTGATCCTGCGCGAGAGAGCCCAAGCGAACGAGTCGAAGGATGCTGATTTTGAATACACGACCCCAAGGAGTGTAAACTAGAAATGCGAATTGATCCTTCAGACGAGAGGGCCCAAGCGAACGAGCCGCAGGATGCTGGTTGAATACCCCACTCCCCGGAGAGTCTTGGGGAAAGGGGCCCGGCTTATACAAAAACCGCTGACAGTAAAGGATCTGGGGGTTGCGGTGCGCCAGGCGCTTGATCAGGCAATATCCGGCGGGGCGATATAAATCAGGAATGTGTTTATGGCCGCAGTTCGAGGCAAAACCTGCGGCCGCGACAGGAGACGGCGGGTCCGGAAGGGCCGACAGGGGCGGAAGTTTTATACGGGAAATCTTGGTTTAACAAAAGCCTCTGTCCAGACTCCTGTACTGGATGGCTTCGGCAATATGCTCGGGCAGAATTTGCTCGCTCCCAGCCAAGTCACTTATTGTTCGGCTCACCTTGATGATTTTATCGTGGGCCCGGGCCGAGAAGTTGAGTTCTTCGATGGCTTGTTTAAGCAGGGCGCGGCATTCTGGGGACAGGGGGCAGTATTCTTTGAGCTGGCGGTGATTGAGTTGCGCGTTGACGGTGATGCCGGTGCCGGCAAACCGCTTTCTTTGGATTCCCCTGGCCTTGACGGTCCTTTCTTTGATTTGCGCCGACGGTTCTCCTTTTGTGTCGGACAGGAGTTCCTCCGGCGGGAGGGACGGTACGTCCAGATGAAGGTCGATGCGGTCCAGCAGCGGGCCGGACACTTTGGAAATATACCGCTGGATCTGCCAGGAGGAACACCGGCATTCCTTTTTCGGGTCGGTGAAAAATCCGCACGGGCAGGGGTTCATGGCGGCGGCGAACATAAAGTTGGCGGGAAACTGCATGGTTTTAGACGCGCGGGAGATGATGACGATTTTTTCTTCCAGGGGCTGACGCAGCGCTTCAAGCGCGTTGCGGCTGAATTCGGGAAGTTCGTCCAGAAAAAGGATGCCGTTATGGGCCAGGGTCACCTCCCCCGGGCGGGGGGTTGATCCGCCTCCGACCAGGGCCACGTCCGAGGTCGTATGGTGGGGAGAGCGGAAGGGGCGCTGCGTCACCATTCCCGTTTTTGATTTCACCAGGCCCATGGCGGAATAAATCCGGGTGGTTTCCAGGATTTCTTCCCGGCTCATTTCAGGGATGATGCTGTTTAACCGGCGAAGGGCGAGCGATTTCCCTGTGCCGGGGCTGCCTATCAGCAGACAATTGTGCGCCCCCGCGGCGCATATCTCGAGGCCGCGTTTGACTTGGTATTGACCCTTGATATCGGCAAAATCCGGCCCTCCGTCATCGGGTTGATCTGTGAGCAGGGAGGAATCGGTTTTAAAGGGGCGGATGCTTTCCGGCGCTGAGAGAAAATGGAGCACCTGGTTGAGGGAATCCACCGGATAAACGTCTATGACATCAGCGATGGCCGCTTCCGGAGCGTTAGCCGTCGGCAGGACAAGCCCTTTAAAACGGTTTTTATCCATAGACAGCGCGATGGACAGCGCGCCCTTGATAGGCTTGACCTTCCCGTCCAAAGAAAGTTCTCCCAAAAGGGCGTATTCATGTAAGCGTTGAGGGGAAATCTGTTCGGAGGCCGCCAATACCCCTAAGGCGATCGGCAGATCAAAGGCCGGGCCTTCCTTTTTTGTGTCCGCCGGGGAAAGATTGATGGTGCTTCTGGACGAGGGGAATTTGTGTCCGCTGTTTTTAATGGCCGCGCGGACCCGTTCTTTGCTTTCCTTGAGCGCGTTGTCGGGGAGCCCGACAATGATCGTTGCCGGCAGGCCGCGCGAACAATCGACTTCGATCGTGACTAAATAGGAATCGATGCCGTTTAAGGCGTAACTGTAGGTTTTGGATAACATGGTATTTCCCGTCATCTTTTGTCATTTCAATAAAGGAAATGACGAGGCTCGCCCTGCGCCTTGTTTTCGCAAGAAAGCAGCCGGGCGGCCTTTTTTGTTGGTTTAATCGTGTGGATGAAATCCTGTCCCGGCCCCGGGTTTCAGGCGGGTCCGGTAATTTTGGCTGCCGGCGGGCAACGCGTTCCTTCCTAGCGGCGAATGCTTGTTTGCCCGATGCCGACCGACCCGACAACTGGAGATATCGTGAAAGATATTTCGTTGTTATATTTGGAGAAAGGGGGATGGTCATACGCCGGGGCTTGGACGCAACCCCGGTGTTTTTCACCGCCGGACACACCCGTTTTTGGCTTTCTTTTATGGCGTTATTTGGAAATCCAACGATAATACACGCGGATAGCCCTTCTCCGGCATCAGCATCAACTCTAGCGGAATAGGCATCCGTTCCGGGAATGCCACGATTTGAGATTTGGGCCAGCATGCGGGAGAGAACATCTTTCTTGTGGGGGTGTTGTTATAAAATGGGAAAAGCGGGGTCTGTTTAAGGGGGAAGTTTTCTGTTATGATCAATAAGGATATTAGAAAAAGAAAAGGAGAGAGCGTGCGCTGCATTTTGGGGGAACCAAAATTATAATGTAAACTAACATAACTTCGGAATTATGTCAAATAATACCAATTTGCATAAAATATGTGAAAAAAAATTTTTTTGTGTTTGTGCCCGTCCTGTTTTGACGCGCGTATCCTTTCCGGAACGATTGCCTTTGCCTGCCGGCACATGGGGACGTGTTCAGCGTATAGACAGCTGATAAAATCATGTGATGTTGGCGCGCTCATGCGTCTGCAACTGCAGTCCGGCATCGTTAATTTCAAGCTGGGGCGGGGATGTGGGGACAAGCGTCTCGGCCTTGTGGTCAAGACTATTCTCAAGTGGGAGAAAACGCAAGGAAATGCGAATGCCGGGGCTGCTTCCCAGGATTGTGCTTGAGAAGATTCCGGACCCTGTTGCTTTAAACTAAGCCCGCCTTGTTCTTTTTACCGCTTGACCGCGGGATCGTTCAGGAGATTTCATTGTCCTTTTTTCGGCTTGGTGAATGTCCGCATGGTCTGGATATTGGCGTGAATAGCGCGTTGACGGTTCAGGGCCCGTTTCAAGGGGGAAGTTTTCTTCTTTTACCGATAATAATATTAAAAGAAGGAAATGAAAGACCTTGCATTTTTGGGGAAGCAAAATTATAATGTAAGCAACATAAATTCAGAATCATGTCAATTATACCAATAAACGTTACTAATCTTTGTCCCGCTTGCAGTTAGGCACGGGGCTGTCGGCATACCCTGGAAGTTTATGGAATTTCTGATCATACTTGTTAAAGAGATTTTACGTAATAAAATTCTGGTCATCACACTGACTGTCTGGGCATTGGCGCAGTGTATTAAAGTGTTCCTGGGGGTCATTCGGGAACGGCGGTTTAATTTCCGCTGGTTTATCGGCACCGGAGGCATGCCGTCCAGCCACGCCGCGGGGGCTACCGCCTTGGCCACGACCATAGGCATGGAACGGGGATTCGACTCGGTGATCTTCGCCCTTTCTGCTGTCTTTGCCTTGGTCACGATGTTTGACGCCCAGGGCGTCCGCAGGGCCACGGGGCAGCAGGCGGAAATATTGAACAGGATTCTTGAAGATATCTACTGGAGGGGGAAGATCGAAACCAACCGCCTTGTGGAACTTATCGGGCACACCCCCATTCAGGTTTTTATTGGTTCCATCATCGGCTGCCTGATGTCGATTATTTTTTACAGTATGTGGGGCCGCTAGTATCCGTCCGGGAACAGATTCAAAGTCACCTGCCAAAAGGAGTGGAATTGTGAATAATCGATTGGTGATCATTGGTGGAGTGTGTATAGGGATTATCGTCCTGTGGTTTAGCTTATCCCGCGGTAAGAAACCGGAACCGGTCGCGCAGGCGGATCCGAAACAGGTCAATGTCGCGGAGCTTTATAAGCGGGCTAGCGGGTTTGAAAAGGACGGCGATTACGTCAAGGCGCGGGTGATCTATCAGGAAATTTTAAAGAAGTACCCGGATTATGATAACATCATGAATGTTCAGAAAGACCTGGAAGGGTTGAATATGAACCTTATTTTTTCCACCACGACCGTGCCGGGAAAAACCCTGACGCATGAAGTGATGACCGGGGACACACTCGGCAAGATCGCTAAGCGCTACGGCACCACGGTGGAGCTGATAAAAAAAAGCAACGCCTTAAAAAGCGACGTGATCCGGGTCGCGCAGAAGCTGCGCATCTGGACCGGCCATTTTAATATATTTGTCGATAAATCGCAAAACGTCCTGATCCTGAAAGACGGGGAGGAGATCGTGAAAGTGTACCTTGTATCCACCGGAGAGAATTCCAGCACGCCGGTGGGCACGTTCAAGATCACATCGAAACTGGTGGACCCGGTGTGGTTCAGCCGCGGGATCATCGTCCCCCCGGAGAGTCCGGAAAATGTCCTGGGCACGCGGTGGATGGGATTTGATATCCCCGGCTACGGCATCCACGGCACGATAGAGCCGGAAACCATCGGGCAGGCGGTGACCGCCGGGTGCGTCCGCATGCGAAACGAGGATGTGGAAGAACTTTATAGCCTGATCCCCATGGGAACCGAAGTGGTTATTGTTGACTGAAAGCGCGCGGGGGAAGCGGATTTTTGAAAAGGAGCGAGCAGAGAGATGAGCGGCTTGGATTTTGAAAAACCTATTATGGAGTTGCAGGCGAAGATTGAGCAGCTGAAGAGTTTCGGCACGAACAAGCGGATCAATATCGACCCCGAGATCAAAAAGCTGGAGCAGAAGCTGGAGAAGATGAAGCAGTCGATATACAGCAACCTCACGGAATGGCAGCGGGTTCAGATCGCCCGGCATCCGGCCCGGCCGTACACGCTGGACTACATTCACATGATTGCCTCTGATTTTGTCGAACTGCATGGGGACCGGCTTTTTTCCGACGACCAGGCCCTTCTGGGAGGGCTGGCCAGGATAGACCAGCACAAGGTCGTTATCATGGGGCATCAGAAAGGCCGGGATATTAAGGAAAATATCATGCGGAATTTCGGCTGTGCCCACCCGGAAGGGTACCGCAAAGCCATACGCCTGATGCAGTTTGCCGGGAAATTTCATCTGCCGATCATCACCCTGATTGATACGCCCGGCGCTTATCCCGGCATCGGCGCCGAGGAGCGCGGCCAGGCCCAGGCTATCGCCTCAAATTTGAAAGACATGAGCCTGATCCCGACACCGATCATCGCTGTTGTTATCGGGGAAGGGGGCAGCGGAGGGGCCATCGGCATCGGGGTCGCCAACCGCGTGTACATCTTACAGAACGCGTATTATTCCGTCATCTCCCCGGAGGGCTGCGCTTCGATCCTGTGGCGCAACAGCGTGAAAGCGCCTGACGCTGCCAACGCCTTGAAGCTGACCGGCGAACATTTAAAGAGATTCGGCATTATCGATGACATTATCCCGGAGCCGCCGGGCGGCGCCCATCATGACCCCCAGTTCGTCGCGAAAAACATGAAGAAAGTTATCCTGAAAGCCATTAAGGAATTATCCGCCAAATCCCGGGAGGAGCTGCTGGAAGACCGTTATAATAAATTCCGCAGCATCGGCGTGTTCCTGGAAAACGGCGCGGCGGGCGCGGCCGATTCCCCGGCTTCGTGACGCTTCCCGGTGAAGGACTGGCCGCATTTCCCCCGCGTTTTTCTTTTTCGTTAGCCATCACAAGCCTGTAAGAGGGACAAACAACACCACCGACCTTTTAAAAAGCCATGAATCAAGGGGAATTGTCTCATAAAGAGGATATCAGGAATTTATCCTGCGATGACCTGAAAAAGTATTTGGAAGTCGCCGGGGAAAAAAGTTTCCGCGCGGCCCAGATTTTTGAATGGCTTTATCAAAAGAACGCGTGGTCTTTTGATGAGATGAGCAATCTGCCCAAGCCGCTCCGGGAGAGGCTGGCGCGGGATTTCCGCTGCCGTCCTTTTGTTGTGCTGCAGAAGAAGGTTTCCGCCGAAGGCACCACCAAGTTTCTCTTTGAGCTTGACGACCATGAAAAAATTGAAAGCGTTCTGATCCCGGCCCGCGACCGGGCCACAGCCTGCGTGTCCACCCAGGCGGGCTGCCGGTTCGGCTGCAAGTTCTGCGCCAGCGGCGTCGGCGGCTGGAGCCGGGACCTGACGTGCGCCGAGATCGTGACCCAGGCCTTGCACCTGAAGGAGGAATCGCTCCCAAACGGCCAACCGCTGTCTCATATTGTTTTTATGGGCACCGGCGAGCCGTTGGATAATTTTTCCAATCTTATGGCCGCTGTCCGAATTATTAATTCCGGTCAGGGCTTGAATATCGGCGCCCGCCACCTGACGGTTTCCACCGCGGGCCTCATCCCGGGGATGAAAGAGCTGGCCAAGGCGGGGCTGCAGATTGAATTGGCGGTTTCGCTGCACGGTTATGATGACGAAACCCGAAGCCTTCTTATGCCGGTTAATAGAAAATATCCTATTCGGGAACTCATGGCTGCCTGCCGGGAATACATCCGGGAAACCAACCGCCAGATCACGTTTGAATATATTTTAATCAGGAATTTGACCTGCACGGAAAAAGCCGCCTTGGCTTTGGGGGGCTTGTTAAGGGGGATGCTCTGCAAGATGAACCTGATCCCGTATAATCCCGTTCCGGAGTTTGATTATGAGCCGCCGAACAAGCTGGAAATGCTTTCTTTTATGACGCTCCTTTCGCGACAGGGGATTCACGCCACGGTCCGGATGCCCCGGGGGCGGGATGTCCAGGCCGCCTGCGGGCAGCTGCGGAAAGGGCCTTCATCCCGACGCGGCCGTGGGGCCGGCCGGGCGCGTCCGGCGCCGGCACGGCGTTCTGACCTTAAGGGGCGGCGCGGCTCCGGAGGGCGTCGGGGAATTTGAAATATCCTCGTTAAGATATATTATATGTTGAGAGGGGTTAGCATAGATACTAAGTTTCTTAGTAGTTAATTAGGTTCATTTGGAGAAACAAAGTTCGTGGGGGATGATATAAATTATTATCGTTATTGGGGCAAATTGTCTCGAGATAAAAAGGGTATTCGATATCATCTCTTGGCATATCATTCTTTGGATGTCGCAGCGGTAGGCATTGAATTACTTAAAGTTTGTCCTTTTTTAAACTATTTTTGTGAAAAATTGAGCGTCAGAAAGGGATGTTTCCTGGAGAGTTTTGCATTTTTATGTGCGGTTCATGATATTGGGAAGTTCGCCGAAGGATTTCAGAATTTATGTCCCGATTTATATAAGATTTTAAATAACAAAAAATCTTTTGCCGTTTATTCTGACAAGCATTGGTCCTTAGGTTATCGGTTTCTATGCGATTATGTACAAGTAATTTTTAATGCACAAAAAAATGTTTTTTTAGACGTTTTAGATTGTTGGTTAGCAGCTTCTGCTGGGCATCATGGCCGCCCCCCTAAAAACGAGTTGTTTTCTTCCCCGCTCATTTGTCGTTTTTCTCCTGATGGTGTTAGAGACGCATTAAAGTATATATCAGAGGTAAAAAGTTTGTTTGGTCAATATGATTTTGATTGTTTGGTTGAAAAAGAAGAAAGGTTTTTAAAAGTTGTTTCCTGGGATCTCGCTGGCCTTATTGTACTTGCTGATTGGATTGGCTCAAACGAAGCGTGGTTCAAATATCATCAAGATCCGTTATCACTGCAAGATTATTGGCAGGAAATTGCTTTGCCTTCGGCACGAAAAGCTATTCAATCAAGCGGCCTATTCCCGTTACCGGTAGCGAAAAATAAATCCACAAAACAGTTATTTCCTTCTATTCCTGTCTTATCGCCAGTGCAGACTATAATTGAACAGATTGTTATCCCTTTAGGGCCAAAATTATTTATTATTGAAGATTTAACCGGTTCAGGAAAAACGGAGGCCGCTCTTGTTTTGGCCCATCGGCTCATGGCGGCGGGAGAAACAGATGGATTTTATTTTGGGCTTCCCACTATGGCAACAGCTAATGCAATGCATGATCGGGTTGAGGCGGTTTATAAGGAGTTATACGCTCCGGATTCAGATCCTTCGTTGATATTAGCACACAGCAAGAGCAAACAGTATTTGGCAGTAGAAAAGGAGAGTAATGAGCAGAGATATACAAAAGATGAAGAAAGTGCTGGGCAGGAGGCCCAAGGGTGGTTGTTTGATAATCGGAAAAAGGCGTTTTTAGCTAATGTCGGGGTGGGAACCATTGACCAGGCATTGTTGGGAATTCTCCCCGTGCGGCATCAGGCATTAAGGCTTTTGGGTTTGTTTCGTAAAGTTCTTATCATTGATGAAGTCCATGCTTATGATTCATATACAAACAGATTGTTATGTAATCTCTTGGAATTTCATGCCGCCAGGCAGGGGCATGCCATTTTACTTTCAGCGACTCTTCCAAAGGCTTTACGGAAAAAACTTATCGAAGCCTTTGCTCAAGGGATGCAATCGGATATTTCGATAGACATAAGGAATGAGTATCCTTTGATCACACAGATTTCCAGAACAGGAAGTCTTGGTTTCTCGGTATCTTCCCCAGAATACTTGCATAAGAATATCAAGGTAATAGAACTTCATGATGTAAAAAATGTTATAAGTCTGATTGAATCAGCCCTTCAGAAAGGGAAAAGTGTATGCTGGATTCGGAATACTGTTCAAGATGCTACTGATGCTTATTCTTTGGCAGCGGATATAACCGATGAAGGAAATATAACGCTGTTTCATGCCCGTTTTGCTTTAGGGGACAGGCTTGCTATAGAACAAAACGTGGTCGGTAACTTTGGGCCAAAAAGTTCGGCACAAGACCGGCGGGGTAAACTAGTAGTAGCTACTCAAGTGGCGGAACAATCACTTGATTTGGATTTTGATTTTATGGTAACTGATCTTGCGCCGATTGATCTTATTATTCAGCGTGCGGGGAGGCTTTGCCGGCATCATAGAGACAGGTTGGGGAATCCAGCGAAGATTGAGGAACGCGGTTTACAGGAAATGGCTGTTTATATGCCGGAAATGAGGGGGGCTGTTAAACGAGACTGGTATTCTACTGTTTTCCCGAGAGCATCAAAAGTTTATGAACATCACGGTCAATTATGGTTAACCGCCCAATGGTTGGTTCAGCATAAGGCCTTCCGGATGCCGGCCGACTCCCGTGAAATGATTGAATATGTGTATGGGGAAGAGAATCAAGAAGAAATCCCGACGTCCTTACAATATCAAGAAAATAAAGCTGACGGTAATGCCCGGGCCAAGTCAAGTTTGGCCCAATACAACGGGCTTAGGATCAGCAATGGATACATGGCGGATATGCTCTCCTGGCCGAATGATGACAATGTCCCGACGCGTGTTGGTGAGCCGACTATAACAGTTCGTTTAGCTCGTAGGCAAGAAGATAGGTTGGTTCCATATTATAATAATGATTGGTTGCTTTCCGAAGTTTCTATTTATCGTTCTTTGGTTGCTACGGAAGATGATGCTGATCAGGAAGTCATTGCACAAGCAAAAGAGACCATGTCGGACAAAGGAAAATATTGTGTGGTGATTCCGTTGCGTGAAGTCAAAGATGGTTTTGAAGGCCTTGCCAGAAACGGACAGGGCCAGAGAGTCAAAGTTTATTATACCCGTAAGTACGGCTTGCGGATTGAACAGGAAGGGGATTGATATGAATTTGATTTATGATGCATGGATTCCGGTCCGACATAAAGACGGGAAAACCGAAAAGATCGCTCCTTGGCAGGTTACGGAGAATTTGATCAATGACCCGATTCTTGAGTTGGCATCAGTGCGCCCTGACTTTAACGGGGCTTTAATGCAGTTTTTAATTGGGCTTTTACAAACCACATGCGCACCAAACAGCAAGAAAGAGTGGAGAGAGTGGCGGGACAGTCCGCCTTCTCCGGAATTATTGAAACAGAAGTTTGAGGAAGTCGCTTTTGCGTTTTTTCTGGATGATGACCCACGGCAGAAATGGGATCAACAAACTCCTCCGCCGCGGTTCATGCAGGATTTAGAGTTGGAAAAAGAAACCAGATATACGGAACAAACAATTGAAAAATTATTTTTGGACGCTCCCGGAGAGCAAGCTTTAAAATTTAATACAGATCATTTTATTAAAGGGGGCAAAATTAACAAGCTCTGTCTACCTTGCGCAGCCCAAGCCTTGTTCACTTTACAAACAAATTCGCCAGCAGGTGGCAAGGGAAACAGAGTGGGATTGCGAGGAGGTGGTCCGGTAACGACCATTATTCTTGAAGAGGATTTTTGGCAGACGATATGGAATAACGTATTGGATAAAGATGGATTTGAAGATTTGGCTGATAAATCAAGAGTCGAAGTTAAAGATAAGTTCCCGTGGTGTGGCGCGACACGAGTAAGCGATAAAGATCAGAGTACAACAGCTTTAGATGTCAACCCTGTTCAAATTTATTGGTCCATGCCCAGGAGGATACGTCTTCTTTTTGAAGATAGAGCAGGCGAATGTGATCTATGTAATAATTCGGATGTTATTGTTAATAAATATTTAACTAAACCCTATGGTGTTATGTATAAGAGTATTTTGCATCCTTTAACACCTTACTACCGTGATGTAAAGGAAGAACTTCTCCCGATGCATCAACATGAATATATTGGGTATAAGTATTGGTTGGGTTATATTCAAACTATTTTAGATGGGAGCAGACAGGCAGCGAAAATCGTTAATCAAACTTTTGATCGGAAATTATATAGTTTTCGTTTGTGGACTTTTGGATATGATATGAACAATATGAAGGCGTGTTGTTGGTATGAAGGTATTATGCCGGTTGTGATTATTGAAGACAAGATCAAGCGGGAGATATACGAAGCTGAAATAGCGACTTTGATTAAGGCGGCAGATTCCTTGGCAAGCAGTCTGCGTTATGCGATAAAGGATGCGCTAAAGGTAGATGTTAACAAGCTGAGTTCCATTACTCAAAGGTTTTGGCAGGAAACAGAGGCGGACTTTTATCGGATCATCGCCCGGATGCGCGAGAGGGTGGTTGCCGGTAATGACGGAACGTCTATTAAGCAAGAATGGCACAAGTGCATAGTTCGCAAAGCAGAACAGATATTTGATGAGGTATCCCAGTCCGAGATGATTGATGAAGTCAATGTTAAAAGGGTTGCGCAGGCTAGAAACAAATTGATGGGAATAATCCGAGGCAAAAAAGTGAAGCAAGATATTTTGGGGTTGCCTATAATTCAAGAGGCGGGGAAGGACGTTTGAAATCATAATTTGTGATTTCAAGTGCCGGAATGATTGTAAAGTTGCGGAATAACGGGAAGGAGGCAGAGGATGAAAGAAGCAATTATGGAAACAGCGATAGAAAAAAAGATCCTGATGATACGTGGGCATAAGGTTATGATTGATAGGGATTTGGCTGAATTATACGGCGTGCCCACAAAAGTGCTAAATCAAACGGTTAAGCGCAATAAAGAGAGATTCCCTGAAGACTTTATGTTTCAATTGTCGAAAGAAGAAAAGACAAGGTGGTCACAATTTGTGACCACCTTAAAACCATGAAATTTTCCCCTCAACTGCCGTATGTCTTTACCGAACAGGGTGTTGGCATGCTTTCCAGTGTGCTTAAGAGTAAGCGTGCTATTCAGGTTAATATTGCCGTTATGCGAGTCTTTG
This sequence comes from Candidatus Omnitrophota bacterium, assembly GCA_017995055.1. Classification (GTDB taxonomy): domain Bacteria; phylum Omnitrophota; class Gorgyraeia; order Zapsychrales; family JANLHA01; genus JAGOJP01. Next base: position 15,527 of record JAGOJP010000026.1, read on the forward strand.
TCCGTTTGAGAGGGGTCTTGGCCTTACATAAGGATTTGTCGTATAAGCTTAAAGAATTGGAAGGAAAGCTTGAGAAACATGACATTGAAATTTAGTCCATTTTCCAGGCGATCCGCAAGCTAATGCAGCCGCCAGAAGAGAAACCGAAAAAACAAATAGGGTTTCATTCAGATTAGAGAGGAGGATCTATGGAGACAAGATGTTTTGAAAGGTTATTCGATCCCGGGGATGAGTCGGGAAAAATATTGTTTGAGTGGTGGGAGGAATTAGATAACCAGCGGGGTGACCGTGCGAGGTTACGCCGTGCGAGGAATCCAGACGAGGTGGTTTTTATCCCGGTGTATCACCAGCTTTATCATCGGTTGCGTCTTAAAGACCGGGAGGCGCTCGCCTGTGTGGCAGGGTTGTGCGCACATGTGAAGGAAAATAATTCCGGCACAACCCTTGCTGAACAAATGGCGGAAGGCGATAAGAAGGCGAAAGTCAGCGGTTTACGGTTTCGGCGTCTTTTAAAGATCGACGAACGGGAAGAAATGTACAACTTTATGAGGAGAATTCTTCATCTTTTAGGAAATACTGTAGATATATACAGTCTTGCCAAGACTGTATACTGGTGGAATCAAAAGACCAAAAAGGAATTAGCATATAAATATTATGAGAAGGCTCCGGAAAAAGAACAATAAGGAGGAGGAACATTATGGGTAATTTCATTCAGCTTCATTTGTTGACCAATTATGGGCCGTCGAATTTAAACCGGGACGATTTAGGGCGGCCTAAGACCGCAATAGTTGGCGGTGTTCAGCGCCTGAGGGTGTCCTCCCAAAGTCTTAAGCGGGCGTGGCGGACATCGGAAACTTTTGAAGAAGCGTTGGCCGGGCATATTGGTATTCGAACAAAGGAGATGGGCAAGAAAATTTATGAACAGTTTTTGAAAAATGGTGTTTCTGAAAAGAAGGCCCAAGAATGGGCGGCGGCCATTGCCGGGATTTTTGGTAAGTGTAAGGGGAATAGTTTTGAGATTGAACAGCTGGCGCATTTTTCACCAGAAGAAATTTCTGCCATAGATACCTTGGTTGTGAAGCTGGTAAAAGATAAAATTGACCCAACAGAGGACGACTTAAAAATATTAAGGAAAAATCATTCAGCGGCTGATATTTCCATGTTTGGCCGGATGCTGGCAGATAATCCGTGGGCTAATACTGAGGCCGCTGTTCAGGTTGCGCATGCTTTTACGGTACACAAAACAGCGGTGGAAGACGATTACTTCAGCGCTGTTGATGATCTCAATACCCTGGAAGAACATGCGGGTTCCGCTTATATTGGGGAGGCCGAATTTGGAGCGGGATTATTTTATTTGTATATCTGTGTTGATTATGATTTGTTAATAGGGAATTTGGGAGGCAATGAAGAGCTGGCGGAAAAAGCGATTAAGGCACTGGTTGAGACAGCAGCGACCGTGGCACCAACGGGCAAACAGAATAGTTTTGCCTCGCGGGCCTATGCTTCGTATATCTTGGCAGAGAAAACAAATAAACAGCCACGTTCGCTGGCTGTCGCTTTCTTAAAGCCGGTGAAAGGGGAGGATATTCTCAAGAATGCCCTTGACGCATTACGCGAAACACGTGATCGGCTCGGTAAAGCTTATGGATGTGAAGATACTTTGTTTAAAGAAGTGGATACGGTAAAACCAACTGGAACATTGGAGGATCTTGTCCAATTTTGCGTTCGATCGTGCGGTGAAAAATGAAAAATTATTTATTATTTCGTCTTTATGGTCCGTTGTGTTCTTGGGGGGACATTGCCGTTGGAGAAATGCGGCCTAGTTTCCCGCATCCTACAAAGTCTGCGGTTTTAGGTTTGGTGGCAGCTGCGCTAGGCATCAAAAGAGATGAGGATAAAAAACATGTCGCGTTAGCAGATAGTTATGGTTTTTCAGTATTGGTTGAGGATATGGGGAGACCGCTGTCTGACTATCATACGGTACAGGTTCCTCCCGGCAGAGAGAGGTATGCCAGCCGCAGGGAGGAAGTGGTGCGAGGGCAAAAACATGAGTTAAAGACCATCTTGTCAACACGTGATTACCGTACAGACGCGATTTATACCATAGCTTTATGGGAAAAAAAATCGGGATCGTGCCCTGTGGAAGAGATACAAGAGCGGCTTGGTGCCCCGGTATTCACCCTTTATTTAGGCCGGAAATCATGCCCCTTGGCGCTGGGGCTTCAACCTCAGATTGTGCCTGCCGCTTCTTTGCTGGAGGCATTTCAGAAAAGTCAGTTTGTTGATTTAAACATGATTTCAGGACATAATTGGCCTCTCGGGAATAAGATCCTTTACTGGGAAAAAATAGACAGTGCCGGCTTAGCGGAAGAAAAAAAATTTGAACGGAGAGATACTCCTTTATCCAGAATTCGTTGGCAATTTGATATTAGGAAGGAATATTATGCTTCAGTTCCATGAGGAGGAAGAGATGTATATTAGCAGAATAACATTAAAAGAAGATGCCCGGCAAACAAATAAGTTTTGGGATATTTTTAATAACGAATATTCCCTTCATCAGGCTGTTTGGGATTTATTTGGGGACAAACCAGACCGGGAAAGAGATTTTTTGTATCGGATGGAATCCTTAGGAAAATATCCGGTTGTTTACACTGTTTCAAAACGCAGACCGGAGGATCGACATGACTTGTGGAATATTGAGAGCAAAGACTATGACCCTAAGGTAAAAAAAGATATGCGACTTGGTTTTGCTTTGCGCGTTAATCCAACCCGTAAGCGGGATGGAAAGCGTCATGATGTGGTGATGGACAGGAAACATAAAATTCGATTAGAAAATGATAATGGAAAAAAGGAAAGTAAATCATTGGCTGAACTTGTAACAGAGGCGTGTTTGATTTGGCTTAAAGAGCGGAGTGAGAAGAAAGGATTCCAAGTCTTAATGACACGAGCAGAAGGATATCGGCAAAGTCAATTTTTAAAGAAAAAGGGTGGGATGTTTGTCCGTTATAGTACCGTCGATTTTTCCGGGATGCTTCAAGTTTTGGATGAACACGTTTTTAGAAACGTGCTTTTTGAAGGATTAGGACCCGGCAAGGGTTTTGGTTGTGGTTTAATGTTGGTGAGGAAATCATGAGCACCGGCAACAATCCTCTATTGCCGAAGCTGTCTCCTATCACCATCAAAGAGCGCGTTTCGCTTGTATATGTTGAGAAAGGTAACCTTGATGTCCTGGATGGTGCATTTGTGGTGGTGGATGTCAATGGCGTGCGGACGCATATTCCCGTAGGCGGAGTGTCGTGTTTGATGCTTGAGCCGGGAACGCGCATCTCTCATGCGGCAGTGGCACTGGCGGGACGGGTGGGTTGTTTAATTTGTTGGATTGGCGATGGAGGTGTGCGGCTTTACTCTGCCGGTCAACCCGGAGGTGCAAGGGCAGACCGTTTACTATATCAGGCCAAACTTGCTCTCAATGAAGACACGAGGCTTAAAGTTATTAAACAAATGTATCGTATTAGGTTTGGGGATGAGCCGCCAAGCAAGCGTAGTATTAATCAATTGCGAGGGATTGAGGGAGCTCGGGTGCGGCAGATGTATAAGCTTTTCGCGAAACGTTTCGGAGTGCCCTGGAAATATCGGGAATATGACACAGAGAATTGGGACGCAGGGGATATGCCCAACCGGTGTTTGAGTTCTGCGACCGCGTGTCTATATGGGATAACAGAATCAGCGGTTCTTGCGGCTGGATATGCGCCTGCGATAGGGTTTCTTCATACAGGCAAGCCGCTTTCATTTGTTTATGATATTGCGGATTTGCTCAAGTTTGAAACCGTTGTGCCTTTAGCGTTTCAGATCGCTTCAAAGAAACCGGATAATCCTGAACAGTCTGTCCGTCATGCCTGCCGAGAGGTGTTTAGAAGTAGCCGGCTGTTACAACGGATTATCCCGATGATTGAAGAAGTTCTTGCCGCGGGAGGAATAGAAAAGCCGGAGCCGCCTGAAGATGCTCTGCCGCCGGCGATTCCTGAAAAGGAAGGATTAGCCGATGATGGTCATCGTTCTTGAAAATGCGCCGCCTCGTTTGCGCGGCCGATTGGCGGTGTGGTTGCTGGAGGTTCGGGCGGGTGTTTATGTAGGTGTGTATTCTGTTAAGGTGAGAGAGATGATATGGTCTCATGTTGTCAAAGGAATTGAAGAAGGAAATGCCGTGATGATGTGGGATTCTCCCGTTGAGTCGGGTTTTGAATTTATGACATATGGGCAGAACCGGCGCATCCCGGTTGACTATGATGGCTTGAAGTTGGTTTCTTTTCTTCCGGAGGAGGGTGCGGATTACATGGTGGACAATGAAGGATTAGAAGATGTTTGATTGTTTTGGTAGTGCTAAATTGGGGCTACCAAAGGATTTTTTATTTAAAAATCGTTCTGGCAGGCCTTAAAGAAGCAAATAGAAGTATGTTCCCCACGTGTGTGGGGATGAACCGTATTCTTCGTATTTTATGGTCTCAAAATGATAATGTTCCCCACGTGTGTGGGGATGAACCGTAAACAAAATATCAAAAGGAAAATACACATCCATGTTCCCCACGTGTGTGGGGATGAACCGTCTTAGGGATTGCAACGGAAAAATACAAAATTATGTTCCCCACGTGTGTGGGGATGAACCGCAGAAGCCGGATATCTGTTAATCGACCTTGAAATGTTCCCCACGTGTGTGGGGATGAACCGCGTTTTTTACTGGATAAAATTTTTTCATATAGGATGTTCCCCACGTGTGTGGGGATGAACCGATAAAATTTTCCATTCGATAATAAAAATTTATATGTTCCCCACGTGTGTGGGGATGAACCGGCACGGATTGCCGTCATGCTTAAATTTGCGCTATGTTCCCCACGTGTGTGGGGATGAACCGTCTGTGGTGCCTGACAAATCCAGCCCGACATAATGTTCCCCACGTGTGTGGGGATGAACCGAGGAACAGGATCATCATCAGACCAATCGAGAAATGTTCCCCACGTGTGTGGGGATGAACCGGTTAATTTAAACTCGAAACTCTCTGCCATTCCATGTTCCCCACGTGTGTGGGGATGAACCGATATATTGCCTGACCTTCGCCAACAATAGTGTATGTTCCCCACGTGTGTGGGGATGAACCGGAAATTGTAATCTTGCTATGTTCATTCTTTAAATGTTCCCCACGTGTGTGGGGATGAACCGATCAAGCTCTGAGGTGTGCCGAGTTAGGATTAATGTTCCCCACGTGTGTGGGGATGAACCGTTCTTAATGTTCTGCGCCCTCAATTCGACTATATGTTCCCCACGTGTGTGGGGATGAACCGACATTGATCTTTCCTTTCTTTTGTTCAAGGTCATGTTCCCCACGTGTGTGGGGATGAACCGACAATGACAATAAAACAGGCGGAAAAATTAACATGTTCCCCACGTGTGTGGGGATGAACCGGTACGACACAGACAGATGTGAGAAATTGGGCGATGTTCCCCACGTGTGTGGGGATGAACCGTATCAAGCCGACGCTGACCTATAACAGGAATTATGTTCCCCACGTGTGTGGGGATGAACCGTATCAAGCCGACGCTGACCTATAACAGGAATTATGTTCCCCACGTGTGTGGGGATGAACCGGGATAGGATAAACAGAGGGTAAAACTAACAACATGTTCCCCACGTGTGTGGGGATGAACCGGGGAATATCTTTTAACTAATTTAAATTAATAAATGTTCCCCACGTGTGTGGGGATGAACCGGAACAAAACCATGAACGAATATTATGGACATGATGTTCCCCACGTGTGTGGGGATGAACCGCCATATTTTGGCTTCCCTTGCAATTAATAGTTATGTTCCCCACGTGTGTGGGGATGAACCGACCGATGATCAGGCCAAACGGTGTGCTGATTTATGTTCCCCACGTGTGTGGGGATGAACCGATTGGAAATTTTATTGTGAGCGGTTATAATTAATGTTCCCCACGTGTGTGGGGATGAACCGGGAGCGGAGGCCGCGCCAAACGGCAGGCCGGGATGTTCCCCACGTGTGTGGGGATGAACCGCTGAATATGATTATGTCAATTATCTGCCTGAAATGTTCCCCACGTGTGTGGGGATGAACCGCGATTGCACGCATTATACTATTGTGGGCTGAGATGTTCCCCACGTGTGTGGGGATGAACCGCCCTAAAATCGGCTCTGGAAGGCTCAAGGCTGATGTTCCCCACGTGTGTGGGGATGAACCGCAGAAAGAGGCAGCTAATTCTGCTATAATAATATGTTCCCCACGTGTGTGGGGATGAACCGCAATGAGATAGAGGCATGGTCAAGGAGGGGATATAGTGTTTTTCGGCATGTACAACAGTTAAGAAGTTGGCCGGAATGCTTTGTCCAGTCCGGTCAAGGCTTCGGGGAGGTGCGTGTCCGACAAAGGATCTCTAACTCAAAGGTTTTTTATAAATATACAACACCTTGGAATATTATTAATAAATCATTAAGAATATCAAACTGGAAATTCTTTATCCATTTGATACTATATTGAGGGAATTGGTTTATTAAAATTATAGTTAGGCAAAGAATTGAGTCGGGCATGAAAAAGGCCAGGGGGAAAAACAAAGAAACCTCGGCCGCTCCCGCGCGGGGGTGGGGCCGGCTGTTTCAGCAAAAGGCGGCGGGATTGGTTTTTATTTTTGTCCTGACGTTTCTGTCTTTCAGTAATATTTTCGGCAATCAGTTTGTCCTGGACGATTTTGATTTTATCACCCATTGGCCGCTGATCCGTGACCTGCGCAATGTCCCCCGTTTTTTTGTGGGGTATATCCCCCCGGACGGGCAGCCCGGCGTGTATTCCCCGCTTAAAACCCTCTGGCATGCGGTCAATTATCAATTGTGGGGAGAGGCGGTTTTCGGCTAGCATCTGGTTTCCCTTCTTATTCACGCCGCCGGGATCTGGCTTGTATATCAGATCGTTTATGAATTGTCGCGGCGCAGGGATGTTTCTTTCTGGACGGCGCTTTTGTTCGCGGTG
>JAGOJP010000027.1 GCA_017995055.1 Candidatus Omnitrophota bacterium
AACTGCCAACCCTGGCCGAAAACGCCGTTAATATTCCGGCCGCCTTTATACACATGCCCCAAGTTAAACTCCACGTTGGCAATGCCGGTATAACTTAAATAATCAACCGTTGTTTTGGTGATATCACCAGTTAAAGGATCACCCAGGTAAGGGACATAATCAACGACCACATGAATGACCCAGAGATCATTGCTATCAAAAATACTATCTTCTATCTCATATTCATCCAATGTCCCCCACCAATTATTTTCTGCATCAACAACGATTCCCGCACCAACATTAGCACGAAAATTCATTGCGGAATTATTGTAAAGCAAATTCAGATTATAATGCCCTATGGGATAACTCGACATGTTACCTTGAAGGCGAATTCCATAACTATTATTCACAATTGTGTTATATCGGGCAATCGGATAACCCTGTGCGAAATCAAGCCCCTCAAGATTATTACGAACCAAATTATACTCCAACGTTGGCGTATAAGTCGGCTCCGCGTCATACAGCCCGATATCCGCATATTCAACAACCGTGTTCCGCACAATACTATTTCTTCTCAACTCAATGCGTACCCAGTCCCCCGGTTGCGGATTCTCGGCATTAGACGTAAAAACAATCGGGTTTCCCGGGGTCCCTTCCGCGTATATAACCCCGGTCAGAGCATAATACCCGTCAAACAAAACCTGCACCCCCGGCTCAATGGTCAACTCTGCAACACCTTCAGCAAAATAGGTCGAGCCCACAATGATATACGGGCTCTCCTCCAGAGTCCACGTCTGGCTTTCGGAGATCGTTCCCGAAACATGGGTGCCCAGATGAATCTCTGCGGTAGCGACATTCGAGAAACCGGATGTGCCATAACTGTTTTCAGAAATAACACGAAACTGATATTCCACACCAGGAGTCAATTCTGAAACAGTAACATTCTCTTCCATTATATTGTTAATAGTGTGGTCAAATTGTCCCGAAGCAACTGTTCCATATTGAACTGAATAGCTGATTATAGGCGCACCGTTGTTGGCTGGCGCACTCCAGGACAAAGTCGCTTTCTTATAAGCGGGTTGCGCCGCAAGGTCATTGATCGGTCCTGGGACTCCCAAAACGACACCAAATAGCCTGGCATCAACGATTGCGGCCCCGGTATGCCTCATTGAACCATCCACCATGAGGGTGCCGTTAGAAGCAACAGAACTCGTATAAAAAGTAATACTATTATGTTTATAAATAACTGTACTCCCTTCCCGTTCCACTCTAAAACGGTCCCCTATCTGATAGGAACCAAATGTGCCCCGGCTGACTCCATTCTCAAAAACATAAAGCGTCCCCTTATATGGGTATATCGCATAATCAATACTTGTATAACCCGCATCCACATTTTCATCTGTCAGTCCGCACATAACATATTTATAAAGATCGGAAACCGTAAAGTCAACCCCGCCGTCTCCTCCAAATGTGGTCACGGATACCGCTCCACTATCCCATTCATATGCCGTCGTCGTCTTTGTAATCGTATTCCCATTCGCCGTCACTCCTACTAAATCCGTCCAGGTGACATCAAAGCCAACAATGGGAGTCACCGTAATAATATTGGAAAAACCAGATGTACCATAAGTATTTTTGGCCACCACTCTGAATTGATATTGTTCACCGTTTGTTAACCCAGTAATTGTCGCACCCGGCTGATTATCATCAGAATAAACAAAATTAAAGTTCCCGCTTGCGACTGTCCCGTACTGCACCTCATATTCTGTAATGGCAGCGCCGTTATTAGCAGGCTCACTCCAAGACAACTCCACTTCCCCATCAATATTATTCAAAAAATTCAAATCTGTCACAGCATCCGGAACACTTGGGGTCACACTGATGATCTTGGCATCAACGATTGCGGCCCCGGTATGCCTCATTGAACCATCCACCATGAGGGTGCCGTTAGAAGCAACAGAACTCGTATAAAAAGTAATACTATTATGTTTATAAATAACTGTACTCCCTTCCCGTTCCACTCTAAAACGGTCCCCTATCTGATAGGAACCAAATGTGCCCCGGCTGACTCCATTCTCAAAAACATAAAGCGTCCCCTTATATGGGTATATCGCATAATCAATACTTGTATAACCCGCATCCACATTTTCATCTGTCAGTCCGCACATAACATATTTATAGAGATCGGAAACCGTAAAATCGACCCCGCCGTTTCCTCCAAATGTGGTCACGGATACCGCTCCACTATCCCATTCATATGCCGTCGTCGTCTTTGTAATCGTATTCCCATTCGCCGTCACTCCTACTAAATCCGTCCAGGTGACATCATATTCCTGCGACCAGGCGTCCCGTCCAGCCCCCATTAATACCATGGCCAAAACCAACACAAACAGACCTGTATACAACTGCCTCATTCTAAAATACCGGGTAAAAAAGCCTAAGATTGAACGACAGGAAGGTGAGGAGTTCAGCATGGTTTTTGACTCCTTTCAAAGATGTGTTTAATTTTCTATGATAATTAGGATATGATCCTATCGAGGAAGGTTAATGAAATGTCTGTAAAAACGGCCTGACACGGCTTATACCACTGGCGGAGGCCGATTGCATAAAAACGGACTTCATGAAACTTATCTGGGGATAGTTCCATTGTACTGTTGGGGAAAATTATTTTACGGGGAACAGAGGTATTATTTTGTGTTACACTCCTTTATGTCTGAATTTTATATTACATTCGCCCTCCTGTCAACATGATATAAACCTTAAACACCTATCACGGCTCACTTGAACGCGGCCTGTTTTACCGCCGAGGCGACTTTCTCATGGACGTTCATGTTCATAAAATTCGGCACGACATGTTTTCGGGCGAGAGAAGCCAGGGTTTCCGCGGCGCTGAATTTCATGGCGTAATTAATGTCGGACGCGCGGGCATCCAGGGTGCCGCGGATAAGGCCGGGAAAAGCCAGAGCGTTATTAATCGTCCGGCCGTCGACAGCGATGGCCGCGCCCGCTTCCAGCGCGTCTTTCGGCCAGATTTCCGGCACCGGATTCGCCAGGGCGAAGACAATCGGCTTTCTGTTCATCATTTTAACCATCTCGCCTGTGACCAGCCCCGGGGACGACAACCCGATAAAAATATCCTTCTCTTTCATGACATCAGCCAAGGAACCTTTTTCCTTCTGCCTGTTGGTCAGGAGTGAAATTTCCTTTTTATACGGATTCATGCCTTCCCGGCGGCCTGCGTATATCGCGCCGGCACGGTCGCACATCACCATATCCTTAAATCCATACTGCAGCAGCATCTTGCAGGAAGCGATGGCGGCCGCCCCCGCCCCGTTGATCACAACCCGGACATCCTCCTTCTTCTTTCCCGTCATACGCAGGGCCTTAATCAGAGCGGCCAGAATGACCGTGGCGGTCCCGTGCTGATCGTCATGAAAAACAGGGATCTTAAGCATTTTCTTCAGCCGCTCTTCCACTTCAAAACATAACGGGGCCTTAATGTCTTCGATCATGATCACGCTGAACGTGCGGGACAAGGAATGAAGCGTGTTGACGATAACGTCAGCGCTGTCGCTATCAATAAGAATGGGGACACAGCTGACATTCCCCATCTTCTTCAGGATGATCGATTTCCCCTCCATAACGGGCATGGCCGGCAGAACCCCAATATCGCCCAATCCTAAAACAGCCGAGCCGTTTGTCGCGATACAGACCGTATTCCCTATGGAAGTATATTCCAAAGCGCTGGCCGGATGATTTAAAATGTGCGTGCATACCTGGGCGACTCCCGGCGTGTAAATCATACGCAGGTCGCTTAACGTGTTGATTTCCACGCGCGGCGCGACCACGATCTTCCCGCCCCTATGCCGGGCTAAGACCTCGTCCTCTATTAAAAGTATCTTATAACCTTTTAAAGTTTTTAATCTGGACAGGGTTTTCCTGAAATGCTCCTCATTATCGAAAAACGTCGTAATATCACGGGTAATGTAATTGGAGGTAACGTCCACCGTGGTGATATCCCCCATAATGACGCTGCAATTCCCCAGTTCCGCGGCCAGGCGGCCCAAAGCCCCCGGGACATCAGGAATACGGAATCTTATTTTTTGAATAACTTTATGTGAATATTTTTCAACATTTTGCCCCATAGATCCCCCTTTAAAAAGTAAAAACCAACGGTTGTTTCGCTTCCATCCTTAAAAATACAAGTCCCTTTCGCCTTTCTTTATTTCTTCATATTTCTTTATCAGCGGCGCATACAAGTCCGGATGCTTTTTTTGGATTTCATTCAGTTCCTTTTCGATAACCCTCTCCCCCGCCTCTTTTGTCTCGGGGGAGGCAAAATCGTCAAGCCATTCCCTGAACGTCAGGACCGCATTTAATTTACAAAACATGCCTTCCTGTCCGCTCTTGAGCAAATTCATGATGCATTCTCCCGTACGGCCGCAACGGTAACCCGCGGTACAAAAAGAAGTGATATAACCCATGTGCGCATATTCGCGAATAACCTCGTCCAGGGAACGGGTATCGCCTAAAATAAATTGCTGACGGTTTCCTTCCTGGGCAGGCAGCCCTTCCGCGTACCCCCCGATCCCTATGCAGGATGACGCGTCTGTCTGGGTGCAGCCGTACAAGAAAGCGTTCCGGCGCATTTCCGCACTCTCTCTGGCGGTAATGATCATGCCGGTATAAGGGATGCTCAAGCGGACAGCCACCATAAGATGCTTGAAATCGTTATCCCTGACCGCATAAGGCGAATGGGCCGAAAACAAAACACCATCCGCCGGTTCAAGCCTGGGGAAAGAAACAGTATGCGGCCCGATGCCAAATCTTTTCTCAAGCTCTAGAGCATGCGCGACAAGGGCCACAATTTCAAAACGCCAGTTATAAAGCCCAAACAACACCCCTATCCCGACATCGTCAATCCCGGCTTCAAAAGCCCGGTGCATGGTGTATAAACGCCAGTTATAATCCCCTTTGACCGTGTTGCGCGGATGAAGCTTCCGGTAAGTTTCCTGATGATAGGTTTCCTGAAAGACCTGATACGTTCCTATCCCCGCCTCCCGGAGTTTAACCAGCTCTTCCACGGGCATGGGGGCGGCATTTACATTGACTCTGCGTATCTGGCCAAAACCCTGACGGGTCTTGACCCTGACATCATAAATCGTTTTTAATGAATCCACCATATAATCAATGCCGGACTCGGGATGTTCTCCATAAACAGCGATAAGGCGTTTATGTCCTATGGTGCCGGCCAGGACCTCGACTTCTTTGCGTATTTCATCCCTGGTGAGCACGCGGCGTTTGGCCGAGGCATTTTCACTCCGGAACCCGCAGTAAAAACAATTGTTGACACATTTGTTTCCCAGATAAAGCGGGGCAAAAGTCACGATACGGTTATCATAAACTTTAATCTTGACCTTAAGCGCTGTTTCACGCATTTCCTCCATGAGATCGCCATCTTTTACGTGCAAGAGGGCGGCTGTCTCGTCAAGAGTGAGCGTCTCTATGGCCATAGATTTCGCCATAATATCACGGATTCTTTGCTTCTCCGGATTCTTATTCCTTTCTAAAGCCGCCTCAATCAGCCCGGTGTCGATGAAATTTTTCCCGGCCGGCATATACTTTTCAATGTCGTCCGGACGGATACGGCTCTTGATCCATTCCTTTAAATCTGTTCTTTTTACGTTCATAAGACCTCTTTCCCGGAATTATTGTGCTCGAAACAATCCAGGGCGGCCGGAAACGGCGACAATATTCTTTTTAACACACCCCGCAAAAACGATATGCAAATTCCGTAATTGGTTATCGGGACGCCGAATTCTTTCGCACGGTTGATCCTGTACAGCATTTCCCTGCGGTTCGTCATACACCCCCCGCAATGAATGATGAGTTTGTATTTCACCAAATCCTCCGGGAAATCCTGCCCCGAATAGATATCTATTTCTAGATCATGCCCTAAATACTGCCGGAGCCACCGGGGGATTTTGACCCGTCCGATATCGTCTTCAATCGGGTGATGGCTGCAGCTTTCCGCGATCAGGACTTTATCCCCGGGCCGGAGCCGGTCGATCGCGCAAACACCCTTGACGCACTCAAGAATATCCCCTTTGTAGCGGGAAAAAAGGGTGGAGAACGTCGTGCATTTTATGTCCGGAGGGGTCTCCGCCACCATTTTCAACACAACCTGCGAATCACATACGACCAAAGCCGGCGGCTCTTTTAAAATCGAAAGCGCATGGCTGTACTCTCTTTCTTTCACGACTAACGTCATGGCATCCCCGTCAAGCGCGTCCCGGATCGTCTGCACCTGGGGAAGAATCAGCCGGCCCTTCGGAGCCTGCAGGTCGATGGGAACGATAAGGATCGCGGCCTGGCCCGCCGGGACAAGGTCCGATATCAGCGCCGGCGGGTTTAAAAAGTCTTCGGGGCACACGCCAATGAGGTGCCGCTTAAATTCATCGATATACCTCTCCCGCTTGTCTTTCGACGTGCTGGACACCGAAAGACATCCCCGGGTTTTTGAGACAACCTTATCAACAAAATCTTTATCGGGAAAACCGCAATCTATTTTATTAATAACCCCGATGACCGGCACACCCGCCGCGCCGGCCTTCTCCAGGACGTATTCCTCAAAGTGCCCCCAGGTGCCGGGCTCAAGAACAAGGCAGACAACGTCCGCCCTGTTAAATATTTTATTGGTCTTATCTATCCTTTTTTCAGCCAAGCTCGAATTGTCATCAATACCGGCGGTATCTAAAAACACAACCGGTCCCACGGGCAGGAGCTCCATCCCCTTTTCCACGACATCCGTTGTGGTTCCCGGGATAGCGCTGGTGATAGACACATCCTGCCCGGACACCATATTCACAAAGCTCGACTTGCCCACGTTGGTGCGGCCGAAGACGCCAATATGCAGCCGCAAAGATTTAGGTGTTTTTTCCATGCTCTCTATACCCCCGCCTTCAGGCACGCCTGGACAGCGTGTTCCAGGATCACAGGGTTGGCTTTCCCGGGCATAATGGACGACCCCGGCTGGACGGCCTTGAGCCGTATTGCGCCCGACATATTCAAGAGCCTCCAAGCCCCCAGGATATCGCATTCTGTTCTGCACTCCATGGCTGTGTTTACTTTCTACTTAACGCGGACTTAACGGAAACACCCTCTATATTCCCGAGTTTTCCGGTCAAGGCCCCGACTTCGTCTGTCGTCGCATTCACGACCAGCGTCACGACACAACAATCCTTGTCTTTATAAGGGATTCCGGTCCGGGCAATGATCAAGTCACCGAACTCCGACAAAATGTGGTTCACCTGCTGTGATGACTTTTTTCTGTCATCAATAATGACACCGACAAAACCGACTCTGCGATCCATAGCGTATCCTCCCAAAAAACAATCCCATTCCCACCCTCGGTTTTGAGGGCAGGAATGGGATTAAAGATTAAAATTCCCTCCTACCCTGAAAGGTCAGATATGCATTTCCTCACCGCAGGTAGACGGGTCAATTTTAACAATTATTCTCTACAAAATCAAGAATCCTTTTTTCCCTTCAATGATGCGCACTCGCGGGTTTCACCTCCTGCGCATTCATCTTGGCCTGCTGTTCGTTTATTGTATGGCCCCGTTTAAGATACGTTGTATGCAACAGCTTATGGCTTAATGTCCCGCACGGTCCTTCCGTAAGAAAATCCTCATAAATTTTTTTAACAACAGGGTTATCATGGGATTTTCTATAAGTTAACGTCTCGTCCTCATGGTAAATCGCCCGGGCTCTGGCCTCGCGGATTTCAGGAGTCGTTGGCATAGGCTGTCCTCCCCCGCCCAGGCATCCTCCGGGGCACGCCATGATCTCGATAAAGTGATAATCATCCAATTCCCCGCGGCATAACATTTCCATGACTTTTTTGGCATTCGCGGTTCCGTGAGCGACCATGACCTTCAGCGTGGCCCCTTCCAGGAATTTCCAGCTGTCAACGGCTTTCTGGATCGGGAGTTCGGCTTTTCGTATGCCGTCCATGCCGCGCACAGGCGTCACGTTTAAATTATTAAACGGGACCTCTTCTCCCGTCACGATTTCATACGCTGTTCTTATGGCCGCTTCCATAACGCCCCCGGTCGCCCCGAATATCAAAGCCGCGCCCGACCCTATACCCAAGGGATCATCGAAATCAGAGGCCGGCAGGTTCGGCAGGTCTATCCCGGCTTCCTTGATCATCTTGGCCAGTTCGCGGGTGGTGATGGAAAAATCCACGTCGACTAACCCCGAGTCATTCATTTCGGGACGCTGACATTCGAATTTTTTCGCCGTGCAAGGCATCAGGGAGACACTGACGATTTTAGAAGGATCGATCTTGTTGCGCTCGGCATACCATGTTTTTACAATAGCCCCGAACATCTGCTGCGGACTTTTGGCCGTGGAAACATAGTCCAGTTTTTCCGGATAAAAATGTTCAATAAATTTGACCCATCCCGGAGAACACGACGTGAACTGCGGCAGCTTAACAGACGCATCCTTGTCCACCAGGACTTTTTTCAGGCGCAAAAGGAGCTCGGTCCCCTCCTCCATAATCGTAAGATCGGCCGTGAAATTCGTGTCGAAAACCTTATCAAACCCCATGCGCTTGAGGGCGGTATTCAGTTTCCTGGTTACCGAAGTCCCGGCGGGAAGGCCGAATTCTTCCCCGATGGCCGCCCGGGGAGCGGGCGCCGTCTGGATAATGACGTGCTTCTCCGGATCATCTATCGCTTCCCAGACTTTTTCAACATCGGTCTTTTCACGCAACGCCCCGGTCGGGCAGCGGTTAATACATTGGCCGCAGTTGATGCATACAACCTCTTTCATCGGCTTATCGAGGTAGGTGGCGATCTTGGTTTCGGCGCCTCTGTGCACAGATTCCAGAACACCGACTTCCTGCAAATCAATGCACGTGCGGACGCAGCGTTTGCAGAGAATGCACTTGTCCATATCGCGCACAACGGAATAACTCGAATCGTCTATGCGGTACCGGGGCTGGGTGGTGTGCCCGAATTTATATTCCTCAACGCCATATTCGTCCGCCAAATCCTGCAATTCGCAGCTCCCGTTCTTTTTACAGGTATAACACTCTCCATAATGGTTCTTTAAAAGAAGGTGAATGATGTTTTTACGCGCTCTTCGGACCCGGGGAGAATAGGTCCGGACTTTTATCGAGTTAAAAATGGGATAGCTACAGGCCGCCTGCAGGGTCCGCTGGCCTTCGACCTCCACGACACAAACGCGGCAGACGCCGGCCAAGCACAGGTCATCGTGATGACACAGGGTGGGTATTCTTATATTCACCTTTTTCGCGGCCTGGAGGATCGTGGCCCCGACAGGGACGGTCACCTCAATATCATCAATAACGACTTTAATGGTCCCGCCGATCGCTGTTTCATCGATAGCGCCAATATCCCGGGAACGCTGGCTGATGGGCGCTCTTGATGTTTCTTTGGAAAATGGTTCTTTATCCATATCAAACTCCCCTCTTCGGTTTTACTCTTTTATTGAGTAATCCTCTTTAAACGTATCCATAACAGCCAGAAAAGCGTTGGGCGCGGATTGGCCCAAACCGCATTTGGAAGCGCATTGCATGGTTTCCGACAGGGAAAACAGATCTTTCAAATAATCAGCAGCACATTCCCCTTTTTTAATTTTCCTCACGCCCTCTATAAGCACAGGAATGCCCTCCCGGCAAGGCGTGCATTGCCCGCAGGATTCCTCCTGAAAAAATTCCAGGAAATTTTCGACCGTCTCGACCATGTTCCTGGTCTTATTAAAAATAATAACAGACCCGCCCGTGGGGATGTCCTCAAAGGCGATCTTCCGGTTAAAATCCTTCTTCCCGATACACGTTCCCGAAGCCCCGCCTATTTGAACGGCTTTTGTTTCTTCGGCACCGGCCAAATCCAGTATTTCCTTCACCGAGGTGCCAAAAGGGACTTCATAGACCCCGGGTTTTTTGCAATCACCCGAAACGCTCAATATCTTTGAACCGGACGACTTTTCCGTGCCTATTTTCTTAAACCAGTCCGCGCCTTTCGCGATGACGTGAGGGATGACCGCCAGAGTTTCCACATTATTAACGACCGTAGGATAACCTAAAAATCCCGTATTCACCGGGAACGGCGGCCTGTTGCGCGGCTCGCCCCTCTGGCCTTCCATAGACTCAATAAGCGCGGTTTCTTCACCGCAGACATACGCGCCGGCGCCGATCTTAATTTCAATATCCAAGTTGAAATTTTCTTTTCCCTGTATTTTCTCTCCCAGATAACCCTGTTTTCTCAAATCCGCGATTTGATCTTCCATGCCTTTCTTAAAACTTGCATATTCCCCTCTTAAATATATATACGCCTTCCGGGCTCCGATAGCGTATCCGGCAATGATGATTCCCTCTAAAACCAAAGGGAGGGCTTCTGTCAGCAAAATCCTGTCCTTGAACGTTCCGGGTTCCCCTTCATCGGCATTGCACACGATATATTTGTGCTCCGACTGGGCGGCCGCCGCAAGATTCCATTTTACTCCCGTCGGGAAACCTGCGCCGCCCCGCCCTTTCAGGTTTGAGGCTCTTACTTCTTCGATGACATCCGCCCTGGACATGGTTAAGGCCTTATTTAAACCCTCCCAAGGATGAATGTCGCTAAAAATCACCGGGCCTTGTCTTTTACCCATAGTTGGAAACTCCTTCTTCTTAAGCGTTTATCTGATTTAAAATATTCTTTATATCCTGCACGGCCACAGGGCCCAACAAGTTCCCGTCAACCATGATCGCCGGAGCTTTGTCGCACATCCCTATGCAACTGGTTTTCTCAAGGGTATATTTGCCGTCAGGGGTGGTTTCTCCGCATCGGATACCCAGGACTTTTTCAAATGCCCGCACGATTTCATCACTGCCTTTCATCTTACAGGGCTGACAATGACTGACACGGATAACATGCGCCCCCTTTTTCTTTGTTGAAAGGAAGGAGTAAAACGAAACCACGGAATAAACTTCAACGGGGTGAAGATTAAATTCCTGGGCGATTTTCTGCATATTTTCATCCGAAATATATCCCTCCCTTTCCTGGATGTCTTGCAACGCTTCCAAAAGATATGACCTCACATCATCGCAGATCACGATTTCTTTTCCGTTTTTCTTGATTATCTTTTTTAAAGAACAAAAAGGTTCCATCATGATTGCCCCCCTTGAGTAATTCTACTTTGCCAACGCTTCTTTGACCTTCTTCAACAACAAGTCCGGCGTGATAGGCTTTTCAATAAAATCCAGACACGGCAACATGTCACTGCATTTATACTCGTACCCTGTTATTTTACTGACCCCGCTCAACATAAGTATGGGGATATCCGCGTTGGTTTTTTTTAATTTGTGCGCCAGCGATATGCCATCATCCGGGTTTTCCATCATAACATCAAGCAAAACTAAATTGAATTTCGTTTTACTGATCACCCGTTCCGCTTCCGCGACACAAGAAGCCTTTTGGACCTCGTATCCCTCCTGCAAAAGGACGGCTTCACAGGCCTGCAAAAAATCATTATCATCATCCACAATTAAAATTTTTGACATAGGATCCCCCGGGTATTATGTTATTTTACGGTTACTAAATTTAAAACGGGTCCGAGATGCAAATTGCGGGTAGGGCTTCTTGGCGAATTCTGTGCTCTCAAACGCCCACAGACACAAAAGCCCGGGAGATGATTTTCCCGGGCTTTTCGTCTGACCATATATAAGAGAATTTTTCAATATTCCGCGGCGTCTTTGATGGCAAGGATATAGGGGAGGTAGCATTCGTTTCCCTCTCAGAAAACGGTTCTCAAATTTCACCTATTGTAACACCCCCTTCCCTGATTGCCAACCCATTTTTTCCCCCATGCCACCCCAGAAACCCTTCGCACAACAATAGCGACAGCGGCAAATTGGCATCTTTGTCAGACAGGCCAGGATGTCGGGCGAAAACGGGAAAAATATAATCCGACTTTAAATCGGCCTGAAATTCACCCTCTATTGAAGTTTCTTAGCCACCTGGGCGAGCCTCTTTCCAAACGCTTTCGCGATTTTTAATTCCGTTTCATCAGGGGCTTCATCCGACATCGCGCCGACAACGGCTGTCGGGCCATACGGTGTGCCTCCTCTTTGCGTCTCACCTAATTCTTTTACACTATACGGCACACCGACGATAACGGCACCATGGTGAAGCAAAGTCACCATCATGGAAACAAGCGTGGTTTCCTGGCCTCCGTGCAAAGAAGCCGTACAGCAGAAGACTCCTGCCGGCTTGCCGATCAAAGCGCCTTTCCCCCATAAACCGCCTGTCTGATCCAAGAAATTCCTTAACTGTGAACACATATTCCCGAATCTGGTCGGCGACCCCAGGATAATGCCGTCTATATTCTCCAGGTCTTCCAACCGCGCGACAGGGACCTCTTTTTGCAGCTGTTTGGCTTTTTTAATACGCTCATCATCCATGACATGGGGGGGCAACAACTCCGGAACCGTACGGAAAACGGCTTCGCCCTCGCCTTCCCTGATCCCTTCACAAACCGACTTTGCCAGCATGAACGTGTTGCCGTACATACTGTAGTACAAAACAAGTATCCTAGGCTTCATCGCACTCCCTCCCATCCTCGTTATTTTGAATCCTTCACGGACTCGGTCAAATCCCCGGATTATCCCCCACGATAAAAAAGGCTACAGGATAAATCCTGTAGCCTCCCCGCAACCCAGCCTTATTTCACCTTTTTCATCGGTTTCCCGCAACAGTCTTTCGGCTTATCCGCCGTTGCGCCACACGGCTCGCATTTATACTGGTCTTTCTGTTTGTCTTCTTTTTTCTTGTTTGATCCACAGCAACCCATAGAACTCACCTCCTCTTGTCTTTTCCTTGTTTTTCCTCACACCTTTAAGATATCCAGACAAAGCCAACAACGGTGATTCTTCATGCGGATGCCCTCTTCCAATTCGTATCTTACGGCTAATCCCCCCCTACGGCCGCTTTCTATCATAGATCATAGAACCTCTCCTCCGCAATTTATTTCTTCGCAGAGGGCAAAACATGAAGCCCCGCGCCCATGGGCCTAGGAAACATCAATCCTTCGCTTCGAGGAAGGATCTGACGTCTGAACATCCGTGCGAACCTCCCCAAACCAGAAGACTTTGTTAACCTCTCACCTCCCCCCCCAGATAGGCCCGGGGTATTCAGCGAAGGCGGACAAACCCATAAACGTCTCCAGCGGGAGGGACGGCCTGTTGAATCGGCGAAATCTACGTAAATTTTTTATATTGACTTGCCCTTTTTGCGGTATAATTTCTAAATTCGGTATTTCAGGAGGTCTTCATGGCGGGTAAAAAACTGACTTCCCGTTTGGGAATTGGAATTTTTCTAAAAATCAACACGGTCCTTATTCTCGGAGCGTTCCTTCTGTTTTATGGCACCCTCAGCGACGCCAAAGAGAAACCTGGCCGGTTTTTTAAAACCATTATTGGACAGGCCGAACAATTGGCTCAAGAACCGTTTCAGGACCCCCTGGGACATAAACTTCCCCCCTCACTGGATACCATGGGTTACAATCAATGGCGGGATATCCGGTTCAAACCAGAAGCCGCTCTCTGGAAAGACAGCGAAACGCCTTTTCAAATTCAATTCTTTCATATGGGTTTTCTTTTTAAATGGCCCGTAAAGGTCAATATCATTGACCACAAAAGGATCCAGGCCGTGCCGTTTTCACCCCAATTGTTTCATTATGACAAAAGCGAAATACAGGAAGAGGATTTGCAGGGGCTTTCCTTCTCCGGTTTCCGCGTGCACTACCCGCTCAATAAACCCGATTACTGGGATGAAGTGGTTTCGTTTCTGGGCGCCAGTTATTTCCGGGGACTCCCGAAAGACCTGGTCTATGGAATTTCGGCACGCGGGCTGGCGGTCGATACAGGACTGCCCTCGGGCGAAGAGTTCCCTTATTTTAAAGAGTTCTGGATTAAACGCCCCCCCAAAGGCAAGGACACGCTCGTCATTTACGGCCTTTTGGACAGCCCGAGCGTGACAGGGGCCTATCAGTTCACCTTACAGCCGGGATCAGAAACCAACATAACGGTCCATTGTGTGCTCTTCGCCCGCCACAGCATCGAAAAACTCTGTCTCGCGCCCCTCACCAGCATGTATTATTTTGGGGAAAATCAATCCCAACCCGACCGCAAGGACTTTCGTCCCGAGGTGCATGATTCAGACGGCCTTTTGATCCAAACAGAATCCGGAGAATGGACATGGCGGCCCTTCATTAATCCAAAACGGCTGCACATAGACACGTTTAACGCGGACAATGCCTGCGGCTTTGCGGTGCTTCAACGCGACACGAATTTTGATCATTACCAGGATTTGGAGACGCGTTCGGATTTACGGCCCAGCGTGTGGGTGCAACCGCTGAACAAGTGGGGCAAAGGCCATGTTGAACTCCTGCAGATTCCAACCACCAACGAATACAACGACAATATCAACGCCTTCTGGGTGCCGGCCCAACCCTTGAAAGACGGAGAGCGCGCGGAATATGAATATGTCCTGCGCTGGTTTAAGGCCTCACCCTCATGGCCCCCGGTAGGGCACGTCACGGACACGCGCATCGTCCAGGACAAAGATAATGACGAGATAATGTTTTTGCTGGAATTTAACGACGGAGAATTGCCCTCCCTGCCTGATGATGCGGGTCTGACGGCCCAGATCGACGTGACCGGAGAGTATGATCTCCTCAATTATCAAATCATCAAAAACAAGGCCACGCAAGGCTGGCGCCTGGTCTTCCGGCTCCACCGGGGGCAAAGGGATCCTCTCAAAGATATGATTCCGAGCCAAAGGCCGACGCTTAATCTTCGTGCCGTCTTAATGAAAGGCACCTCCCCGGTGTCGGAAACGTGGGACTATTCCTTCCTTCCCTGAAACGCGACAACGTATGCGCGACTTCGCAAACCGTTAAGACAGGTCTGAATTCATGAATCAACAAACAAATTCCAAAAACAAATTCGATCCCATGCCTGAAGTGCTCTGCCGGGTGCAGGGATATCTGCGCGCGCTCCGTCTGCCGGAAATCCTGGTTTCCCGCTACGCAAAAGAAATCATCCAGCGCTTAAGCCCGCTCCCGGAGAATCCCGACCCTGCAGACCTCCTGAACCGGGCCATCAATGACGTCGTCGCCCTCACCCAACGGGAAAATCTCAGCGCCCAAGCCCAAATTGACGCCCTCGCCCTCAGCAACCCCATGCCTCCTCTCAACCGTGTCTCCATGGCCTTTCGCCGCACGATTACACCCGCTCGCACAGGGGCTTCACCCTGGAAACGTTCCCGTCTCTTGCGCCGGACGGCATTGTTTTCCTTGACCGGGCTTTCCTCGGGCGTTGCAGGGTACCTCCTGTTCACGATCCTGCTCCCTCAAGGGATAAGCCGGATCGAACTCGTCATTTTCACTGTTTCAACGATATTATTTAGTTGGATCGCGCTGAATTTCTGGACGGGAACACTCGGTTTTATCTCCCTCATGCGGGGCGGCGATAAAATAGGCCCGCGCTTCCCCATAAAAGACGGGGCCGCCACACTCCCCCAGGATGTCCGTGCTGCCCTTGTTATGCCTATCCACAACGAAAACGTGTCCCGGATCTTCGCCAGCCTGCAGGCCATCTACGAATCCCTGACCAAAGCCGGGCAATTAAAACCTTTCGATTTCTTCATCCTGAGCGACACCACGGACCCCTCAAAACAAGTGGAAGAAAAAGTAAACTGGATGGAATTTTGCCACCAGGTGGACGGGTTCGGAAGGATTTTCTACCGTCGCCGGAGGAACCGGATCCACAAAAAAAGCGGAAATATCGCCGACTTTTGCCGGCGCTGGGGGCGTTCTTACAAATATATAATTACTCTAGATGCGGACAGTTTATTAAGCGGGACGGCCGTCCTGCAGATGGTTCAGGCGATGGAACAGCGGCCCGACATCGGCATCCTGCAAACAGCGCCCAAGGGCATGAATCAAAAAACACTGTTCTCCCGCATCAACCAGTTTGCAAGCCACGTATACAGCCCCCTCGCGATGGCAGGAATGCAATTCTGTCAGCTAGACGATGCCAGCTACTGGGGACATAACGCTATCATCCGCCTGGAACCGTTTATTAAATTTTGCGCCCTGCCGGGACTCAAAGGTCACACCCCCTTCGGAGGAGAGATTTTAAGCCACGATTTTGTGGAAAGCGCGCTGATGCGCCGGTCCGGTTACGGGGTATGGCTGACTGACCAACTGGCCGATAGTTATGAGGAATTGCCGCCCAATCTGCTGACAGAGTTCGAACGCGATATACGCTGGTGCCGCGGGAATCTGCAGCATTTAAGGATTCTGAAGCTCCCCGGATTTTCCTTCGGGCACCGGATTCTTTTCATTTTAGGCAACATGTTTTACTTCTCTTCTTTTTTCTGGTTTTCGTCTTTACTCCTCATCACGGCTTACGCCGTTATCGATGCGTTCCATACGCCCGTGTATTTTACCGACCAACCCAGTCTTTTCCCCTATTGGCCCGAACAAAAATGGAACCTGTCGATATGGCTCCTGGGAATGACGACAGTGTTTCTTTTCCTTCCTAAAATTTTAAGCATTCTCTGGTTAATCATTTCCCGCCAGGAACTGCGCTTATTCGGCGGATTCCTAAGACTGATGTTCAGCGTCCTTCTGGAAACGTTATTTTCCGTGTTCCTCGCCCCCATCCGCATGTTGTCCCATACATGGTTTATCATTCTCACCTTGCGCGGGAAAAAAATTGAATGGAAACACCAAAACAGATATGAAAAAAAAATCGGGGTATTCACCTCCCTCAAAGCTCACTGGCCCGGGCTTCTGATTGGGCTCGCGTTGGCGGTCATGACCTACGCGGTCAATCCTTCCTTATTCTTATGGTTATTAACTATTGTCATTCCGCTTGTGGTCGCGGCCCCCCTGTCTCTCTTCTTGAGTTATGAAGAAAGCGGGAGCCTTTTCAGGAAATGGGGTCTTTTTCTCGTGCCCACGGAAACCGAGCCCCCGGGGGAACTCAAACGCCTCAACCAATTAGCAGATTCGGCTACGCGGTCATCAGCCATCACCAATCCCGAAAGGGACGATTTTCTCTCAGCGATAGCGGATCCTTTGATACATACTTTGTGCGTCAAACTGCTACGGCCCAAGACACCGACCCCTGTCCGCCAACGGGAACGCGAGCGCATCAAGAAACAAATTCTGGGAAGCCGTCATCCTGAAAAAATCACGGCCAAAGATGCGGATATGATCTTGAATGATCCCCTGCTTCTCGAAGATCTGCACAACACCCTCTGGCGGACGCCGGATAAAAAACTTGCTAAAAGATGGTTCAAGTATTGGGATTCGGACCTCGTATAGGGGACACGCACAACAACCCTTAACGCCGGTTTTTAAACTGAATACCTTCTCCGGGGATTTCTTCCCCATCCCCGCCGTAATCATCAGCTGATTTCAATACCCGCCGGTCAAGCTGCTCGGCCTGGCGCACCAAATCTAAAAACTCCTGCCGATATCCGTAAGGGTCCTGGCCTAAAGCCTCCCTGCCCTGCTGAAGCACCTGCTGATAAGAGGCCTGGCCTTTATACCGGGAATCCCGCAAGAGAAGCCCAAACTCCGCAACCGCGGCGGCAAACTGAAAATCTCCTTCCGGAACTGCCGCAACTTCATCAGTGGAAATCGCCTGCTGAATCAGCCGGCTCGTGTTTCCATCCGGCTCTTTATACCGCAGTTTGACCGTCATCACGTCCGCGCTGTCCACCGACTGCGTCTTCTGATACACCAACGCATCCACTCCGCGGAAAGACTCCTGGGACCCCGCCGGAACAATTTCGTACAGGGCCGTCACCGTGTGCCCGGCGCCCAGCTCCCCGGCATCTTTGGTATCGTCATTAAAATCCTCCTTGGCCAGGATACGGTTCTCATACCCGATCAGGCGGTAGGCCTTCACTTGTCCCGGGTTAAACTCAACCTGAATCTTTACGTCCTTGGCAATGGTAAAGAGCGTGGACCCCAGTTCATGGACAAGCACTTTTTGGGCTTCCTTTTCGGTATCGATATAGTAATAATTGCCATTGCCTTTGTCAGCCAGCTGCTCCATCTTGGAGTCTTTGTAATTACCCATCCCAAAGCCTAAAACTGTCAAAAAAATACCGTCTTGGCGTTTCTCTTCTATCATCCGGACAAGCTCGGCGTTGCTGCTGACCCCGACGTTAAAATCGCCGTCGGTCGCTAAAATCACCCGGTTGTTGCCTCCTTGAATATAATTCTTCCGGGCGATCTCGTAAGCGAGTTGAATGCCCGCCCCGCCCGCCGTCGAACCGCCGGCTTGCAGGCGGTCAAGAGCGGCAAGGATTTCCCCTTTATGGCTCCCGGGCGTGGAATCCAGAACCATGCCGGCCGCCCCGGCATAAACCACGATCGCAACCCGCTCATCCTGGCCCAACTGCCGGACCAGCATCTTTAACGATGACTTTAACAGCGGCAGTTTATTCGGATGTTCCATGGACCCCGACACATCCACCAGAAACACAAGGTTGCTGGGCGGCAGTTCTTCGGAATTATAGGTCTTGCCCTGCAGCCCGATCCCAACCAGCTGATGGGCCGTATTCCACGGGCAGGCCGCGCCCTTAATCGTGATCGCGAACGGGGCATCCCCTTGAGGCAGAGGATAATTGTAGGAAAAATAATTCACCATTTCTTCAATACGGACCGCGTCTGCCGGAGGGAACTGCCGTTTGGTTAAAAACCGGCGGATGTTGCTGTAAGAGGCCGTATCCACGTCAATGGAGAATGTCGACAAAGGATTTTCCGTAACCGTCATGAAAGGATTCTCATAAATACGGTCATACTCTTCGGTATGGAAATCCGGATTATACCGCCAGGAGTCCTCCGGGGGCGCTTCCTCTTTTTTGTCCTCACCCCAGAATTCCTGTTCCGCCAATCTCATCCCTGTCTCCGATGTATCCGACGGCAGTCCCTCACTCCGGGGGGCTCCGGAGACACGCCTCCTGTCCGCCGAACTCACGTTGTAAGCGGTATCCAAATAATAAGGTTCATACTGTGAGGTTTTGCTGAGAGCCAACTGCTGGGGCTGGCTCGTATACGACCGCACCGATGTATTCCCCGGGCTATACTGCTCTCCGATATCATCCGTCGCACTCCGGATACGGCCCTGAATACCACGCTTGACATACACCTGCAAAGATAACAGCCCGGCAATCAGCATAACCGCCACCCCGCCGCCGATACCGGCTTTATAAAAGGAACTCCATTTCATCGCTGATCCCTCCTTCATCCCTCGGGCAATAGCGCTCACGATTTCCCGCTCCATGTCCCCGGACAAATCCTCTTCAGGCAGCACATTCAGCACCTGTTTGAGCTTCAATAATTCTTTATAATAAGCGGCCCCGGGCACGGATTCTTGCAGCAGCGTCTCCACCTCCGCCCTTTCCTGCGCGCTGACTTCGCCATCGATATATCGGGATATTAATTCTTTTAACCGTTCTTGATCGTTCATATTCGCTCCTCCTTCACGAAGGGAGCCAATTGTACTCTTAACTGCTCCTTGGCCCGAAAAATCAGGATCTTCACTTTTTCCAAGGAGCAGTTAAGAATCACGCTGATTTGTTCGTAACTCATCCCATGGTATTGCCGCAAAACCATCGCCTCCTTGTACTCAAAAGGAAGCTTGTCCAGTGCCTTAAGCACCAGAACGCTTAACTCCTTTTTCGCCAGTTCCTCCCGGGACAAATCCCGGCTGTCAGGGGGATCCCATTCCTGAAAGCGGTCCTGCCCGGTCGGGCCGTGCCAAAAGGGGGTTAAATATTTTCGCTTGCGCATCCGGCTGACGCTTTTATTACGCGCCACCGTGTATATCCAAGTCGAGAACCGTATATTTCTTCCCGGATCATAGGTACAATCGGTCATAAGCGTCATAAAAACATCCCCGGTCACTTCTTCCGCATCGGCCCGGTTGCCCAATAAGCGCAGGCAAAAATTGAAAAGACGGGTTTTATACCGCACATAAATCATACGAATGGCCTCTCTGTCACCGGAAATATACTCGGTTAGAATCTGTTCGTCGGTCTTTTCCATGGGCTGGCTGAACCTTTCATTCCATTATTCGCAGACATCAGGGGAAAGTTACAAAAAAAATAAAAAACGCCTATAAAACGCAACTCATTCTTCCGCTATGAGTTGCACGAATGATGGGATCGGAATGGCTCTCTGAGTTATGTCCTTTCCGGAAAGCAAGGATATTCTTTCGATTCTCCTCCAAAAGGGACGGATTCACCGGCCGGTCTTTCGGCGCAGGAAAGCCCCTGCCAAGCCCATTCCCAAAAGCAAGACCATTCCCGGTTCCGGAACCGCATGAGTATAGGCCTCATCCAGGAGAGGAGAAAAGCCCGGCTTCGCATTATTACCGCTCAACGTAAGCTGCAATATTTCAGACTTATCAATATCAAGCCGGAATATCTGATTCAAATAATCCTCGTCCTCAGCTAAAAAAACCATATACTTTTGATCCGGGGACCAATCCAGACGACCGCCTATCCGCATAAAGTCGGAAACCCGCGTTAAATTGGCACCCGTTGAATCCATGAGATAGATCGCCTGCAACATCACATCCGTTGACTCGTGGCCGGAAACAAACGCGATCTTAGACCCGTCGGGTGACCACTGAAGATTTCAGGGATAAAAATCAGCCCCTACGCTGAGAAGCAACCGGGCGTTACGGCCGTCGTCATCAACGGCCCATATTCCTTCTTGGACATATATAAGTTGCGTCCCCGTCGGCGACCAGTCAAAATCCCTTCCCGCCGGACACATTCTTTTGTTTATCTCCTGTCATCCCAAAATCCCTCTTATAATAGACGGGGACTCTTGCCCCCCAAGCTTGAAGGCCCAGCCATACGGCCGTTCAGCGCCAACAATTCCCCACACCATGCGAACCTGCGGGCAGGAGCCCAAAAAAAACCCGTCATAAGTCGGCGACTCACAACGGGTTTATGTCGTAACGGGTAACAAGATCCTGTTAAAACTTGTTGCGTGGCCTTCCTTGTCTCCCTTTTAACGTTTCATCCTTAAAGCATCCCGGATCTCAGTTAATAATATCTCTTCTTTTGTCGGCGCAGGCGGGGCTGCAGGAGCGGTTGTTTCTTTCTTTTTCAACGTATTCATGGCCTTAACCATGAGAAAAATCGCGAAAGCCAGGATGATAAAATCAACAGTTGTCTGCAAAAATTGGCCGTAATTAAGCGTAACGGCTTCTTTTAAGACAGCCCCTGTCGTCGCGTCTAATTGAGCTGATTTTAAGGGGATTTTTAAATCCGTAAAATTGACTCCGCCCAATAAAAGTCCAACGGGAGGCATAATGACATCATTGACCACCGATGAAACTATTTTCCCAAATGCGCCACCGATGATAATACCAACGGCCATGTCCACAACATTGCCTTTCATGGCAAACTCTTTAAACTCTTTTACAAAATTCATTTTCTCCTCCTTTTTAACGTCCCTGTTTTTATGAAACCAGCCACCTGGCAAAGATACAATTTCTGCCCGTAACCCAAGTTGTTAAATATTATATAATACCATGATTTCATCTTATTATCGAAATTAAACTTTTTCAACCCGCCAGAGGAAATCCTTTAAAGGGGCAAAAGCAGCCCCGGTGATTCAAAAATTTATTTATCCTGCAAATCCCCCAACACCTGCTTTCGCCTGCGCACAAGACCGCCAGGGCAAACAAATCAGGGCTACTTTTACTTGCAGGGAACAATCGTTACTCACTCCCTGCTGACTCTGTATTAATCTGTTCAGCCAACACCGTTGCCATAGAAAGATTGCCGTATGCGGAAAAATGATGATAAGGAGAATCTTTAACGTACATTTTATAAAACTCCTCGGGATTATCTCGCTTTAATTGAATGAGTGTCGGGATATGATTAACAATTCTCAAACTTGGCAAACGTACCTGAATTTTTTTAATTAGATGTTCTATAAAGCCTTCCTCTATCTCATCCACCTTAATTCCAGCGGTAATAAATACGATAATGCGCGGCGCTTCCCTCTGTCTGGCTAATTTTTCTAATAAAAGCTCTATGATTTCAGGGACATCTTGAGATAACCCCACTTTAACGGACACCAAAAATCGGGTACAATAACCGATAGGAGGTGTCTGATGAGTAAACGAGGCCGATATCCAAAAGACTTCAAAACCGAAGCTGTCAGGCTGTTAAACTTG
>JAGOJP010000135.1 GCA_017995055.1 Candidatus Omnitrophota bacterium
CGCCCTGATACCTCTTCTGCAGGGTCCCGTTCTCATAATCACGGATCACGTCCTTCCAAACCCCTTCGACCTCCCCGATCACGATGCTGTCGCAATACCCCAGGGCCTCTTCCGGGAAAAAAGCAACATGAGGGCCCCCCAGGACGACCTTCGATCCCTGCTCGCGAAATTTTCTAGCCAGATGATACACTTCCGGCGCTGTTTGTGTGACGCAGGGAATGGCGACGAGTTTCCCGGCCGTGTAATAACGCGGCTGCCATATCACCTGAAAAAATTCTCTAAAATGATAACCTTTGGGTGTCAGCGCCTGAAGAATAATAAAAATAGGCGGATACGGGCGAAAGAGAAGGAAGAATATATTGAAAATCAAACCATACCCTCCCGTCGGTGCCACTAGATATATTTCTTTACGCCTTGAAAAATGCTCCTGTATTTCCGGATATCCGTTCAAAAAACAGCCTGAGATATAAATAAATGTTAAAAGCTGAAGCCAGACGCCCCCCCAACTCCCGGCCCGCCCCCAGAAAGAATCCGCTCCGGTAAAAAACGCCAGCGAATAGTGCAACGCCAAGTTCATTACGAACAACCCGGTGACCGTCAAAACCTCCTGAAAGGGCAAAGGAGTCCTCCTCCTCCCAAGACGCATCGGGACAAGATATTTCCGGTAAACGGCCGTGTAGGCAAAGACAAACTGCAGCAGAATATCAACATGAACCGCGACATGAGGGTGGAGAAGCGTGGAATTAGGGAAATACGCGAACAAGGCCAGGTTGACCGAAAACAGGAACAGTTCCAGGACCGCAAAAACATACCAGTAACGCCGGGCATTACGCAGGAATCTTTTAAAAGATACCAGGATCTCCTCCCCGGAGCGCAGTTCAACAAGAGTCGTGTAAACACCGCTGTATACGAATATTCTCAATCCGGTGAGGACAAGCATTTCGGCCAGCACGGCCATGGAATGATGGGTGAAGAAATGCACCCTGGACAGTTGTTCCACCACGAACACAAGGATCAGGGAAGAAAAGAAAGAATGCAGGATAGAACATGCCTCATAAAGCTGTGATGAGGGCCGAAAACTTTTTATCATGCCCGGTCTCCGCCTCCCTATGGCCGAACGTTTAACAAAATAATTCCAACCAAAAGCTGCACGACGGCGGCCGCACGGAAAACCCAGACGGGCTGGCGCACAAACCACGAAATGACCATCTCTGCCGCTTTTGCCTTAAGCACGAAGAAGGCTTTAAAAACACCGATAACGCCAAAAACCACGACTATTTTGGCAAGCACCCCCGGGACGCCCCAGGCGCCTTGAATAAACAGGGCGCTCACAAATATAATAATTCCAAAAAGAATACCCCGCATAGTTTTGATGCTTTTTTTCTTGAGCGTGGAACGCAGCCACTCCGGTTGCCACAAAAAACAGACCCCGCCCAGAGCCCACATCCATCCCATTATCTTTAACAACATAACTCCCCTCCTCTTCTGTTCCATGGAAATTCCCTGAAAGGGCCTATGTCCTCAAAAACTTTAACACAATCCTTACAAGAGGTGCCGGATACCCAGCTCATCCAGAAGGTTTTTCGCCCGCAGGATATCCTGCCCGGAGACCGCCGCACTGCCTCCCATTTTCAGCCTCGCCTGAATTTGCGCGGCGGTATAGTGGTCGGTCAGCGCCCACGCCCCGGCCTGCGCCACCATCGGGTCCTCCCGTGCGCTCCTTTCCAAGAAGCGCGTCAAATCGGCGGGGCTGGGACGCACCGATAAGAAAGCGTTCTTCTCAGTAGGGATCGGGCGATCCGCATTGACACACACAACCGGAAGGCGGCAGGAATATCCGTCGAGCGCGGGCAAAGCAAACTTCTCCTCCTGCCGGGCCGCCATGTTCTGATACCGGCCGGTGCCGATAAAGCATGTGCCGGCGGAGATCCGTATTTTAAACGCCCGCCGCGTCTGGTTCTCGACGCGCACATCGATTGCGGTGATGTCCACTCCCCGGGCCCAAACCCGGACAAAATTATTTTGCGACAACTCCGTGAGTTCGTGATACCCGAAAGGGTCTAGGCGCGCCGCCTTTTCCGTCAGGAGGGTCCTTTCTCTCTCTGTATTCCACGCCTGCATCCGGCACGCCATTTTACGTCCCAAGAGCCCGGCAAAAATAAAAAACAAAGACGCGGCTAAAACGGCGTTAAAAACCAGCCAGGATACAGGCACGTTTCCCTCCCAGCCCAGCCGCGCCGATAAAAACAGGACATAATGACGCTGCAGGGCCACGGCAAAGGCGCCCTGAAAAAAACAAAACCCGGCTGATGTTTCCATCCAGTTGTGATTCAGGAATCCTCTGAAAAAGAATACGCTCCCTGTCATAAAAAGCCAGGCGCACAAGAGTGGGATTAAAAACTTAAACGCGCCGCTCCCGGGCAGCCACACCCCCAGGAGGACAACAGCCGCCAACGGCAGCCCGCAGAACAGAATAACGCTCTCCCCGTCCTCACACAGGTCTTCCTGCTCCATATAATAATGCCCTAAAAAGATGACCCCTAAAACCATCAGCCCCGCGAAAATCCAGGAAAGGACCTGCGCGATAATTCCCAAAGAGAAAGACGGATTCCAGTGAGCGACGCAACACGCCGCTCCTATCATCACCAGCCCTATCAGGCGTTTCTGCCGGTCATCCTGCAAAAGAAGAACCAACCCGGATAAGGTCAGCCAGAGTAAAATCATCCGGCTCATTATCCTGTACACCGCCAGCGCGCCGGGGAAAAAAATACCGGCGGCGGTTATCACCGCCACGCCTCCGGCCAGGATCACAAATCCCTCTTCGGACAGGGACTCCTCTCTGCCGTTCAGATTCCGGAACACGGCCCGGACCGTCAACACAATAAACAACAGCAGGGCCGCGCTGATCAACCAGGGAACCACCCCATGCACCAGAATCCTGATGATAACCGCCCCCCGGGTCCCGACGGCCACAGCTTCCACCGCCCAGACAAACCCCACCAGAACCAGCGGGACGTCATCCCCGGCATACAGGGCCCGGCCCATGGCGGCCAATCCGATCATCCCCAGCCACGCACACAGCAGCCAAATCAGGATGCGGAAAGGAAAAACATCCAGAGGCAGGAAAAAAGCGACGGCTGCGGCAAAAGCGGTCATCCCGAGAGCACAAAAGAAAGGCCGGTTGTCCAAATGCTCGTATTGATGGTACACGACGAGCGATCCCCCCACCGCCAGGGCCGCGAGGGACACGGCAAAAAACCAGTAAATAACGGATAAGATCATAATCTGCGCCAAAATGCAACCGCCACGGCATCCCGCGGGAACATCATTCCCGGAGGACAAAAATCAGGACGGTATCCTGATAGAAATCCCCAATGAATAAAATCATATATGAAAACAACTCAGAAATAAAGTTAAATCCTAGATTCTCCACTCCCCAAAGCCTAAGACAGGCCACCCTTTAATAATAACGCCATAGGTGTGGACACTTTTCTTCAAATACGATAAAATTGGATATTCCTTACCATCCTAACCTAGGAGCTTCCATGAAACCCCTGATCCCCATTTTTTTATCAATCACTATGTTACTCACATCCTTTTCCTGCTCCCGGTCCTCCTCTTCTCTTCCAGACGAAGGCTCCGGGAACACCATCGTTTTTACCCGGGTCTACGAGCCGAGAGAAAAAGCTTTTTCTCTCCTCATCCCGAAAGGATGGCAAACGGACGGGGGGATTTTACGGGTAGATCCTTTAAGCCAGGGCGGAGCCGCCCAGTCGATCGCGGCCAAACTCGACTTCACGGTTAAAAAAGATTCCGCCGGAACGGTGTTGATGCGCTGGCTGCCGGACATGCTCTATTTCGACTCGAGGTATTCTCCCGCCGGGCAAATGGGGTTGTTGCCGGCAGGAAGCAATTATAACGGGATGCTGGTTTATCCGCTCATGCCGGCGTCACAGTTTATAACGCAGATGGCCTTCCCCTACGCTCATCCGCAGGCCCAGAACGTTAACGTCGTCAGCAGCAAAGCACTGACAGAGGTTGCCCGAAGCTACCAAAAACGGGTCAACCAATTTTTTTCTCAAATGGGATTTCAATACGATGCCGCGCTCTCTGATATGACGTATCAGGAAGCAGGCACAGAATATGAAGAAAAGATGGTAACCGTCATTGAAAACTGGGGGCAGCTCGGCGCGGGCATGTGGGGAAATAAAGAAACGGTTTTGGTGCGGGCCCCCCGGGACGAATTTAAAAAATGGGAAGCCGTGTTTAGCATCATACAAAATTCCGTCAAAATCGATCCCCAATGGTTGTCCGGGGAAATCCGCGGGCAGATCCAGCGGGGGCAAATCGCTCTCAACACGCAACAGGAAATTCAGCGCATCGAACAGGAAATCGTAACTCACCGTCAAAAAACCAACGCGGAAATCCATAACGACATGTTCCTCACCCTGACGGACCAGGAAGAGTTCGTTAATCCTTATACCAACGAAATTGACATGGGATCCAATCAGTGGAAATACCGGTGGGTCAATGAAAGCGGAGACGTGATCTACACGGACAACGGCTCTTATAACCC
>JAGOJP010000028.1:0-8032 GCA_017995055.1 Candidatus Omnitrophota bacterium
AAAATACCGGCTTTCCCGGTCATAAAACCAATGATTCGTTGAGCTGACCTTGCCGCCTCCGTCGTCTTTAAGATAACGGAACCCCACCCCGAAAAACGGCGTAATGGCCCCGGAGGGAATGATCGGCATCTCATAAGCCAAAAGCCCCCGGAGTTCAAACATATAAAAATTCAACCCGTCACGCGTCCCGGTTTCCTCCGACTTGTAATTCACGTCCCCTCCGACGAAACGGCCTTCAAAAGAAAATTTATTAACTTTCAGTTTGTCGCGCCAGGCGTCTTTCAGCGTCTTGATATGCCGGTTGTCCGAAAGCCAATGCGTGTAAATCCCATAAACTCCCGTCAGGACCCCGCGATCTTTCATAACGCTGGGTTCATTGTAATTGAAACCAAAACTCTCCAGCCCCATTTCAACACGGTTCATAGCTTGCGTAACCGCCTTATCCCTTTCCAGGGAAATACGAGGCGGTTTTCGTCCGGCTTCCTGGAAACCTTCGGCCGCGGCTGTCCCCGCCTCCCCGGGAGAGCGCAGAGAAGCAGAGGCCCTATCCGCCGCTCCCGTGTTGTTGCCCCTGGATTCCACGCCCAACATTTCCTGTTGAGACAACTCCCTGTTGATCAATTCCCGGCGGTATGAAAAAGGCTGCCCGTCTTCGGTTTCAGCCAAGGCGGCCCCGGCCCCGAGGCCCGTTAGACATACTATAAAAACGAACGGGACCGCCCTATGCCTTAAATCAGAATATTGCATAATCTCCTTATCCTGTTCATGTTACCTGGCCGGGGCTCCTTGTTGCTCCTCAAGCCTCTCAAGCCGTTCGCTTAAAGATACATTCTTATCGAGAATTGCAAAATAATCTTTTGCCAGGTCATCGGCCTCCCGGGTGAGCGCGGAAATCTGCTTTTCTTTCTCCGCCACCAGATTAACCTGTTCCTGCAAAAGGGCGTCTTTCTGGTCAATAACGCCCATAAGAAAACTGACTTTATCTTCCAGTTCGCCCTGTTTTCTGGAATATTTATTCTCCAGATCGCCTTGAATCGTTTGAAGAGATTTCTTGGCTTCAGCCAGCTCGTTATTCAAGAAGATGTTCTCCTGCTGAACGGCGGACAGGCTGATTGTAATACGGTCGAGCTCTTTCTCCA
Organism: Candidatus Omnitrophota bacterium; assembly: GCA_017995055.1. GTDB lineage: Bacteria > Omnitrophota > Gorgyraeia > Zapsychrales > JANLHA01 > JAGOJP01. The sequence continues at coordinate 1,140 of JAGOJP010000028.1, forward strand.
TATCCTGAATAGCGGTTTCCTTTTGCTGCGTCGTTTTTTGAAACGCACCGAGCTGTTGCTGCAAATCGGCGACCTTCTTATCGGAGGCACTTTTTTCCTGCGCCACCTGCTGGGCTGACTGTTTCTGGACGGACTTAAGTTCTTCCTCCAAGGCTTTAATCCTGGACTCCAGCGGTTTCTTCGCCTCAGCCAGTTTGCTTTTAACCGTGCCCTCGGTTTCTTTATTCTGTTTCTCCAAAGCGGCAACTTTTTGCTCCAGGGGCTTGCGGGCTTCTTCGATTTGAGTCTTTACCGACGCCTGTGCCTGCCGCAGATTGTTTTCCAGGGCAAGGATTTTTTCTTCCAACGGACGGCTGGCCTCCGCGATTTTCTGAGGCACGCTGTTCTCCTTCGCTTTGTTTTCCTCTTTCAGGCGGTTGATTTCATCAACCAGCGGACGCTTGGCGTCCTCCACCAACTGAGGCACGAATTTACTCTTTTCCAGAAGCTGCTGTTCCACCTGAGTCTTCTGCGTGGTCAGGTCCGAAACCGTTTTTTGAACGGCCGCCAACTCATTCAATGTCTGCTGAAGCCTGGCCTCGGATTTCCTCAACGCAGCGTCCTGCTGGGACGATTCTTTATCTTTATCTTGTATCTGCTTTTTTAAAGCCGCAATTTCCTGTTCCAGCGGCTTCTGAACATCCTGCAGCTGTTTCGGCAAAGACTGATTATTTTGTTTCAGTTCCGCTTTCAGCCTCTGGATTTCTTCCTCGAGGGGGACCTGGGCCTCCCGGGCCTGTTGCTGGGACGAGGCCTCCTTGGCTTTTAAAGCTTTCGTCAATTCTTCAACTTGGGCCAAAAGCGGCGCCCGGGCCTGTTCAAGATTCTGTGAGCCAGATGTTTCCTGCTCCTTCAATTGCCGCTCCAAAGAAACGATCTTGGCCTCGAGGGGCTCCCGGGCTTCGGCGACCCGGCGGGACAGCTCTTCCTCTTTTGTCTTCAGGGCCTCTTCCAAGCCGACAAGCTTATCAACAAAAGGCTGTTTGGCCGAAGCCACCGCCTCTGGAAGCGCCTGCTGGGCTTTCGCCAGAGCCGCCTGCAGATCTGCTATTTTCTGCGCATAGTCTTTCCGAATTTGCGCTTCCCCGCTCTGGGATTGGGACTGCACAGCCGTCAGGTCTTTCTGAAGGGTTAACACACGTTCATTTAAAGTCGTCTTCTCTTTTAAGACGGCTACAAGCTCTTTATTAAGATCATCTTTTTCCTTCAAATACCTCTGAAGCCCCCGGTCCTTTTCCACCAAAGACTGCTCCAGAGACGCCACCTTCTCTTCCAGAGGACGCTTCGCCTTGACAATTTCCTCCGGCAAAGAAGAATGGGTGTTTTTTAACTCATCCTGCAATCTGCTTATTTCCGCCTGCAACGGTTTCTTGGCCTCTTCCATAAGAGCCGGAAGACCGGCGTCTTTCGCTTTTATCGCATCTTTCAACTGCTGAATCTGGGCTTCCAGCCCGGATTGGATATTAACGCTTTTTTCCGCGAAAGAAGCCTCCAACGCCCGCTTTTCCTCTTCCAGCGCGACGATTTTTTCCTGCAACGGCTTCTGGGCCTCCGCGATTTTCTGTGGAAGACCGGATTGCATGGACTGGCTCTCCCTGCGGGCTTTTTCCACCAGCTCATTCAGCTTCGCACTTTTCTCTCCGGCAATTTCAAGCTCCCTCAACATGGCCTCTTTGTCTTTCGCCAGCTGTTTGATCTCCCGGTCTTTCTCCTGAATCACGCCTTCCCTCTCTTGCCGTTGAACTTCCCACGTATTCTTTTCTTCCTGAAACTTTTCCTGATCGGTCTTCATGCTGGTTTTATAAAGAGCCTCTTCCGTTTTCATTTTCTCAAGCAAATAATTAATTCTTTCCTGCAAGGGAGCTTTAACTTCTTCGATTTTCCCGGAGACAGCGTTTTTTGCCGCAGCCAATTCGCCCTGAAGAACAGCAATCTTTTCCTGCAGAGGTTTACTGGCTTCAGCGATTTGGCCGGAGACTGCGGCCCGCATCTCCTCAAGCTGCTTCTTTAACGCCTCATTCTTTTCAACTAACGGCGCCTGAGCCTGAGCCACCTGCTGCGCCACCGTCTTCTTCGTGTCTTCCAATTGTACCGTTAAAGATTCAATTTGTTTCTCTAAAGGGGCTTTCGCTTTCTTTATCACACGAGAGATCGCAGCATCCCGCTCATCCAGCTTCTGCACCAAAGCCCGGACTTTGACCTCCAACGGAAACTTTGCTTCCTCAATCTTAGCCCCCCACTCCTTATCTTTATTTTCCAGGTCCTTTTTTAAGAGGGCGATATTCTCCTCCAAAGGACGCTGCCCTTCCTTGACCTTTTCCTGAATTTCCGCGCCTCTTTTGCGGATATCCCTTTCAAGTTCTTTAATCCGGTCTTCCAAAGGTTTTTTAGCGAGTTTAATATCTTCTTCTTTCCCGGCCTGAGATTCTTTTAAATCATTCTGCAAAGTCGCTATGGCCTCTTCCAGCGGGTGATTATCCTTGGCCATTGTGTCTGCAACACTGTTTTTATAATCTTCAAATTCCTTCTGAAGCTTTTCAAACTCGAGTTTACTGGCCTCCTGTTCCGCTTTCAGGCGCTCGTCCGCTTCTGCCCGAGCCAAACGCAGGTCTTCTTCCCGGGCCAAACGGGCCTCCTCTGCCGTCGCAGCCGCGTCGGCCTCCTTTTGCCGCAACCCTTCCTCGAGAGTTTTAATCTGTTCTTTCAAGGGCACTTGCGCGGCCTCAATTTGAGCGGCAAGCCCGGATTCCTTCTCCTTTAAACTCCCCTCAAGAACCTGCACCTGCTCAAGCAAGGGCGCCTTCGCCTCTTCGATCCGGGATTCTACGGCGGCTTCTTGCTCTTTCAAGGCGTCCTCAAGCGCCTGAATTTTTTCAACAAGCGGAACCCGGGCCTGCTCGCCCTTCGCGGCCCACTCGGATTCCTGATCCTTTAACCTAGCCTCAAGCTCCTTGATCTTATCTTCCAGCGGTTTCTGAACGATTTTCCGGGCCTCATCCTTCCGGCTCTTCGCTTCTTTCAAATCTTTCTGCAGCTCTCCCATCTTCTTCTCCAACGGCTGCCTGGCTTGAGCCATGCGTTCCGGTTCCGCCTCTTTGTATGCCTTGAATTCCTGCTGTATCTTTTCGACCTCTTGGCGGCTATTTTCCTGTTCGGCCTTAATCCTGGCTTCCGAATCAGCCCGGGCCGCACGCAAATCTTCTTTCAAAACCGCTATATTTTCTTTCAGCGCCGCCTGTTCTTCGGCAATTCTGATGTCTGTTTCGGAATTCTTTTCTTCAAGACGCTGTTTAAGGATTTGAATCTCTTCCATCAAAGGAGCCTTGACTTCATCCTCTTTCCGCGGCCACAGGGATTCCTTTTCCGCAAGTCTTTGCTCCAAAGCCTGAACCTGTTCCAGCAACGGGGCTTTCGCTTCTTCAATCCTGGCTTCTACGGTAGAGGCCTGCTCTTTCAAATCGTCCTCGAGAGCCTGAATTTTTTCGACAAGCGGAGCTTTGGCCTGCTCGCCCTTCGCGGCCCACCCGGCTTCCTGGTCCTTTAACCTGGCTTCGAGTTCCTTGATCTTGTCTTCCAGAGGTTTCTGGGCGGCCTTCCGGGTTTCATCTTTCCGGCTTTTCGCTTCTTTCAAATCCTTCTGCAACTCTCCCATCTTCACCTCTAAAGGCTGTTTGGCCGCAGCGATCCTGTCGGGTTCGGACTTCTTATAATCTTCGAAATCCTTCCTGATCTGTTCAAACACCTCTTTCTGGGCGCGCTGTTCTTCCTTCAACCGAGCCTCATGCTCTTTCCGCGTAGCGTTCAGCTCTTCTTTCAACTTTACAATTTCCGTATTTAAAGAGGACTGCGCCTCCTCGACCTTTACTTTAAGTTCAAGGTCCTTTTCCTTAAGGCGATTTTCCAGGACCTGTATCCTCTCCCGCAAGGGGGCTTTTTCTGCTTCCATCTTGTCCGGCCAAAGCGCGTTCTTTTCCGAAAGTTTTTCCTCCAACACCCGGATTTGTTCCATGAGCGGCGCTTTCTCGTTTTCCACCTTCGCCGAAGCCGCGGCCCCGGCGCTTTTTACCGCTTCTTCCAACGAGCGGATTTTTTCTACAAGAGGTCCCTTCGCCTCCTCAACTTGTTGATTCAAGGCCTTCTCGGTTTCCCGCAGTTGCTCTTCCAACTCTTTAATCCTATCTTCCAAGAGCTTCTGGGCGGCCTGACTATCCTCTTGACCAGCATTCTTCTTGGCCCGCAACTCTTTGTTAAGCCCCCGGATCTCTTCTTCCAACGGCTGTTTGGCCCGGGCAATCCGCTCCGATATGGTGTCTTCCTTGGCTTTCATCTGTTCCCGCAGCCGTTCCATTTCCTGTTCGTTTTTATCCATCACACCCGCTAAATTAGCCTCGCTGTCTTCCCGGATTTTCTTCAATTCCCCTTCTATCTCGGCTATCCGTGCCCGATAGTTCGCCGTCCGCTCTTGAACAATCTGGTCTGCCTGATGATCCTTGTCCTTCAACTGATCACGAAGCGCGGCCATGTCCTTCTGATACGATTCGCTTCGGACTCGAACGGCTTCCAGTTCCCGCGTGGCTTGCTCCAAAGCCGTTTCTTTCCCGCGGATTTCAGCTTCCTGGTTTTTAATTTTATCCTGGGCCGACTTCAAATCCTTCTGCCATCCCTGCAACTTAACCTCATAATTTTTTTTAAGGGACTCTTCCTGGGCCGAAAGAGTCAGGTCTTTCTCTCTCAGTTGGGCCTTCAGCAATTTCACTTCTTCGTCCGCAACTCTCTTGGCCTGGTTGAGCTGTCCCGGCAACGCCGCTTTCTGATCCGCCAGCTGCTGCTCCAAAGCGGCAATCTTATCCTGCAACAGGGCTTGAGCTGCGGCCACCTTCTCGTCGGCAACCGCATCCGCCTCTTTCAATTGCTGATCTAATTCTGCGATTGTCTTACGTAACGCATCTTCCTGAGCCGCTGTGCTATCGTTCTTGCTCTGACGCTCCTGCCTCAAATCTTCTTCCAGGGCAGACACTTTCTCCTCTAAATCTTCCCGGGCCTGCTGAAGGTCGGCGTCCATTTTCTTTTGCGCCTGCTCCATATCCGCCAGCAAACTATCAATTCTCTCCATCAGCGGCTTCTTGGCCTGCTCTACTTTTTCAGGGATGGAGCTTTCTAAAGACTGAATTTTGGCCTGCAGGTCCGCATTCTCTTTCCTTAAATTTTCCTTTTCTCGAACGGACTTCGCGGATTCTTTTTTCTCGGCGGCTTTCAAGTCTTTCTCCAGCGCCGCGACCTGCTGACGCAAATTTCTTTCCTGGTCTTTCGCGTCTTTGATGACTTTTTGTTTTTCTCCTTCCGCCGCAGCGGCGAGCTGTCCGCCCTTCTCCAGCTCCGCTTTCAAAGAAAGGATTTCCCTGTCTTTCTTTTCCAAAGACGCTTCCGTCCCCTCAAACTGTTTTTTTATCGCGCCGATTTTCTCTTCGACTAACTGCTCCGTCCGGCGGGTTTCCTTGGCAAGATTTTCTTCCACCTCCCGCAGCCGCGCCTTCAACTCTTCGTTTTCTCTCTGCAAAGGCTCTTCCACGCTGCTCACCTTCTCTTCCATCGACTTCTTTAAAGCCTCATTCTCGTCCTTAAGATCTTCCACCTCGCTCAATAAAGGCCGGCGGCCCTCCTCTATCTTTCGCGGGACCTCCGCCTGCAGGGCCTCTAACTGATCCTGCAAATCATTGATCTTCTTCTGTAACGGTTCCCGGACAAGCTCTATCTTCCTGGCCACAGAGTCTTCTTTTTTGTCGTGGCGGGCTGTGAGCTCCTGAATACGCGCCTGCAAATCCTCCGCCTCTTTCATCAGGCGGCCGTTTTCATTCTTCAAGGATGCTATTTGAGATTCACCGTCGCGGATAAACGCGCCTTTCAGCTGCAGTTCCCCGTTCAATTCTTTTATTTCTTTTTCCAAGGCCAACTGAGCGGCAGAACTCTTGTCATTCAAAGCCGTATCTGCCCGCTGCAAATTCTGTTCAAGACTCCGGATCTCCTCTTTGAGTCTTTCGTTCTCCTGTTTAAGAGCGGCCGCCTCTCTTTCAAAGGCCGTCTTTTCAGCCCGAGAGTCCTGAGAGGTTTCCGTGTCTCTGAGTTTTTTCTCGAGCGCCTGGATCGTTTCTTCCCGCCGCCGGCTCTCTTCTTTTAATTCAGCAATCGTTTCTTCCAGCTCCGCCCGCTCCTCATCCTCCTGAATCACGGCGCCTTCCTTATCTTTGACCGCCGTCTGCGCCTCTTGCAGTTCCCGCGTACGCGTCTCCAACTGTTTCTGAAGAACCCCCACCCGGTCTTCCGCTTCTATAAACTTCCCCTTATACAATTCCACCTGCCCCTCCGCCTCTTCAAGAGTATCTTTAATCTCCTGATTCTCTTCGCGCAAGGTTTCATATTTCCGAAGCAGGTTTTCTACCTTTTCGGTCAAACTCATTCCGTTATCTTTCGCTCCAACTCCCGTAGCCACAGTCAAAGTCAAAATCGCCCCACATAAGAATATCATTGTTATACGACGGGAATGCTTATTCATAAAATGACCTCTCTTTTTAAAAGGGGATAGTAAAACATTTATATTCAAAGTTATGAACCCCAGAACAAGCTCTGGACTTAATGAATCGCAGCAAGCTGCGGGGCATGAAACTAATATCCTTCAACGCGTTCGCTTTGGCTCACTCGCTGAAGGATCAATTCGCATGTTTAGTTTACGCTCCCTTCGGTCGTGTATTAAAAGCAACATCCTGCGGCTCGTTCGCTTGGGCTCACTCGCTGAAGGATCAATTCGCATGTTTAGTTTACACTCCCTTCGGTCGTGTATTAAAAGCAACATCCTGCGG
>JAGOJP010000028.1:8132-22236 GCA_017995055.1 Candidatus Omnitrophota bacterium
CAACATCCTGCGGCTCGTTCGCTTGGGCTCACTCGCTGAAGGATCAATTCGCATGTTTAGTTTACACTCCCTTCGGTCGTGTATTAAAAGCAACATCCTGCGGCTCGTTCGCTTGGGCTCACTCGCTCAGGATCAATGAGCATTTAGTTTACACTCCCTTCGGTCGTGTAAACTAAATGCTCATTGAATAAAATATTAATTTTCATTATATTATGAATTCTTGATGAATAAAATAAAAACACAATAAATTCGTGATGCGGCAGAATAAAGATAAATCCTTTATGTTCATTAAATTTTTCCTATTGTATAATAATATTATTATATTCTCGAAAACATCGGACAAAAAAATTTTTTCAAAATCATCTTCGTCCAACAGGCCCGCGGCATGAAAACAGCAATAGCCTTTTTAATATTCGTCTCCCTCGGTGTCACGGCGGCATTGGGCCGAAATCCGCCTTACGAAGGAGAATACAAAACACACTATGGCTCGGGGGAATTAAGATCTAAAGTCACTTATGTCGACGGGAACAAACATGGCATCGAACAAATTTTTGACAAGGAAGGGAATGTTTCCCAGGAATACTACTACCATCATGGAGAAAGGCGAGGGGAGGTCGAACCGGAAGTCAAAAGGGATTTCGGGTCGCTGCGGTTTGTTAAGTCCCCCGTATTCTGGGCACTTTCTCTGGCCAGCGCCGTCATAATATGGGTTATAACCAGCAAATTCCTTCTGAAGAAACGGCCGTTTTAAACATTGCCACCCAGCTCGGCAGGCCAATAAACGAAGCCAGGAAAGGAGGAAAAAATCGGTTGCCGGATCGGACATGGGCAGAAACTGGAGAAAGGGCGGGATAAAGCCGCCTGGGTTAAAAACCAACGGGAACAAATCCGACGGCTGACTCTTAATTTTAGTTTTTCTTAAGGAACATTTTATATTCCGGATCCCAATAATATTTTCCGGTTTGCAGTCCTTTTTCATATTCCCCGATAAAATCATTCAAACTATACCCCATGTGCCGTCTTAAAACATTGTCCTGCCGGAATTCGATGATCTGCCCGATTTTCCCTTTCCGTGTCGGGAAAAGATCCAGGCAATAATAATCGCCATACACTGTTTTCGCAAACGGAATCCACATCGGATACCACCAAAAAGACCGCACGGGGCCATCAGCCTTCCCTGCCGTCAGGAAGTCAACCCGGTTAGCATAGGTGGCCTTCATTTTTTTCCAGTTGATTTCAATGTCTTCCAATGACAACAATTCATAACCATTCAATAAAGCCGGCAGGTTTTCTTTTTTTTGCCCGTTCATTAACAAATACAGCCCCCTGAAGTCCTGGGGCAGCTTTCTCCCCACCATCCTCTCAAAGCGGTCCAGAGCGAGTTGTTCGGCCGGCGGATTTAATGTCTTGACGATATCCGGATGGTGATTCTTTAAATAACTGATCAGGGCTTCTGCTGATTCGCCCATAGCCCGGCTTTCCGTATAGGTCATAGGCGCCTCCGGGTCTTCTTTAAAAATTCCCGGTTTAGAACACGACACGAAGAGAAACAAAAAAGTCATAAACAAAAACCGCGTTTTCATAAAAACCTCCTTCTCCCTGCCACCCGATCCTTTATATAAAAAATCTCCCAAAAAGGTTATTCCGATCCAGGATTCCCGCCCCGCGGCGACTCACGCCCCCGACCCAGCCGGTTCCGGACGGGCGGAACGCAAATCGTGTTGCCGCCGGCAACGAGGACAGGCCAACGTCGGCCGGTTAAAGTCCGGCGGGATCTTGATCCTCAGGCCGCAGGCGCACGGTATAAACATATAATCATTCAAAACCCGCATCAAGTCTCCCAGGTCCCGGGCTTTTTGTTTGGAAGAGCGGGTGTCTTCCGCCGGGCTTGAAGAGGAACGAAGAGGGATCGGCTCGGAATCCGCCAGGGCCGACGCCGGCATCAAGGACGCATTTCCTTTCACTTTTGAAAAAGCGTCCGCATACTGCTTATAATTCGCCCCCTTCATCATAGAACGTAAAATCTTAATGCGTTCCTCAACCGGGGGATGAGTGCTGAAGGCATGAACGACCTGGCGTTGGGATAATTTCAGAGGATTGACAATATACATCGACGCCGTGACCCGATTGGCGCTCGCGAGCTCCGTGTCCGGACGGGATATCTTTTCCAAGGCGGACGCCAACCCCTCCGGATACCGGGTCAAACGCACAGCCGAAGCGTCCGCGAGGTATTCCCTCCGCCGTGACAAAGAAAAATAAAACAGACGGGCCAAAATCGGGGCCAGAATCGCGAAAACAAGGGCAACGACCATCATCACCGCCTGGGCTTGGTTATTGTCCCGGGAAGAACTCCGGTATCTCCTGGACCCAAGCGAGTAGTACTGGCTCCGCAAAAACAATTCCGAAAGCATCACAATGCTCCCCAAAAGAACCCCCGCAAACGTCATATAGAGGACATCCCGATTCACCACATGAGACATCTCATGCGCGATAACGCCCTGCAGTTCATCACGGTTGAGCCTGGACAACAACCCCGCCGTAACGGCAACAGCGCTTTTCTCCGGGCTGCGCCCAGTCGCAAATGCGTTGGAGGCCGGGCTGTCGATAATATAAATACGCGGCATCACCGGCAGGTTCGCCGCGATTTTCATTTCTTCGACAATATTAAATAACTGCGGATGAACATTCCGGTTCACTTCCTTAGCGCCGCTCATGGACAACAATATGGAATCCCCCGAGAAATAACTAATGAGGGACATAACAAACCAAACCAAAGCGGCGATCATCATGCCCAGAACGCCGCCATCCTGATGCGGCATCCAAGCCAGACCAAGGGCATACCCCAGCGCCAAGAGGCAGCCCCCCATGGCTATGAAAAGAATCCAGGATCTACGCTGGTTCTCTCTTATCAGTTCCCAGAGGATCATAAAAACGCCTTTTAAAATTGCACTTTAGGAGCCGCTCGTTCCGCTTCCGGTATCTCAAAAAATTCCTGCTTGGTAAAATTCAGTATTCCCGCGACAATATTCGACGGGAACATCTCAATCTTATTATTAAAGAAGAGGGCCTGATCATTATACGCCTGGCGAGCAAATGCGATTTTATTTTCCGTTGAGGTCAGTTCTTCCTGCAAGGCGAGAAAATTCTGATTGGCTTTTAAGTCCGGATAATTCTCCACAACCACAAAAAATTTACTCACCGCGTCGCTCAGCATGCCCTCGGCCTTGGCCTTATCCCCGATGCTCTGGGAACTCATCGCCTGGCTCCGCGCGTTCACAATGGCTTCCAAAGTCTCCCGCTCATGCTTCATGTATCCCTTGGCGGTTTCTATAAGATTGGGTATAAGATCATACCTTCTTTTTAGCTGAACATCAATTTGTGACCAGGCGTTCTTCACCTGATTGCGTAATCCCACTAATACGTTATACGTATTGATGACATAAAAAATAACCAGCAATACGCCGCCCAAGAAAATTAACAAAACGCCCATCATGGTCATGCCTCCTTCGTTTGACTGTTTCCAAACATATCTTTCAACAGCCGGAGAACCCGGCTGTCCAATCCTGTATGGCCCGCCGACAGGACATCGGTTAATTCTTCCCGGTCAAACCATATCCCGTGTTGCGCCCGACAGCGGTCCAGGCGCACCGGAGCCCGGAGCCCCGCGCAGAGGACTTTTTCCATATCCTTCAAACACATCGGGCATGGCCGGGGCTTTTCCGTCAATGGCTCGGCCGGACGGAAAGACTGCAAAACGGCCGTTCTTTCGGTTTCTGCGTCTAACAGCAATTCGAGCTCCCCGGCGTCAAGCCAAATGCCTCCGCAGGTCAAACAATGATCGATTTCCACTTCCGCCAACTCAAGAACCACCATTGCATCCCGGCATACCGGACATTTCATGAAAGCCTCCTTGAAGGGAATCCCGAACATCCCGATTCCCAAGCACCGACTTACTATATAATTCCGTGCTTATAAAGTCTATTATAAAAATCTTTTCTGATTACAATCAGTTGGGGAACTCCCCTTAACGGCACACGCTTCTCCCCTCGCGCGCCGCCCGAAAATTTAAGCCGGGGCGGCATCAGCCGAAGACAACAAAGACCGATAAACATGAATATAGGCCATCACGCTCACCGGGACCGTGATCAACAGACCAACAAACAAGGCCATGGCCCCCAGCAGGTTAAAAAACATTACTATAATCATAAAAACAAAAAGCTGCAGCTTCGCTCCCGAGGTCAATGCCGCGCTTTTTTTAAACGACTCTTTAATCCCCATATTCTTGTCCAGGATCAGCAAAGCGTACATCTGATATTTCATGCTCCAAATCAGGCCGGGGACAACCAATAACACGAGGCCGGCCAGAACGATCAGGCTGTACAGCAGCGAGGCCAGCAGATATTTGATAAACAAATGCGCATACGAGAATATCTCCGAGACTGAAGCCGGCTCGTTATCATAAATTTTAAAAAAAACTTTTATCACCCCGATTTGCGCCGTCAGCTTAATAATCCACAACACCAGCACCAAAACGTAAAATTTATACCGGGAAGGAGCGACCGTCCTCAAAGCCTTTAAAAAGACCTGAAGGATTTCTATCCTTTTTTCCTCGAATTCCGGGCTTAAAACCATATTACGGACATCTTGCATATCAGTAAATTTGTCCAAAATCACGCCCCCCGGAGTGATGTAACCGTTTCGGATCAAATCAGTGAATAATAGGTCAGCCCGGCTGGTGACCCCCAGGAAATCATCCTGGGAAACCCACCGCAGATGGGCCTGTTTATTCATAATATCCGTTACCATTTGGAGAAGCCCCAGGATCAGCATCAAAACCACAAACAAGCCCATCCGGGTTTTTACGGCCTTCCAGCCGTGTTGAAACGCTTCTTTTTTGGAAAATTTTTTCATGCGAACCTCCTGTTCACATCTTGGCCTGTTTCCCCGCCGGAGACCGTGCTTTCCGCCTGGATCCCGGCGGCTTGCCCGGCGTCCCCCTGGAATCCCAGCCGGTTTTTTCAATAAAATGATCCTGATACATATCAAAAAACGCTTTAACAAGCGTCATGGCGCTCATCAGGGATTCCACCGGACCGGATCCGATAGCGGAAATCACCCGTGTGGTGAAGGTCTCGATAAAGACCGGGCAAACCCAGCTCTCCTTCCCCTCCTTGCTTGTCCGGAAAGGCCTGCCGACGACGATTTCTGCAGACAAAGTTCTCCCGTCATTGTTTTTGTAAGACCACCGGTCACGGGCTATAACATCTTCGATTTCGTCAATTTTTAACATAATTCCTAAAAGACCGGGATTATCCGTCCTGGGAATCCCGGGCCTCCCTGCCCTCTATTTCATTGAAATACTCCTGCGCGCATTCCGGGCACAAGCCGTGCGAAAAAACGGCTTCGGATCGTTCCTGAATATACTGTTCAATCTGCTTCCAATATCCCTTGTCATCGCGCACTTTTTTGCACTTGGCGCATATCGGCAGCAACCCTCTCAATTGATTGATCTCATTCAAAATCCTGTAATTATGGACGTGCAATAAAACCCCGATGGCGCAAAAAATCCCCAGGAAAAATATATTTAAAAGCATCCCTTTCCCATCAAAAGGAACGAGCGAAATCAGTAAAAAATGTTGTCCGAGGATAAACGCAATGATGCACAAATACTCCCGGGGCTTCATATTAATTAAGGCGGAAAAGGCGATAATGATTAAAAAAAGCCCGGCGTAGTAAGGCGACCGGGCCCCGTCGCCGGAAACATAACACATGAGAGAGATGGAAAAAGACGAGACCACGAAGGTAATGTTGCCCAAGCGCTCCACCATCTTATCCCGGAGACGGTCGAAAAAAAACAAAAATACGGCAAGGAAAATAACTATCGCCCCCCGGATGCTCAACAATACCCATTTGTGATCAGCGTAAATAAGGCAATCCAGCAAAAAAAACACAGGAAAAAAAACAATTCCCAGCCCGAGAATTATCCGGTAATTTTTCCGGTCAGCCTGTATGGCATTGGCAGGTCTGATGTTACGCTGCACGGGATAAAGCCCTCCTTTTTTGCGAATATCCTAAACTTCTAAAAGCCATCTTCGCCTGACGAACACAATACCCCACGCCCAGAGCGCCAGTTTTTCGATCTTTTCTTTTTTTTGGGGAAACCCGTATTCATTGTAACATAAATAAAATACATCTACGGTAAATACCTCATTTTTTACCGAAAAAAGGCGCTTTCTATTTTTCCGGCAGACGGCAAAGCCGGGATATAAAATTACACGGTTTCAGAAAATTCCGGACGGTAGCGGGCTGTCCCCTGCATCCCCTTCATGGCGATAGAATCAAGGATCATGATCAGGAAGGCCTCCTCCGGGATATCCCATTCACTTTCGATATGATAAGCGCTGGCCTTTTCGAATCCAAAACGCGAATAATAGCGCGACTGCCCCAAAACAATAATAAACGGGCAGGCCCTGGCCCTCAAAGAAAATATCCCCGTCCGGACCAGGGTGGTGCCGACCCCCATTCTCTGAAACTCGGGAAGCACCGCCATCGGGGCCAGCCCCACGCCTGTAACTGTCCGTTCTTTCGTGGAAAGCGACACCGGACTGAACAGGATATGCCCCACCACGCGTCCCTGTAAAACAGCGACCAGCGAAAGGATATCGCGGCAATTGTTTCTTAAAACATCCACAATCCGGCCTTCCTGGGCCTGGCCGAAAGCGGCCTGATTCACCTCCCGGATCCCGGCAATATCCTGCGCCTGTTCCCCCCGGACAACAATCTCTTGTAATATCATCCCTGGCTCCTGACCGGCAATGACTTCCGTCTTGCCCCCACCACAGCGCCCCCGGCCCGTCAGCGGCCTGTTATTCATGGGGCCGCTTGACAACCTCCGAAATATAAACCCCGTCACTCCCGAAATAACGGTAAACAATCGTGATCCCTTTTCTGAACAAAGGATACAGGGTCCTGTCCGTCTGGAGGCCCTGCTTAACATAAGGAGCCACCTCCTTGTCAAACAGCTCCTTACTGATATCCTGGGACGAATAATTCACCATGGTGCAAATATAAACCAATTTCTTACCCGGCCCCCCCTCAATGCGTTCCAGCCGCGTATCATCGTCCAGCATCTTCGGCAGTTGGGCGTTAAGCTCATTGACCACAGCCATAACCTCCTCATCCGCGGCAACAGAATGCTTTGTGTTGTACCAGGAGCGGAACAACATAAGAGACAAAATAAGCCCCACGAAAACAGCCACGATCCCCAGCGTCCATTTAACTTGTTGCGTCATTTTAACCCCCTTTTTATATTATAATAAAGACTCCCGCCCACAGGCGTGGTCCCTGCGAACAATCCGCTTCGCGAAACGCTCTTACGTCTTAATATACGCACGGACATTCCCGAAACAGAAAATCTGATGAACCTCCCCCGTTCCTCCACAAGCATGCCCGGGATCTTCCGGCGAAGCCAGAGGTAATCCTCATCCTGTCCCGTTGCCTTTTTGAAAGGCCTTAAACTCAAACAGCCGGTCCGCGCGTCCGACAAAATCGGAAATAGAGCAGCCCGGCCGCACGCCAAAGACTGGAGGTTTCAACACGGTATCGTACGGCGGCTCCCACGCATAATACTCCGAGATGGACAACCACAGCCCTGCGAAGGAAAGCACGATGACGCCGGTGAACACGCCGGCAAAAATTATTTTTTTTCTAGACGTCATATTAGCCGCGAATGTCAGCGTCGCGAACAAAACCGCGATAAAAAGCCCGCTGTTGACGGTATATCCCAAAACAAGGCCGATCGTTTTGCTGTTCACATAAAAGGCGGTGTAATGAATGCCATTGTCCATAAGTTCGCTGGCAAGAAACCAAAGGCAGCAAATGGAAACATGTTCCCAAAAATACATTTTGTGGCGTAAAAGCCGGCCGATAAAGGTCCAAAACCCCGCCCAGACCAAGACCGAGGAGAGCACTCCGATAGGTGCCGGAAGCAGTTTAAGCAGGTTTTCGTTTCTGGTGGTGCCCCAATGAGCTTCCAGCAAGGCCAGCCCGGCCACGGCCAGCACCAGCGCCCAGGCAAAAACAGGATGACCGGTCAATTTTAAAAAAGCATTATTCTCAACAAGCCTGCGGGCCGGCGCCACCGGATGCGTTTCATGATAAACGCGGAGGCGCGTTTTCCCGATCACGATCTCCGCGCCAGAAGGGATTTCGACGTCTTCCCCCCGGTGGGTAACTCCGGCGACACAGGTGCCGTTCTCAGACCCCGTGTCCCGGATCCGCACAGACTCCCCGATCCTCTCCACCACCATGTGCCGGGACGACACATACGGATCGGCCAAGATAACGTCATTGTCAAACCCGCGTCCGACCGTGACCCGGTCCGAATCAAAAACCCTCACCTCCTTATGGGGACGGGATTCCAGGGCGATTTCCAGCACTATTTTTGCCACCGTATTTCCTCCATAAATTTCCGGATCAGATTCTGCCCCGCCTCCCGGCTGACGCCCTTGACCGCAAACGCGCCCATAAGCCCGCGGTCGAATTCGTCCACCGTGCTTAAAATAAAATTCAGGTCGAAAAGCTTCCGAAAACGTTTATACTGCCGCACGCACAGCGCCGCTTTCCAATGGCGGCCGGCGATCTCCACGAAATCGTCCCGGCATTGGAACTTCGTAAAAAATTCGTCCTCTTCGTTCCGGAAAGAAAACGCTCCCGCGTAATCTTCGACAATACTGTTGTAAAAACGGAACGCGTTCATCCCCCTGTTGATATGCTGCAAAAACCAGTATGAATAATCCGCGGTGTTCATCTGCTCATTGATGTAAATAGTGTCCTCGCTGCTGCACATCGTGCGGACCTTGACCACCAGTTCCTTGTCCTTATCGTCCGTCTTGCTCCAGCATTTAATGGGGGCGGCGATCTCCCCGGGGATTAAAATATCCCCCATCCCCACATGATCCCAGGAAGACGACAGGAGATGATCAATAAACCGGTTCTGCTGCGCCAACACCTGCTGTTCAATCATTTCTTCCAAGTTGCCCTGCGGAACTCCCGTTTGCCCGGCGGCCTCCCGGTAAAGGTCTTGGAGAAACTCAACCGGAACCAGGAAGCTGACATCGTTTCCCATCGTTGAAACATTAACGCCGACCACTTCTCCCTGACGGTTTAAAGCCGGCCCGCCGCTCATCCCCGGATTAAGAGAGGCCGAGAACAGGACTTTACGGTACATGGCCTTTTCCATGAGCCCGTTAAACGTGCCTTCGATAATCGACATTCCCAAATCATAAGGGTTGCCCATGCTGAAAATACGTTCCCCCTTTGCCAGCTGGGAATGGCCCAGCTTCAAGTAAGAATCCGCGCCCCTTTCATCCAAAAGGATAGCCAAATCATGGACAACATCAAAACAAATAAGTTTCAGAGTTCCGAAAGAACCGTCTTCATTCAGGGATTTAATTTGATACTGCGCTGGCTTCATGACATAATCCGCAACGACATGGTAGTTTGTGACCATGTGCCCGGCCGGGCTGATATAAAAACCGGAACCGGTCGTTGATTTTTCATCCGTCGCCTGATCAATGACCCGAATCTGAAAAACGCTCTTCCGGGACTGTTCAAACAACAACGCCCCTTCATCGGTTAAAGCGCCGGCCGTCCCGGACACAAGCAGCCAGGCCGCCAGAACAAGCAGTCCCCAAAAAGCTGTTTTCCTAAAACGGCAGCGGGCACACGCTGAAATCATACCGCTATCCCCCCCCCTAAAAAACACATTTATCCTCAAAAATCATTTTAGCTTTTTTATTATAACTTATTTTAATAAGAATACATTGATTAATGGAAAAATGCCGCGAAGGCGAAAAATCACTTCCCTTAAGTTCACAAAGAGCGGTTTATTTTCCGGAATTCTCTGCTATAATAAATTCAATTTTCATAGGGACCGCGCCCATAGGTGTGTTTCCCATGAATAATCCGCTTCGCGGAATGACCGGATGTCTTAACATCCGTGCGAACATCCCTGCAGAAGACCACAGGACTGCTCGCGGTGTTCTGCGAAGGCGAATAAAAAAATCCCAACAAAGAAGCACACAATCCCGGGAGGACAAAATTGCCGGCGCCGATATTATCCGTCATCGTCCCCATGATGAATGAAGAGCAGAATGTCGCCCCCCTTGTTCAGAAACTGACCCGGGAGCTGAAAGACCTGAATATCCCTTATGAAATCATCCTGATCAATGACGGCAGCCAGGACGCGACATGGGGACAGATTCTCTCCGCCGCCCAAGGTGACCCGCGCGTCAAAGGGCTCTCCCTGTCCCGCAACTTCGGCCACCAGCACGCCCTTTTATCGGGGCTGCGTTTTTCATCAGGCAAAGCCATCGTCACGATGGACGGCGATTTGCAGCACCCGCCGGAACTCATTAAAGACCTGTTTGCCGCGTGGTCCGCGGGGTATAAAATCGTGAACACCAGGCGGGTGACCAGCCAAAAGACATCCGCCCTTAAACGGCTTTCCTCCTTTTACTTTTACAAATTATTCTCCTTCCTCTCCGGCATCCCGGTTCAGGAAGGGAGTTCGGATTTCCGGCTCATCGACCGGCAGGTCCTGGAAAGCATCCTGGGCATCAACGACGTGAACCTCTTTTTCCGCGGCATCGTAAGCTGGGTCGGTTTTCCCGCGACATCCCTCCCGTATCAGGAAGGACAGCGGGTCTCCGGGAAAACTAAATACGGGCTAAAAAACATGTTCCGGTTCGCCCTGTCCGCCATCATCAGTTTTTCTTCCATGCCCATCAAATTAGGCATTTGGGTGGGGATCATCACCAGCGCTTTCGCTTTTTTGGAACTGACCTTCATCATTATCAAATATTTTGAAGGCGTGACAGTCCCGGGGTGGGCGTCAACCGTGGGGATTATTTCCCTGCTCTTCGGCATCCAGTTCATCCTCCTGGGATGCATCGGTATTTATATCGCCAGCATCCATGAATGTCTCAAAAACCGGCCCAAATTTATCGTGAATGAAAAAGTTAACTTCTAAAAATCCCCCTCATGAAAAATAACGACGCTTATTACTTTGAAAATCTGGGTGATAATTTTGACCGTTTTATGTCCGCCTATGACGTGGAACGCCGGATCCGCCTGATTTTTGACCACCTGCTCGGCTCCGTTCCTTTGCCCGATAACCCGGCGGTGCTGGAAATCGGGTGCGGCACCGGCAAAATTTCCCAAAAGCTCAGGCAGCTCACCGGGAACCTCACGGTCAACGATATCTCGCCGAAACTCACGGCCGATGTGGCGCGGCGGATGCAATGTTCCGGCCTGGCGGGGGATTGCGCCCGGCTTCCGGCCGGGGAGGGAACTTTTGATCTCATTGTCAGTTCCGAATGCATTGAACACACGCCTCAGCCTTACGCCGCCCTGGCCGAAATGCGCCGCGTGCTTAAAAAAGAAGGCTGGCTGATTATCACGACCCCCAACAAACTCTGGTACCCTGTTCTCTGGACCGCCCAGCGGCTAAAAATCCGGAAATTCAGCGGCCTTGAAACATGGACGTGGCCGGGCACGACCCAAAAATGGCTTAAAAAGGCGGGCTTCGAAAACATCCGTGTTTCCGGATGTCACCTCTTCCCCTGGCAGATTCCCCTGGCCAAACAGGTCCTCCCTTTCTTCGACCGGTACGGCGACACCCTTTTCCCCGTCATGATCAACTACGGAATCCGCGCCCAAAAGAAAAAATGAAGCCCCGCGCCAATAAGCGTGATCCCTATTAAAAAATCCGCTTCGCGCTATGACCTGCCTTTTTAACATGCGTGCGAACATCCCCGAAACAAAACACGGGTCAATATTTCAAAACACGTTATTCAAAAAGGAAACGGGACGCGACCGTATCAAAATTTTATGGTTGCGCCCCGTTTTTATCCTGCCCGAATTTAAAACCGGGTCATTTCACAAACTTGTCGAATTCCTCAATACTGACCGCCGGGGAAGTGACAAATCCGATCCCGGTCAGTTTCGCCAATGCCAGAGAACCCTTCATGGCCTCGGTCGTGCCCGGAAAATCAAGGACAAAGGCCAAATCGTATTCTCCCAATAAGGCATACATGGCCTTGACTTTCCCGCCGGCTTTTTCAAGCGCCGCAATGGCCGTCTTCGTGCGCGCGCGGCTGGCCCCCTTCAGGCCTTCTGCGGAATATTTTCCTAACATCAAAAAAGTCGCCATGAAGCACCTCCTTGTTATGGAACTACGGGTTAATAAATAGAATTCTTCTGTTTGGGTTTCTTAAACCAATATCCTTCGGCTCGTTCGCTTGAGCTCACTGGCGCTGAAGGATCAATTCGCATATCTCGTTTACACCCCCTTCGGTCGTGTAGGAAAACCAGGAGGCCTGACGCCGCATCATCCTGGCCCCGGCCTGGCATAGCTTATTTTTTTAAGGCCAGCGTTACCGAATAATGCTTTTTATCGTCGGCCATCGTGTCTATGATCTCAAAGCCGGCTTCCCGGGCCCAGCCATTAATAAGCTCGGCCGGCCGCGTCTTCATCCGGAGCGGGTCCTTATTAAAATCCACAAAAATCTCCTCAACCATATCCAGGTCAACATGCCCGCTCTGATTCGTAAACACGAAATACCCGCCCGGACGAAGGACGTCATGAATGATCTTCATGGACGTTTTAACCAAATGATCTTCGACAATCCAGTCATAAAACCCCGAAGACACGGCGACGTCCTGCGTGCCCGACAAATCTTTAAAGCTGTTCACGTCAAAGGCGTCCCCTTGCGCGAACGAGATATTCGTCAAGCCGGCCGCGGCCGCCTTGTTCTGCCCTTCCTGGACCCACTTCGAGTCATAATCCCGGCACACGGCCACCACGGCATCAGCCGGAAACGGCTTCATGACATCGATCATATACTGCGCCGGCCCCGATGCCACGTCTAAAAGACGGGCGGTCTTCTTCTCCTTCAACGTCAACTGAACGGCCCGCGTCAAAGCCCGGACAAGGTTATCCTTCCGTTCCCGGATCACCTGCCATCCGGGATGCGAAAGGTAAATCCGGTCAATCCATGTCCCGATCAGGAACCTCCCCGACGGACGATTGGCATAAATATAATCAAGCATCTTCCCCGATATAAAGCCGTATTGAAAACTCATCCGTATGCCGTTGCTGGTCCGGCCGATGGTGTTGACGAGGAATTTCATCAAGACAATCTTAAATCTTTTAAACATGTTTTATTTCCTCCTTGAGGTTTTTAATGCGCAGCTCCAATTCGCACGAGACCGCTTCCCAGTTCTGCCGCGTATTCTCTAAACGCGAAAAATCAACCGGGGCCCCCGCGACAACACGGATTTTATGAGGCTTGGGAAAACAGTCTCCCTTTTTTTGGCAGGAAAAAGTCCCGTCAATATAAACCGGAATCATGGGAACCCGGTAGCGCAGGGCCAGCATCCCGGTCCCCGGCCGAAAGGCGTGAATTTCTCCGTCAACGGACCGCGTCCCTTCCGGGAAAATAATGAGAATCCCGCCGGCCGCGAGTGAGCGCCCGGCGTAAGCCAGGGATTCCGCGCTCCATCCCTGGCGGTCGATCGGGATAACATTGGCGAAAAAAAAGGCCATACAGCGCAAAAACGGATTCTTAAAAAAATAATCCTTGGCGGCAAAAGTCCGGACCCGGTTGATATCCCGCAAGGGAAACGCGCTGAACAACGCCAAAACGTCCAGGTGGCTGGCATGGTTGGCGGCGATGATTTTGGCCTGGACTCCCGCCAGGCGTTCTTTATTCAAAATTTGAAAACGGTGGTAATAACGAAAAGACAACCTCACGAAAACATGCAGAACCGTCCTCAAGAAATTCGAGAAAAAATTATTCTGCACCAGCTCCAGGGCCGACGGAGGCCGGTCAAATTGCCAATCATTCTCCATAAAGGTACCTCAAAAAATGGAAAAAAATCGGGGCCGTGAAAATAATGCTGTCAAACCGGTCCAGCAACCCGCCATGCCCGGGGATCAGGCTCCCCATATCCTTGATTTTCAAATCCCGTTTTATAAACGAAATCTTCAGGTCTCCTCACTTCCCGAACACTGACACGTCATGAGCACGGACCGCAAGGT
>JAGOJP010000136.1 GCA_017995055.1 Candidatus Omnitrophota bacterium
GCAAAGATGAAACAAGCGCACAGTAAAAACATGCCGAGGCGTAAACCAGTAAAGAAACACCCGCAATATATTTATAGGACCAATACCGTGTCAACGGCGCATATACCAGGGCCCCCACACCATACGAGATCATATAATAAGGAATAATATCCGCAACGAGGATATCAGACATCCTTAACTCCACGCTGATAGCCGGGATAACAGCCACAATCGCTGCGACATTAAACGATATTGTAAAGCATCCGCAACATAGTAAAAAATATATTACTATTTCGTCGCTGATGACTTTCTTGCGCAATAAATCCTGCATTAAAATTATAAAGAAAATTTTATATTAGTATTATTATACCATAATAATATTAGTATCAGAAAACCTAAAAAACGTAAATTTTTTCTTCTTTTTGATTACAGGCGCTGCGAGGCCAGTTCTTGGGATTCTTTTTCAATGACGTCTTTAAAAATTTTCATATTCTGGCGGGAGTGCTCATTAATGAACCCCTCAATCTGCCCGTCGGTATAAGCAGTAAATTTGGGATCCAGTTCAAAATCCTGAATCCAGGTCATCAGGGTGCCTTCCGGAGTGACATGATATAACCATATAATTTTCATATATTTAAAAGGGAACAGGGGGTCATGGCGGGACGCAAAGGCGTAAAACTGCTCTTTGTGGAGCCAACGCTTGGAAACCCAGGACTTATTTTCATCATCCGTGAGCCGGAAGGTGATTTCCTCTCCGTTCCGTTCCAGAATCTCAGCCTTCACATATTCATCCCCAAAAAGCTCTGTCCATCTTTCGATATCATTGGAAATATCGAAAACCAGTCCATAAGGCGCATTGATAACAACCGCATTCCGTGTATGTCCCATATGTTCCCTCCTTCGGTTAATTCCCCCGGCCTGCCGGCACCCCGGGGTCTTAAATATTTTTTTTAAACACGACCCCCTGCTTTAATCCAGGATCGCCACCACCCTCGCCCATCCGGCCCCGGCATTTTTAACCCGCACGGGGAAACAGGCCACTTTAAAACCGACAGCGCGCGGGACAGCCCTCAAGTTGCCCAGCCGTTCCATATGGCAAAATTCCCGGCGGCGGCCAAGAAAATGCGACGGCCAGATTTTCGACTTATCCTTCGTAGTCAGGAATTCCCGGAACATCTCAAAACAGGGGCGATCCAAGCCGATCGTGTCAATGCCCAGCATCTTGACGCCCTGGTCCAAAATAAATTCAACAGCGTCAGGCATCATGCCGACGTATTTATTCACATAATCCGGCGTTCCCAGCAGCGCGTCTCCTCCGGTGTAAATCAAGACAATATCCATAGGCTTCAGCGTATAAGAAATTTTCCGCAACGCATCTTCGACATCAGCCTGCCGGATGACATCAGGATAACGCAAATGGGTGAAATCCAAAACCACCCCGTCGCCGAAGCACCACTCCAAAGGGACGTCTTCTATCCTCCGGGCCGGCCGGCCCTGGCAATGGCTCCCGTAATGAAACGGCGCGTCCACATGCGACCCCATATGAACGGACGCATGCACAATCTCCAAAGACAGCATTTCTCCGTCGGGAACTTCCCCGGCCGCAACGACCCTCTCCCCGTTTTCAAACGCTTCTTCCCCTCCGGGACGGTTTTTCATAACCACCCAGTTAAAATGCTCGACCCCATCCGCGTGACTGATACGCTCAATTTTCGCGGCGTGAGTTTCCTGCAACGTGTCGTCAATCGGTAAACTCAAGTCAATAATCATACCTCGTCCTTTTAACGGCCCCGGTTGGAACCCCCTTCGTCATGGGCGCGGGGCCCGTCGTTAACAATCCGCCTCGCGGAATGATCTCTCTTCTTAACACACGCTTCAGCATCCCCAAAGCAGAAAATCTCACTCACCTCATTAACTTCTCACAGGCATCCACGGGCATGCCCACGGCCTTCTGCGGAGGCGGATAAAACGACGCCCCAGGCCCAGAGGGTCTCATGCAAGTTTGGACTTAACGATTTTCACAATGTCGTTGAACGTGTGGGACTTCTTCAGCTCTCCGTTCGCCAAAAGGGCATTCAGCTCCTTTTTGATCCCGACGGAAATTTCTACCAGCTCCGTGGAATCCACGCCCAAAGATACTGCCAGGGATTCCTCGGGATCAATTTCGTCCGGATTCACGTCCAAAACACGCTGAAAAATTTCTTTAATTTTTACTTCCACATCCACGGCAGCCCTCCTTGCATTATAAAACTTTTTCCAAAACCAGCGCGGCGTTAATTCCCCCCCGCCCACGGTTAATCACCAGCGCCTTGTTAATCTCTTGAGCCCGGCTCTCGTTGGGGCAATAATTTAAATCGCATTCCGGATCCGGCGTCTGATAATTAATCGTGGGCGGCACAATGCCATGCTCCATCGCCAATAATGTCGTAATAACATCCAAGGCCCCCGAGGCACCCAGCATGTTTCCGAAGACGGATTTAGGAGCCGTCACGGGGATCTTGTACGCCCGGGCCCCAAACACCTGCTTAATCGCCATGGTTTCCGTGCGGTCTCCCAGCTCCGTGGCGGCTCCGTCTGCGCAGATGTAATCGATGTCTTCCGGCCCGCACCCGGCATCATCCAGCGCCAGACGAACCGCCCGGGCCAGCTGCACGCCATCCTGCGCCGGATCAATTCGGTCGACGCCATCCGTTGTGGTTCCGAAACCCGCAATATAGCCCAAAATTTGAGCGCGGCGTTTTTCCGCCCGGTCAGGCGGTTCAAGAATCAGGCACCCGGCTCCCTCTGCGATAGCGAATCCGTCCCGGTTTCTATCAAAAGGCCGGTAAGCGCTCTTCGCCTGGGTGTTATTTCTCGTCAAAACCCCCGACGTATTGCAGCAGAGAAGCGCATAAGGTGTCACCGGGGCCTCCATCCCTCCGGCGAGGACAAAATCATTGTGGCCACGCGTGAGGTTCTTGGCGCCATACGCAATGGCCATCAGCGAACTGGCCCGGTCGGCGACAATCGTCTTGCTGTAGCCCTTAATCCCGTAATGAATCGAAATCTGGCCCTGCGGCGCCGCCGGGAACCACGCGGAAGCCATGAACGGACTGACCCCTTCCCGGCCTTCGAGGTAAAGATCCCGCAATTCCGTTTCCGCGTATAACCAGCCTCCGATCGCGTTGCCCATAAAAATCCCCGCGCGTTTCAAATTTTCGCTTTTCATGTCAATCCCGGCATCCGCAATCGCCAGTTCGGACGCCACCAGGGCCATATGGGCAAACAGGTCGATCTTCTTTAACAGTCTCGAGGAAATCTTGCTATACGCGTCCAACTCACGAACCTGTCCGGCAACATGCGATGGATATTGTGACGCCTCAAACCGGTCAATCACCTTGACCTCAGAGCGCCCGCTCTTGATATTAGACCAAAACTTCCTCTTATCAAGCCCGCTCGGGCTGACGATCCCCATTCCAGTTACGGCAATTCTTTGCATATGAAATCCTTCTCTCTCAAAATAATCTTCATTGTTATTTTCTATCCGGATCCGCCCTGCGACAGCATCGGCTCCGCAAGCGCCTCACCGGCTTCACGTTCAAATACCCCGGACGATCAACGGAACTTTCCGGCAAATCCTCAACGGAATCTCTTTAAAACCATCGCTGAATGGATCCCGGAAAAACCACTGCTTGTTTTCAGCATAATATTCACTTTCTTCTCCCGCGCCTTATTGGGAATATAATCCAGGTCGCATTCCGGGTCGGGAAATTCCTGGTTAATCGTCGGAGGAAGGATATTCCGTTTAAAAATAATCGCCCCCAGCGCGAGTTCCACGCCATTGGCTCCGGCCAGCGGGTGGCCGATCATGGACTTCACAGAACTGATCGGGATCCGGTAAGCCGCGTCTCCCAAAGCCATTTTATACGCGTTGGTCTCAAACACGTCATTCTGGCGGGTCGAGGAGCCATGGGCGTTGATATAATCAATATCATCCGGCTTGATGCCCGCGCTTTGCATCGCCAGCACAATGCTGTCGGCCATGGCATCGCCTTCCGGAGGGAGGTCCGTCATATGAAACGCGTTGTTGGTCGTGCCGTAACCGGTGATCTCGCAATAAATCCGCGCCCCGCGCCTTAAAGCATGCTCAAGCTCCTCGACAACCAAGAGCCCGGCCCCTTCGGAAATGACGAAGCCGTTGCGTTTCAGGTCAAAGGGGCGGGAGGCCTTGTGAGGCTCGTCATTGCTCGCAGACAACACATTAACGCAATCAAATGCGCCAAACGTGATCGGCGTGATCGGAGCCTCGCTGGCTCCCGTGAACATAATGTCCGCTTCTCCAGACTGAATCGCTTCATAAGAAAAACCGACCGAATCGGTGCCTGCCGTGCATCCGGTCGAAATCGTATTACAAATGCCTTGAAGGCCGTATCGGGCAGCAATTTCACTGGACGGCGTATTAAACATCGCAGCGTCGTACAAGTCCTGGCGTACCAGCGACGGATCAATCGGGTTCTTTCCGCTGTCCGTCACAAGGGCAAACTCCTCCTCCATATACTTTGTTCCGCAGATGGCGTTGGCCAGGGACACGCCCATGCGC
>JAGOJP010000137.1 GCA_017995055.1 Candidatus Omnitrophota bacterium
CGGTTACGCAGCAGGCGCATGACAAAATTAAACACCGGTGTCTTATACTTTCGAAAAAGCTCTTCAAAAGCGTCCTCATGACCGTTTTGAAATTCCAAAATCAGTTCTTCGTCAGCGCGCTTCATATCCTCTTGTCCGCTCTCTCCTACCGGTTAAACCCCGGGCTTATGAAAAAGTTACACAAAATTTTCCCTGCAGAAAAAAGCGGCCGTTCTCCCGCGGGGAAAAACAAACCGCCAAGCCATTAATTTTAAAATGGAATATTGTGTGGAGAATAAAAAACAGGAATCCCTCCCTGGGGCCAGAGGAACCCTCTAGAAAACATCGTGTAAAAGGAAAGATTTTAAAATCCGCCCGCGTGAACAATCCCCAAGCAGACGGCAAAGACTTAACGGCTGCCCATATAAACCCAGAACCCAGCCAGCAACAAAACGGCTATGCCTCCGAAAAGAAGAGCTTTCTTTAATAGTGGAGTCGCATCCTTCATAAAAATCCTCTGGTAGTAAATTAAATCCTTGTATTGAATATAACAAGTTTTCTGTTATTAATCTATCTTTAAAATAAATTTCTTCGCCCCGCAGACAGGCCCGGTTAAGGCCGGCTGCGGCTAAACAGGCCGATAAGTTCCGCTTCGGCCAGCACATGGCCTTTCATCGCTTTTACAACGTCGGCCTTGGCCCATTTCGACGAGGGGGTTAAAGACGTGTCCAGGGCATACACTTTAAAAAAATACCGGTGCGTTCCGCTGGGCGGACACGGGCCGCCGTAATCAATCTTGCCGAAGCTGTTCAACGCCTGCTGCCCGGGCACGGAATTTTCCCCTATGATCTCGACCGGCGGGATATTATAAACCACCCAGTGAACCCAGGTCCCCATGGGCGCGTCCGGGTCATCCATGATCAGGACCAGGGTTTTGGTCCCTTCCGGGATCCCCCGGATCGACAAAGGCGGATTGATATCCTCTCCGGAACACGTATATTTGACGGGAATTTTTCCATTGGGAGAAAACGCCGGGCTCGTCACCTGCAACATAGAGGCGGTTATCCCGGTTTTGACGTTTATCCCCAGCCCCAACAGCATGAAAACACTGGTCCACACAAGCGCCTGATTTATTCTCATAAAGCCCTCCTTTGTTATCAGCCCAGAGCCCCTTTCCTTCCTGCCGGCCGCTCCCCAAGCGGAGAAAGGGTCAGGGGCTCAAAACAATGCCCACCGGGCAATGGTCAGAACCAAGAACATCCTTCAGGATAAACGCGTCTTGCAGGCGCGGGAGAAGATCAGGCGTCATAAAAAAATAATCGATCCGCCAGCCCACATCCCGTTCCCTGGCTTTTGTTTTATAATCCCACCAGGAATAATGGCCCGGGCCTTTATGAAAATGCCGGAACGTATCAATATACCCCAGGTCCAGAAAACGCGTGAGCCAGGCGCGTTCCTCAGGCAGGAACCCGGTGTTTTTTTCATTCTCCCGGGGCCGGGCCAGGTCGATCTCCATGTGGGCGGTATTGATGTCCCCGCAGATAACAACCGCTTGCCCGGCTTTACGGAGCTTCTCCAGTTTCTTAAGCAGGCAACCATAAAACGCCATTTTAAAAGGCACCCGTTTATTCCCGCTGCCGCCGTTAGGCACATACAGGTTAAACAGGACAAATCGGCTGAACGTGCAAATCAGCACCCGGCCTTCCGCGTCGAATTCATCCGCCCCTAAGCCTTCCTCCACCTTCGAAGGCCGGGTTTTAGCGTACACCGCCACCCCGCTGTACCCTTTCCGCTGCGCCGACGACCAGAAAGAATAGTATCCTTCCGGAGCCGTGAGTGCCGAAGACAGCTGATCCGGATGCGCCTTGGTTTCCTGCAGGCACAAAACATCAGGAGAGGCCTGGTGCAGCCAATCCAAAAACCCTTTTTTCTCAACCGCCCTGATCCCGTTGACGTTCCAACTGAGCAATTTCATGAAACACCCCCTGATCCGGCGCCCGTTTCAACAGGAAAAACCCCGGCGCACTCCGCGCCGCAAAACGCGCACCGGTTGCCCTGTATCAAATGACACGCGCCGATTTTATATCCCGCCCGTTCGATCAGGCCTTTCCCGCAGGCATGGCAATATGTGCGGCTCCCTTCCGAATCGATAATATTTCCCGTGTAAACATGCCGCACGCCCTGGGACCGGGCAATACGCCTGGAACGCTGTAAAATGTCCGCCGGGGTGGCCGGAGTATCCATAAGCCGGTAGGCGGGATGAAACGCGGTCAGATGCAGCGGCACGTCCGGCCCTAGATTGGAAACAATCCACTCCGCCATTTTGGAAACCTCTTCTTGGGAATCATTCCGCCCCGGGATCAGCAGGGTGGTAATTTCTACCCAGACGGACGTTTCGTTCTTAAGATACAACAGGGTCTCGAGGACAGTCCGCAGGGAGCCCTGACAGTATTCCCGGTAAAATTCTTCGGAAAAAGACTTGAGATCAACGTTGGCGGCATCCATGGCTTGAAAGAAATCCCGGCGCGCCTCACCGGTGATATAACCGGCGGTCACCGCCACGCTCTTTACACCCTCGTCATGACAGGCGTCCGCGGTGTCAATCGCGTATTCGGCAAAAATAACCGGTTCGTTATAAGTCAAGGCCACGCTGCGGCAACCCAGGTCACGGGCCCGGCGGGCGATGGCCTCAGGCGGCGCATGAACCGCCAGCCGGTCCTCTTCCCGGGAACGGCTCAAATCCCAATTCTGGCTAAAACGGCAGCCCAGGTTGCAGCCGATGGTTCCAAAAGACAGGACGCTGGAGCCGGGAAGAAAATGATTCAACGGTTTTTTTTCAATCGGGTCAACGCACAATCCGCTGGTCTGGCCGTAGGCGGTCAGGACAAGACTCTGCCCTATGTTCTGACGGATAAAACAAAATCCCCTCTGGCCTTCGGCGAGGCGGCAGGCCCGCGGACAAAGACGGCAGACAATATGCCCTGCGTCGGCTTTGTCCCAATATCGGGCAGGAAAAGGCTCTTGATATGAATTCATGAATCGTCCCGAGTAGGTGACCACACACCGGCACTGGATGTATCAGCGCACGATTCCGGCAAATCCCATAAACGCCAGGGAAAGCAACCCGGCAATGACAAGCGTGATCGGAATCCCCCGCATCCCCTGTGGGATATCGTCAAGTTCAAGCTGTTCACGGATACTGGAAAAAAGAATCAAAGCTAAGGAGGATCCGACGGCGTTAGAAATAGCAAACACCACGCTTTCCAGGAGATTATATTCCTTTTGAATGACAAGGATCGCCCTCTCTTCTTGCCATGTATTGTCTCTATCTATTTTCTGGAATGGGTACGCCTGGAAGACGATACCGCCGCGCCGGCTGTCCGTGACGGCTTGTTACGAAGGGCCCTTTTATAATCAACAAATTTAATAGCAATCAGGAAAAACACGCCGGCAGCCTTTTTCTCCACCCGGACTACTTGGCCGTATCCTTTAAAAATATCGAGGATCCCGGACATCACCACGTTCATTTCAATGATGTCATCGACGTGCAAAGGGATATCAGAAAAGAACGCCAGCCCCAAAAAACTCATATCATGTGTTGTGGATAAATGCCAGCGTTTATCCGCTTTCCGGATCCTTGTTTTTACAATCCGGAACTGGATGCTCAGGATACGCTTGGCGCGTAAAGCCTGCCTCATTTCGCCGATAGGCTGTTTAACCATAATTCCCTCTTTTATGATATAAGTCCCTTAATAAGGATAATCTTTAAATTCTTATTCGTCAAGAGGTTGCTCCGCAAGTTTAGCGTGGCTCTTGGTTTCATAAGCCGTAGCCTTGTTGCGGTTCATTGAATTCAGAGCTGGCTCCGGGGTTTATACCGTTAATTTTCCTGGGCTAAAAGGTGTTCCGTTTAAAAAGCACCCGGATATCCCCGGATGGTTTCTGGTCTGTCAAAGAAAAAATATAGACTCTCTTCTCTTCTACCGTCTGAGCAGGCTGGTCTTGGATGCCATACGTCAAGGAAACTTCCGCGTAAAGCGTCTCAACAGGGAAAATGGTGTAAACATGGAAAGTGGACGTTTCGTCATAGATGGCATAGAGGCGCTGAAAATCGCGGGACGCGGTAAATAACCTGACGTAGGGCTTTCTGTCATAAAGAATCCTGGCTCCCCGGGGCAACTTCAGGGAAAGCGTTACGTCCTGAACATCATTGGAAAAAGTTTTTCGGATCTTCTGCGTAGGCCCCTTAAAATCCTCTATCCCGGGCTGCTCGGCCAGGAAGGTCTCGATATTCCCGTTGAGAGACAGGGTCCCCACCCGTTTATTTTCCAAATCCAGAATACGGATGCAGTGATTGTTGGTATCGGCGATA
Organism: Candidatus Omnitrophota bacterium; assembly: GCA_017995055.1. Lineage (GTDB taxonomy): Bacteria > Omnitrophota > Gorgyraeia > Zapsychrales > JANLHA01 > JAGOJP01. The sequence goes on from JAGOJP010000137.1 coordinate 4,352, forward strand.
AACACACGGTTATTCATATAGCTTACCCCGCCGGGCCCATTGAACAGGGCCCGGTGAAAAGGGCCGTCTCTATAGCCTCTGCGAGCGTCACCGCTTAAAGTGGTCAAAGTGTTGTCGGACAGGGAAAACACCCGGATCTTATTATTGTAGGTATCAGCGATCAGCAAGGATTCCGGAGTCCGGCATAA
>JAGOJP010000029.1 GCA_017995055.1 Candidatus Omnitrophota bacterium
GGCGATCGTGATCATGGTCGACAAACAAAACGGCGCCGTGACCGTGGAGGAGTGAGAGGAGGCTTCTGCCCTTATCGCCGTTTTTAAAATTTTGCCGGGTGTGTCGGGATTGGGATGTTCAGAAAGATAGATTCAATGGCGGTAGGGTGTTTTGAAAAGTTGTGGGTGGGCGATAAATGAGAAGGACTTAATTAACGGCGGGGCAATATCGTTACTAATATCCAAACACCCCACAAAAGCAAAATTATTTCTTCCGAACGCCTGACTCGACTCTTGTTATTTTAAAGACTCCTGATATAATAAGGCCGTTAATGATCAGCTCCCTGGCATAATTTTGAAATCTTTTTGGAATATTCTGGAATGAGAACGGCCTCAACCTAAGTGGCCGCGGTTAACCCTCATTTCATTCTGCGCCTGTAGCTCAGTTGGATAGAGCACCAGTCTTCGGAACTGGGTGTCGGGAGTTCGAATCCCCCCAGGCGCGTTTTTATAACTCTCCTGTGCCCCGCCCGCGAGGCGGGGCCGCTGCCCGGCAATAAAACGTTATGTCTATCACGCGGACGACTGCATGTGTAGTGTTGATCGCCATCGGGTTGGCCGCCGCGCTCGGCGTGGCCACGAAAGACATTAATTTCTGGCCGACGGACGCGAAGATTTATTATTTTGACGCGGTGGTTCGGCTTCCTCATTTAAAGCATCTGTCCCAGATTCACACTCTCATGGATTCGGAGCGCGTCCGCTGGCTGCACGGGAAAGAGATTCTGATCCTGGCTTTGTCCTGGATGCAGCGGTTGACCGGCGATTACGAAAGCCTTCGCCCTTTTGTCTGGCTGTTCCTCTTGGCGAACTTTTTTTCTTCGCTCCTGGTTTACGGCATCGCCCTGCGTTACTGGGGCCGTCCGGCCGCGCTTGTCTGCTTCACCGCGTTCGCGGGGTCTTTCTGTCCGTATCTTTATGTCCTTTTCGCGAAACACCAGCCGCTGGGCCTGGTGTTTTTTCTTCTCGCTGTTTTCCTGGCGCAGCGGGCTTCGGCCCGGCGCGGTTGGGCCTTTTTCGCCGCCGGCGCGAGCATGGGGTTGTCGCTTTTTTCTTCGCCGGCGTCCACGTTATATGTGCCGTGGTTCGCGGCCGCCTGCGCGCTCAAGGCGTGGCCCGGCACGTCCGGCCCGCGGGGATGGCGGGGCGCTCTTTATTTTTTGTGGGCCGGCGCGGCCGTGATTTTGGGTATTCTGTTTGTCGTTGTTTACGTGAACTGGCCGGATGTCACCGGCCATGTCCGCGCGTTTTTGGACTACGTGTCCATCAGCGGGTCGCATAATCATTTCTTTTATAACCAGCCGTTTCTCCAGCAATGGTTCGGAGCGCGGCCGGTGGCGGATATAAGAGGAGGGTGGGCCTGGGTTTTCCGTTATTTCATGCTTATCATGCCGGTCCTGTTTCCCTTTTATTTGCTGACTGTCCTGGCCTGCCTCCTGGCTTTGCTGAAAGAAAAATCTTCGTCCCGGCGGCTGAAGACCGCGGGGGCCGTTTTTTTAAGCGCCCTTCCGGTTGTCCTGATTGAACGTGTGCGCGTCGCCCAATACGGCGGCAATTATTTCCCCTGCTTTATGGGGATTGTTTTCATGCTCGGCTACGGGTTTAACGCGCTGCAAGAAGGATGGCCGAAGCTGTCAGGGCGGCCGGCTGTGAAAACGGCGCTTCTTACCGCCGGTCTCCTCATCGCCGCCGGGCATGTCCTGGTCAACGCGGCTGTTTTTGCGGCGGATATTTATCCCACCCGCCTGGCTTCGACTTTTTTTTCAGACCAGTTGAGAAATATGAATGTCCGCAAAATTTACACCTACCGGGAGCATCCTCACCGGAACCATTTTGTGCCGTATTTAAGCCCGGACATTTATAAGAATATCCAAATCGTGCCGGTCGATTCTTTGCTGCAGGCCAAAGACGGCTATGTCCTCTTGCCGCCGGTCACCGGCGATTCTATTTATATCCCGGCAACCAGCGCTTACGCGGATTTTGACCGGGACGACCTTCTGAACGAAATCATGGCCCAGGGGCGTTTGGGCGATTACGCGGTCCTGGACCGCAGAACCATTGCCAGTTCCCGCGTCTGGCTGCATGAGGAGGAGATTTTGAGCTACCGGAAATTGATGCTCGGCCACGCGTTGCCGGTTGATGACCTTCGGAGCCATGTGCTTCTTCTGGACGGCGTCCAAATATGGCGCGACATCAAATCGCTTATCCCGCGTCCGGAATTCCGGCGGGCCCGTGAGGAAAATATCCGTTTTGTGGGCAATGATCCCCCGCTGTATGTTTTCCGGGGGCGGCTGGAGCGTATTCAGCAACCGGCGACCCTGCGCTCGCTTGTGGTGCGCATGGGCAAACAGGGGCATCCCGCGGATGCCGTGCGGGTGTACGCCTACCGGCTGGACAGTAAGCAGCCGGTCTGGGTGCCTTTGGGGCCTGTGTTCGCGTCCCGGGCCGTGAAAGGGGAGGATGTGAGCGATGCGGCTGATGGCGGTGCGGTTGTCTTTTCTTTTGAGCCGGCGTTACGCGTTCAGCCCGGGTATTATTTATTTATGATTTACCGGACCGGGGCGAGGGATAAAGGCCATTATTATAAAGTTTTTTCCGGAGATATAACCAGGTTGTGACCCGCTCAGGAGAAGAGAGCGGCGGGGAGTAAAATAAGGGATTATACTTTACAAAAATAAAAGATTCCTATATGATACCAAAAAAAACGGGTAGCGGGAAACCGCCTACAATTAGAAAATTATAAACCGATGCTGACGCAAAACGTGGATAAACAAACCCCCCTTCATGACGAGCATTTGAGACTGTCCGCCCAGATGATGTCCTTCGGCGGATGGGTCATGCCTTTGAAATATTCCGGGATTCTGGATGAGTATGAGCACACCCGGCATGGCGTTACGGTTTTTGACACGTCCCATATGGGCGAGTTTATTATTGAGGGGGACGCGCGCGCGACCGGATTGGACCGCGTCTTGACCCAGCCGTTTGCGGACATGCCGTTGAAGTCCTGCCGTTACGGACTGATGCTCAACGCCCAGGGCGGCGTTAAAGATGACCTGGTGGTTTTCCGCCTGGCTGTCAACCGGTGGATGCTGGTTGTCAATGCGGGAACCATGGAATCGGACGCGGCTCATATCCAGGAATGCCTGTCGGACCGCCGGGCGTTTCAGAATGTTTCGGATGATATTGTCAAGCTGGATGTGCAGGGGCCGCGTTCCCGGGACGTTTTACGCGTCCTCATCCCGGGGATTGAAAAATTGGATTATTATACATTTGACGAATTTTGTGCCCTGGGCCAGAATATGATCGTGAGCCGCACCGGTTATACGGGAGAACTGGGCTACGAAATTTACGGCCCGGCCGATGCCGTGCGTTCCTGCTGGCAGCGTTTGCTTGAAAGCGGCGTTATGCCGGCCGGCCTTGGCGTCCGGGACGTCCTGCGCCTGGAGATGGGGTATCCGCTCTACGGCCATGAGCTCAGCGAGACGATGTCGCCTCTGGAAGCCGGGTTAGGCAAGTTTATGGATTGGGAAAAAGATTTTATCGGGAAAGAAGCCGTTGGCCTTGAAAAAGCCCGGGGCGTGCGCCGCAAGAACGTGATGATTTTGTCGGATTCTCGGCGGGCTCCGCGGGCGGGGCATTCTGTTTTTACGGAGGATGGCCGGGAAATCGGGGTGCTGACCAGCGGAACATTCTCTCCCGCTTTTAAAAAGGGTGTTGGATTGGCTTTGGTGCAAACCGAGCACAGCCAAGCCGGGCAAAGAGTCGCTTTTGGTGAAAAGACAAGTCAGTCTTCTGCGGTGATTGTCCGTCGTCCTGTTTATCAGCAGGGTTCATTGAAACAATAAGTGTAAACATATGGTAATGGCGTTGTTCAACGGACGTAAAGGAGTCAAGGTATGGAAGTGATGGAACATTATCATTACACCAAAGAACATGAATGGGTCTATCTGGAAGACACGGTCGCGACGGTCGGGATCACCGAGTACGCGCAGTCTTCTATGGGGGAGGTCACTTTTGTGGAGTTGCCCGCTGTTAACGCCGAAGTTGAGCAGTTTGAGCAATTCGCTTCGGTGGAATCCGTTAAGGCAGCCAGCGACATTTATTGTCCTATGTCGGGGAAGGTCGTGGAAGTGAACTCCGAGCTGGAGGAGGATCCGGAATTGCTGAATAAGGATTGTTATGAAGCGGGATGGATTGCCAAGATTGAAATTTCCAATCCCGAAGAGTTGTCGAAACTCATGTCTGCTGAAGAATATGAGAATTATCTGGAAAGCATCGGATAAATCTTTTGGGTGAAATTTTTTTGTTTTTCTCATGCCCGCCTGTGGTGTCTGCCACAGCGCTTACATCCTAACCTCTTATCTTTGGTCAGGGACTGTTCATCTTAAAGGAGGCTTTTTGAACCCTTATATTGCCAATACCGCTGATGACATGCGGGCCATGTTTCAGGCGATCGGAGTTTCTTCGGTCGATGATTTGTTCGCGGATATTAAGGAAGAATACCGCCCGCGTTCTTTTGATTTGCCGGACGGGCGTTCCGAGCAGGAGGTCGTTTCCCACCTGGACCGTTTGGCCGGGAAGAACGCGTATGGCCTCAAGCTCTTTATCGGGGGGGGGTATTACGACCATTATATCCCCGCGGCCGTGACGGCGGTGATGTCCCGGGGAGAGTTTTTGACGGCGTATACCCCTTATCAGCCGGAATGTTCCCAGGGGACTTTGCAGGCGCTTTATGAATTTCAAAGCCTGATCTGCGCCCTGACGCGCATGGAGATCGCCAACGCGTCTTTGTATGACGGCGGCACGGCTTTATATGAGGCGATGATGATGGCGGTCCGGACGACCGGGAGAAAACGCGTTGTCCTGGACGGGGGCGTCAGCCCGATTTACCGGAAGATCATCCGGTCTTACACGAAAAATCTCGATATGGCCCTGGTTGAGGCGCCGGTGGCGCACGGCCAGGCGCACCGGCCGGATATCAAGGCGTTGCTGAATGATTCGACGGCGGCGGTGATCCTGCAGAACCCGAACTTTTTCGGCGCGGTTGATGATTTTTCGGATATCGCCGCCATGGCCAGGGCCTGCGGGGCTTTGACCATCGCCAGTGTGTATCCGGTATCTTTGGGGTTGCTAAAAACTCCCGGGGATATGGGAGTAGATATCGTGACCGGGGAAGGCCAGAGCCTGGGGCTGCCTTTACATTTCGGCGGGCCCTACCTTGGGTTTATGGCGACGAGCAAGCAATATATGCGCAAGATGCCCGGCCGGATTGTCGGCCAGACCGTGGACCGGGAAGGACGCCGGTGTTTTGTGAACACGTTGCAGGCGAGGGAACAGCATATCCGCCGGGAGAAGGCCACATCCAACATTTGCACGAACGAAGCCCTGTGCGCGATCCAGGCGGCGGTCTTTATGTCGCTTCTCGGGCCGGAGGGGATGAAGGAATTGGCCCGTCTTAATCTGTCCAAGGCCGAGTTTGCCAGGAAAGTGCTGGAGCAGATCCCGGGCGTGGACGTGAAGAGGAGCGCCCCGACGTTTAATGAATTTACGGTATGCCTTCCGAAGGATGCTCAGGATGTCGTTGAAGCGATGATCCCCAAGGGTTTTGTCGCCGGGTTCCCCCTGGAGCGGTATTATCCGGGGATGGAACGTTACATGATCGTGGCCGTGACCGAAAAAAGGACAAAACAGGACATCCTGCAATACGCGCAGGCCTTGCGGGAAGTCCTGGGGACGTAACGCCTGTTTTAGGAATTTAAATATGGGAAATCATTGCGGCACATTTAATGTTACGGGAAAAAAAACAGGAGAACTGATTTTTGAGAAATCGGTTCCGGGCCGCCGGGGGTTCCGCTGCCCGGCGCCGGATATTGACGGGGAGTCTGCCCTCCCTGAAAAGTATTGCCGTGAAGCGCCGCTGCCGTTCCCGGAAGTCACCGAGCTCGATTGCCTCAGGCATTTTACGGGCTTGTCGCAGAAAAATTTTTCCGTCGACACGCATTTTTATCCTTTGGGGTCCTGTACGATGAAATACAATCCCCGTTTTTCGGAGCACGGTGCTAAGCTTCCCGGGTTTTCCGAACTCCATCCTTTGCTTCCGCAACTGCGGCAGGGGGAACAGTATGCGCAAGGGGCCCTGCAGGTCTTGTTCGACATGGACCGGTTCCTGTCGGAGATCACGGGGATGGACGCTTTTACGCTGCAGCCTCTCGCAGGGGCCCATGGCGAGCTCACCGGTGTTATGCTTATCGCGGCGTATCATAAGGCCAAGGGGAATAATAAAAAAATTATTTTAATCCCCGACTCTGCCCACGGGACAAACCCGGCGTCCGCGACCATCGCCGGGTTTGCGACGGTTTCAATCCCGACGGATGATAAGGGCGTCATGGACAGGGAGGCCCTGAAGAGGAATATGACCCAAGACGTCGCGGCTGTTATGCTCACCTGTCCGAACACGTTGGGGTTATTTAATGCCGGCATTGATAAGATCGCGGACTTGGTCCATTCTGTGGATGGGCTGATGTATTATGACGGTGCGAATCTTAACGCGCTGTTGGGGCGGTGCCGCCCGGGGGACCTGGGTTTTGATGTCGTCCATGTGAACCTTCATAAGACGTTCTCGACGCCGCATGGGGGCGGAGGCCCGGGGGCCGGGCCGGTGGGTGTCAAAAAAACGCTGATCCCGTTTCTCCCTATATCGCGGGTCGTTCGCAGGGAGGACGGCCTTTTTGCCCTTGATTACAATGCGCCGGAATCCATTGGATATATTGCTTCCTTTTACGGGAATTTTGGCGTTATTGTCAAAGCCTATGCTTACATTTTGCTGTTGGGGCGGCAGGGTCTGATGGAAACCAGCAACCATGCGGTTTTGAACGCCAATTACATGTTGAGCCGGCTGAAAGATGTTTTGCCGCCGGCGTTTGACCGCACATGCATGCATGAGTGTGTTTTGACGGCCAAAGCGCTTCTCTCCCGCGATGTTCACGCGCTTGACCTGGCCAAATATTTGATTGACCGCGGGTTTCATCCCCCGACGATTTATTTCCCCCTCATTGTCAAAGAGGCGATGATGTTTGAGCCGACGGAATGCGAATCCAAAGAGGAAATGGACCGCTTTATTCAGGCTTTGCGTGACGCGGTCGCCTTAAGCGCAGACGACCCGCAGATATTGAAGCAATGCCCTTCCACGATGCCTGTTTCCCGTCCCGACGAAGGCCGGGCCGCCAGAGACCTCAACGCTAATTTTTTCCAGACATGCATTTAAAAGACCTGAGTTTTGTTTCGCCGGAAGATAATCTGTTGTTTGACGATATTCTTCTGCACAGAGCTGACCAGGGAGAGACCGGCGAGGTTCTCCGGTTTTGGGAATCTCCCACTGTCTGCGTGGTCATGGGGCGGACGGGACATCCGGAGAAGGAGCTGTTGCGCGGGGCCCTGGACAGGGACGGAGTCCGGGTTTTTCGCCGATCTTCCGGCGGAGGGACGGTTGTGCAGGGGCCGGGATGCCTGAACTATGCGTTGGTCCTCGACAAGGAATCGGATGCCCGGTTACAGGATATCCGTAAATCTTACGCAGTCATCCTGGAACACGTGATCCGCGTTTTGTCTTCCTGCGGTGTCCATGCGGAGTTCCGCCCGGTGTCTGATCTGGTTGTCCCGGGAAAAGAACTGAAATTTTCCGGGAACGCTCAAAAACGGGGGAAACGGTTTATCCTGCACCATGGTACGTTACTTTATGATTTCCCGGTGGAGTTGATCGCAAGATATCTGCGGATGCCCGAGTCTGCGCCCGAATACCGGAAAGGGCGCGCGCATCAGGACTTCATAATTAATATTCCTGTTTCCCGGGAGCGGATTAAAAATGCGTTTGTCAGGCATTACGGTATCCGTTTGACCGAACGAACTCTTTCCGCGCAGGAAGCCCGGTGTTTGTTGGGAAGAGCGGGCCGCAGGTCGGATGCCTTTGGGTACTCTATATAATATGTCGTCGGTAAAAGGTTTGAAAAAACGGCAATTTTATTCTTTGTTAATTATTGACATCTATGAACCCGATTGTATAATAAGTACAGTTCTCAAAATGTGATATCCCTATACCTATATAAAAAGAGTGATCTGATGCAAGGAGGTGGATGATGAAAAAGAAGTTAACTTTGGTTATGGCGGTTATTTTCTTGTTCTTCATCAGTGTTCAGGCTGCCCAGGCCCAGTTGATTGATTATAGCCGGCGAAACCGCTATAACAATCCGGGGCAAAATGCAACGAATCAGAATACGCGTGCCCGGACGCCGGCTCCCGCGCCCAAAACAGCATCTTCCGCGGCTAAAGTGTTTGAAGTTCAGAACAGGTTTGAGAAGAAATATGACCTCAACCGGGATGGCAAGCTGCAGGGGGAAGAATTAAAAAAATTGTTTTCGGATGTCGTGAAAGAAGTTGAAAATGACGGACGGTCTGTTGTCATGTCCGATATTGTTGAAGCCTATGATGCCAACGGGGATGGTTATATCAGCAGCTATGAAGTCAGACGGATAATGCAGGAGATAAATAAATAAAAAATTTTTAGTTTAGAAATCCCATTGCCTTTCCGGGCAATGGGATTTTTTTTACTTTTCCGGATTTCCTGAATATTCGTGTGTTATAATTTTTAGGCGAGTATGAAAAAAAGAGTATTTATCCTATTTTTGTTGGCTTGCCTCTGGGGATGCTCGGGGGCGGCTTCTATCACCGCCCGTAAAAATTCGGCGCAAGACATGCAATCCAGCCGTGGAAAAGATTATCAGGATTATCTCTCGTTTTTCGAGGATGTCTACCGCACCATGGAAGAGAATTATTATTTTCCTGTGCGCCGGGAAAATTATGAGCATTTTCTTAAAATGTTTGACGCCAAAATTTATCCCCAGCTCAAGCGATCTCGGAAATCAGATAATTATATTAAATGGCGCAGTTCAGCGTATCTGGTCGATTATTTGAAAGACGGGGAGGATATCTTTTCGGCGTTTTTCCCGCCGCAGGCCGCCGATGAATATGAAAAAGAAGTCTTGGGGAAGCGGATTGATTTAGGGCTGGAGGGGGTCATGACTCCCGACGGGTTTCGTTTGTATCAGGTGGAGCCCAGGTCGGACGCGTATGAAAAGGGCATTCGCCCGAAAGATTATATCCTTCAAATCGACGGGAAGCCCCTGCAGGGGATGAGCGAGGAAGAAATCCGGGGGCTTTTGACGCCTTTGGAGGGGACTTGGGTTGAGATTCAATTCCGCGAGGATGTTTCTCAAACAGAGAAGATGGTTTCTTTGGAATGCCGGGAGTATTTCAAACAGACCGTGTTTCTGGTCCCCGTTAACGTTCCGGGTGTCTATTGTTTGCAGATTAAACGTTTTAACCGCAAGACTTCGGAGGACTTGACGTTGTTTATGTCGTACATTTTACAGCAGGGGGGACAGGACCTGATCCTCGATTTGCGAGGGAATCCCGGAGGTCCGCCGCTGGCGGCCCGGGAGATATCCGCCTTTTTCCTCCCTCCCCACGAAGAGTTCGCTTATTTCCAAAGAAAGGACAAGCCCCGGGCCGTGCTCGACGTCCCTCAAATCCCCGAGCATTTTCGTTATCATGGGAATATTGTTATCTTGGTCAATAAAGAAAGCGGAAGCGCTTCCGAGCTGTTCTCCGGGATTCTGCAGAGCAAGGGCCGCGCGGAAATTATGGGAACCAATACCGCCGGGCAGGTTTTTCTAAAAAGCATGTTTAATTTTGAGGATGAATCAATGGTCTTGTTGGTCACGGCGAGAGGGTTTCATCCTGACGGGACCGTCTTCAGCTTCCAGGGTATTGATCCCGATCAGCGGTTTTCCGATGACCAGGATCTCGCGCGGATCGCGGCGGAATATCTGTTTGCCAAGCGCCAGAAATCCTCTTCTGGAGTGGAGGAGTCGCCGTAACGGCTTGTCCGGGGGAAAAATTCCGGACGGGAAGGATGCCTGTCGTGTCGATTTTTCTGAAAATATTTTTTTTCCAAATTCTTGCCGCCATGATCACCATTAGTATTCTTAAGGTGATTCTAGACAGGAACCTCATTGAGTCCGCGGTGAAACAATTTGAATACCTCTGTCAGCATTCAGACCTGCCGTCTCCTCCGGAGGTGACGGTGATCAGCTGCCATCCTTTGTCTCCGGCGGTTTCTTCCCGTGTCCGTTGTCTTGTCAGGAAAAAGTTCGGGGAAGGGGTGAATGTCCGCTGTCAGACGGACAAACGTATGTGGGGAGGCGTTGTGATCCGGGTGCCGGGGACGGTTGTCAATTACAGCCTGAAAGACAGGGTCCGGCAGGCTGTCGGGAAAGGACCGGTCTCGTGAAAAGAATTCTGGTTATTGTCCCCGCTTTTAATGAAGGGGGCAGTATCAGGCAAACGCTTGAAGAAATTAAAAGCGCCCCTTTTCCTCTGGATGTCGTTGTGGTTGATGACGGCTCTCGGGATGAAACCCGTCGGGAAGCGCTTTCTTCGGGCGTGGACGTTGTTTCCCTGCCGTTTAATCTGGGGATTGGGGCTGCCGTGCAGACAGGATTGGTGTACGCACGGCATCATTCTTATGATGTGGCTGTGCGCGTGGATGGGGACGGGCAGCATGATGTCCATTTCTTGGAACCTTTATTGCGTCCTGTGTTGGATCAGGAGGCGGACCTAGTCATCGGCAGCCGTTTCCTTCCCCCGTTTTTGGGGTACCGCTCTTCTTTTATCCGGCGGATCGGGATCCTTTTTTTTGCCAATCTGATCAGTGGCATGATCCACGCGCGCATCACTGACCCGACGTCCGGATTCCAGGCCTTTGGCCGGAAGGCGATACAACTTTTTTCCCGGAGTTATCCTTGTGATTTCCCGGAACCGGAATCAATCGTGGTCGCCCAAAAAGTCGGTCTTCGCGTTCGCGAGGTTCCTGTTCAGATGCGGAAACGCGCGGCCGGGCGGAGTTCTATCCGGTATCTCATCACTCTTTATTATATGATCAAGGTGACTTTTGCGATTTTAATTTATATGCTTAAAAAGAACAGGGAGGGGGGGGCCGGTGAGCGTTAAGATCCTTTCATCGTTGTTGGCCTTGTTGCTGCTGGCCTTAATCGTTGAGCTTGTCCGGCGGGAGAAGTTGACATTTAAGTACGCGGCGGGATGGCTTTTAGTCTCTCTCGGCGGGTTGATATTGTCCTTTTTTGACGGAATCTTATTGGCCGTTTCCCGGTTCTTCGGCTTTGAGCTCTTGAGTAACTTTATTTTTTTCGCCATGATCGGCGTTTTTGTTTTTTTGAGTTTATTGCTGACAATTATGCTGTGCCAGCAGAATGTCCGCAACGACCGCATGGCGCAGAAAATCGGGTTGTTGGAAAATCGGCTGGAAAAATTTGAGAAGGAACAGAGTCGGAAAGGATAATCTTGTTGATGTCATAAGGCCGGAGGGTGGGTTAACGAAGGAGTGTTTTTATGGGGCAATGCACGGCATCGAACTGGGACGGCTTTTGGGGGCACGCGGAAGCGACGGTGATAAATGCTTCGTGGTCTAAAAAGCGTGTCATCCGGATAGTATCTCCTTTGTTATCCGGCCGGGCCTCGGTTCTTGATGCGGGTTGCGGGAGCGGTTTTTTTTCGAAGTTTTTTTGTGATCAGGGCTTGTCTCTGGTCTCCTTGGATTATTCACCGGGTGATTTTGCTTTGACTGCCAGCTGCACGGGGCATCGCTCTCAGATAATCAGGGCGGACCTTTTGGACCCGTCTTTGCCGGGGCTTTTACAGAAAAAGTTTGATGTGGTTTTTTCTGACGGGCTTTTTGAACATTTCTCGCGGGAAGAACAGGATGTTATGCTGAAGAACCTTCTTGCTTTGCTGACGGTGGACGGGCTTCTGGTGACGTTTGTCCCCAACCGTTGGTCTCCGTGGCAGGTCATCCGTCCGTTTTTTATGCCCGGCATCAAAGAAGATCCGTTTGATTATTCCGGCTTGTTGGACCTGTACGCCCGTAATGGACTCGCGGTCATTTCCTCGGGGGGAATCAATATGGTCCCGTTCCGCTGGTCCCCGGATACTTTGTTGGGGAGGCGTTTCGGCATGCTGCTTTTTGCCGTCGGGAAAAAGTCTTTATGAAATTTTCTCCAGGCGGCCCCCCGCCGGGTGGCCGTCGGTATTGATAGGGGGTCCTGGAGCACGGCCTGTATGTTGTTGTTCACGTGGAGATCAGAATGGTTGAACAAGTAAGTATCGTCATACCGGCTTTCAATGCCGGGAAAACAATCACGCAGACAATTCAAGCCTGCCTGAACCAGGATTACGCTCATGTGAAGGAGGTCATCGTCATTGATGACGGTTCGATGGATGAGACCGGAGAGCGGGTGAGGGCGGCGGGTGTTTCTTGTGTCCGGCAGAATAACGCCGGCCCCGCTCAGGCCAGAAATAAAGGCGCGGCGCTTGCGGCAGGGGATGTGATTTGTTTTACGGATGCGGATTGTATTCCTCACCCGAATTGGGTCCGGAGTCTCCTGCGGCATTTCTCCGACCCGGCTGTCGGAGCGGTCATGGGGAGTTATGGAATCGCTAATCCGCAATCCTGGCTGGCGCGCGCGGTTTATCAGGAGATTATGTTTCGTCACCGGCGCATGCCTGTTTATCCGAAAGTGTTTGGAAGTTATAATGTGGCTATCCGCAAAACGGTGTTTGATAATGTCGGGGGATTTAACGGCGAGTATCCTCATGCCAGCGGAGAGGATAACGACCTGAGTTATCGTATTTTATCCTGCGGATATAAAATTTTTTTCGCGAAGGATGCTTTAGTCGATCATCATCACCCGGAAATGGTAAAAAAATATTTACGGGAACAATACAGGCATGGATTTTGGCGCTTTAAAATGTACCGGGCTTATGCTAAGATGATGAGGGGAGATGATTATACTTTCTGGAAAGATTCATTTGAAATTTTCCTTTCCTACTGTTTGCTGGCGGCTCTGTTGCTGGGGATTTTTTCCTCTTTTTTTAGATATGTTTCAATATCATTCATTTTAATAATTTTCATCGTAGAAATTTTTTTTAGTATTAAATTTAAATGTGACAATATATATATATTAAAATATTCATACATAATGTTAGTCAGAACGGTCGCCAGAGCGGTTGGTTTTACGGCCGGAGGCATTTCAACGCTTTTGAATAGACGACGTTACCCCTTAATTCCCCGTTAGAACAGGATTTTTTGCCGGTTGTTAGGCCCCCCCAAAGTGAATTTCTCCCTGCGGAAATCCTCCTTCTATCCTTCCGTGTCTTTCTGAAAAATCTCCTCGAGAAAAACCCGGAATATGTCAAAAATGCTCAAAAAAAAGACAATTAAGTATTTGTCCCCTTATGCACTTATGTTAGAATCAACATGTAATTTAAATTTGCTTTGTGGGAAACTATATTTTATACTTTTTTTTATAGTCAAAATAATCGTGACTTATGGCCTATTACACACTTTTAGGTTTTAATAAAGAGCCATTCTCAACAAGCCCGGATCCAGAATTTTTTTATCTGACCAAAGAACATGAGATGGCGCTCACCAATATTTTGATTGAGCTGCACCTTAAGCGCGGTTTGTCTGTGATTTTTGGTGATGTTGGAACCGGCAAAACGAGCCTTTCCCGCTTGCTTGTCCAGGAATTAAAAAAGCGTAGCAACATGCTTTTTCATATTGTCCTGAACCCTGTCTTTTCTGATGAGAGACAATTCCTTATTTCCTTATCGCGAAATTTTAACGTGGACGCGTTTTTGGGGCTTGATCCCTATAAAGCGGATATCCTGGAACTTCGGGATGCCTTTGAAAAATTTCTTATTCACAAGGTCCTGGAAGAAAGGCAAACGGTTATCCTGATTATTGACGAGGCGCAAAAATTGGATTGCGACACCCTGGAAACCCTGCGTATTCTGCTGAATTTTGAAACCAACGAATTCAAGCTGCTGCAGCTTGTCCTTTTGGGGCAAGTGGAACTTTATGCCAAGATTATGACAATGTCAAATTTTCTTGACCGGATCACGTTCAAGTACACACTCAATCCTTTGGGTGTGAAAGAAACAAAGGAGTTGATCACCTACCGCGTGACAACGGCTGGGTACAACAGCCGGATGGAGTTGTTTTTGGATGAAGCGATTACTGAAATTTATAACTATACCCGCGGTTATCCGCGGAAGATAACGAAGCTTTGTCATCAGGTCCTCAAGGAAGTCATCCTGCAGAATAGACATGCGATTGATCGGCGCTTAGTGCGAGACGTGATTGAAAAGGAAGAACAGTTCCGGATCCGGGGGCTTGACCTTCCTCAACAAAACCCGTTTGATTTGGGATATCGCTTATTCCCGCAAGCGAATTTCAAGCCGGGGGATCACCTCCAAGAATGATATTTTTCTTGGTTTTCCGTTTTTAACATATGGCGAAAGAAACGGCAGAACAAAAATTACTCAAACTTATTGAGGCGACGGAAGCTCAGGATAAAACGCCTTCCTCCGCTGAGCCGGCTGCCGTGCGGGGGCCGTCTACCAGCCTCGAGGCCCAGAAGACGTTGAGTTCGGTCCAGAGCATCGGGTTGGCCACGATTACCCTGCCGTCCTTCGTCGGGCAGCTGATGAATGTCCTGCGTGATCCCTCGACACTGGCCCAGTTGCCGCAGACGTTGAGCATTAAGGAGCTTAACAAGGTGCTGCTGATCCTTGTGCTGCTGATCGGGATTTATTTCGTTTCCGATTTCAGCAAGGGGATGAAGGCGGCGCAGAAAGATATACGGTTGGATGAGACTCCTTTGACTGCGGCGGAATCCGTTGGCTTGGCCACGGTGGGGGATTTGCTGGGGCAGTATGTCAAAGATATTTCCCAATATATGGCCCTGGTGTCTTACCGGAATATTTTCCAGCCGTATGAAAGGAAAGTTGAGGTGGCCGATGAAGTCGTGGAAGAGTTCCTTCCTAACCAGCAGATCGCCGAGAAAGTGAACCAGTTTAAACTGGTCGGCATCTCCTGGCGGGAAACTCCTGATTCGGTCATGGTGATGATCGAGGATAATCAGACTCAGGTGACGCATTTTTTAAAAAGCGGGGAGGAATTCCAGGGAGTGAGAGTGGAAACGATTTACGCGGACAGCGTGGAATTCTCCTATAACGGCGAAAAGATGAACGTAAAGTTATGAAAAATTGTTTGCTGGGAGTCATTTTCTTGTTTTGGGGGGCGGGGGCGGCATGGGGGCCGGTTTGGTGCGGGGAAATTTTCGCTCAGGAGGTGGAAGCCCCTGGCCCGGAAACCACGGCCCCAGCGGTCAACGCGGTGACTTCGCAGGACAGGGACGTTCTCCTGGATAGCCTGATGTCCCCGCGGCCCATCGATTTTACCGAGCCGGAAACCTCTCTGGAAGAGCGGCTGGCGCGGAAGATCACTTTGGATGTGCGGGAGATGAGCGTTATTGATGTGCTGAAATTCCTGGCGATGAACGGCAATTTTAACCTCGTGACGCACGGGACGATTCAGGGCCGGGCGACGTTTTACTTGAAAAGTGTTTCCATAAAGGACGCTTTGGATATCGCCATCCTGTCCAGCCGGCTCGCCTATGTGGTCGAGAACGATATTATCCGGGTCATGACCGACCAGGAATATGAACTGACCTATGGGAAAAAATTCAGCGATAACAGCGTTATTGAAATTGTGCAGTTAAAATACGCCAAGCCGAGTTATGTGCTGGCGGCTTTGGAGAATATCAAGAGCGCTTTAGGCCGGATTATTATCGATGAGGACACGGGTTCGGTTGTCATGATCGACAGTAAGGCCACGGTTGAGAAAATGAAGGAGAGCATCGAAGACATGGAGCGGCCCCTGGAACCGATCGTTTATACTTTGCAATATGCGAAGGCGGACGTGGTTGCGGAAAAATTGCGGGCCCGCATCGACGCGCATTCGGTGGGGACGATCACGGTCGATGAACGGACGAACCAGCTGATTGTGCGCGCTTTCCCGGAACGACGCAAGGAAATCGAAGAACTGATTATTTCTTTGGACAAGCCGACGCAGGAAGTTTTGGTTGAGGCCCGTGTCCTTCAGGTGGTTTTTAAACCCCAGGAGGATTACGGAATAGACTGGCAGTTGGATTTCCGCGACAGCAAGTATGATATTTTGCGCCGGATGAGCGTTTCGAACATCCTGATGAATGAAGACAGCCTGTCTTCCGGCGATAACCTGTTCTCGAAATACGCGCGTTACGCTGTCGGTAATTTTGACGTGAATAAGTTTGAGCTTGCGATCCGGGCTTTAAAATCCGTGAACGACACAAAAATTTTGTCTAATCCGAAGCTCCTGGTCACCAATAATGAGGAGGCGAAAATCCATGTGGGGGACACAGTCCCTTATATTATTTCTACGACCTCTGGCACGGGGGATAACGCGATCACGTCCGAAGATGTCCGGTTTGTGGATGTCGGGCTCAAGTTGAATGTCCGGCCGACGATCAATAGCGAGGGCTATGTCACGATGGTGCTGAAACCGGAAATATCTACTGTCGTAGGATCTATCGAATCCCAAGGGGGAGGGATTCCGCAGGTTAACAAAACGTTGGTTGAGACAACCGTAATGGTGAAGGACGGGATGACGATTGTCCTGGGGGGGTTAAAAAAGGAAAATAAGGTTTATGTCCGCACGGGGGTGCCTGTCTTGATGGACATCCCGTTTGTGAAGCGGTTGTTCAGTTCGGAAAGTAACGCAATCGAAGCGACAGAAATCGTGATTTTTATTACCCCTCATATCGTTTCCGGTGATACGCCCCATGATGATTATAAGGGGCATATTAAACCTGAGGCCGATTATGGGGCGGAGAACCGTTCGTCGCCCAACCCGGTAGGGTTAAAATTGAAGGAGTAAACGTGAAGAGGGATGTCCATGGAGACGGAGTGTGGCGTATGATTAAATTCTCTGTGCAGGTGAAAACCATGTTTCAGCAGGGAGGGTGGTTTGTCGTTTCCCTCGGGCTGGGGATGGGATTTTTGACGTCCGCCGTTTTTTCGCAAGAAGAGCCGTTAACCGTTGAGGGGGACATGACGATTGTGGAAACGGAAATTGGTTTGGACCAAATTGTCGTGCAGAGGAATAAGCCGTCCCGCCCGGCAAAAGACTCATCGGTTCCGGGAGCCGGCACGGGGCAGGAGAAGCTTCTTCGCCTTGGGGACCGCGGCCCTTCGGTTACTCCGGACAAAATTGTTGATTTAAACCGTTTCTTGAAGAAGGCGATTGAAGAGAATCAGCAGTTGGAGGCGGATAAGGCCGGATTAGATCAGCAGTTAAAAAACCTCCGCGGCCAAAGGACGATTGAGGTGAACCGCATTAAGTCCATCGGGACGGAAAGAGATTCCTATAAAGGGATGTTGGAGCAGGCCCAGAAAAATGTGCTGAAACTGACGGAACAAATAAGTGATTTGGAGAGTCAGATTGCCGAAAAAGACCGGAAGATGCAGCTGATGATGGTTGAGCCCCCGGCCGGGGTGATTGGAGAAGGGGACGAGGAGACGCTGGTTGAAATTTCCGCCCGGGAATTGAACGGCCTTCGAGAAACGATTGCGGCTTTACGGCGCCAGCTTTTAGAAGGAGAACAGAATGCGGCGCGCCTGAGCGAAGAGAAGAAGGCGGAAAACCAGGCGGAGCTAACGGCGTTATCCGAGCAGGTTGCCCGTTTGGAAGAACAACTGAAAAATAAGGATGCTGATTATCAGGCCAGGATAGCGGCTATGCA
The DNA here is from genome assembly GCA_017995055.1 of Candidatus Omnitrophota bacterium. Classification (GTDB taxonomy): domain Bacteria; phylum Omnitrophota; class Gorgyraeia; order Zapsychrales; family JANLHA01; genus JAGOJP01. The sequence continues at coordinate 17,793 of JAGOJP010000029.1, forward strand.
GGAGGAGAAGGAGCAGTCCGATGAGACGGTCTTAGGGTTGGGAGAGCAGGTCAAGAGTCTGGAAGAACGGCTGAGCCAGCAGAAGACCGGGATGGTGCCTTTCCAGGAAAATCAGAAAGAGGCTTCTCTCCAGACCCCAGCGCAGAATATTGTGTCAGAGGCCGGCCCGGTGAAAGCGGCTGTGCCAGGCTCCGCCGAGGGATTAATCGTGTTATCTCCGGATGCAAAAAATCAGCGCGTGACCCCGGATCAGGAACGGGTCGTTCCCCCCCTGGACATGGCCCTTGCCCCGGAAGTTTCCTTTGCCCCGGAGCGGGGGGATGCCGCGTTCCGGGACCGGGTCCAGAGCCAGGACGTGATCGCCATGCTTGATCAGATGTCAAAACAGAATGAAGGATTGCGGGCCGACGAAGGACGGGTGCATTACAACATGGGGAATATCTTTTTCCATCAGGGGGATTACGGCAGGGCCCGGGATGAATTCCTTTTAGCTGTTCAACTGATGCCATATGATGCGAACGCGCATTTTAATTTAGCTTTCGTGTCTTGGGAATATTTAAGCGATTTCAAGACGGCCTTGAAACACTTTCAGCAATATTTATGGCTGAACCCGGAAGCGGAGGATGCGAATCTGGTTAAAGAAAAGATTATTGCCGCACAGTTGGAAATCATGGGAAACAATGATTCACGTTTGGAGCAGGATCTTAGGGACGAACAGGTGTATTGGTGGAAATAAACGGGAGCGAGAAATGGTGATTTTGAGGATGGCCAGAGACAGAGAGGTGAGCGTTTAATTTAAATATTTATTAATAAAATAAAAATAACATGGCGTTGGTTTTTAGGCAAACGTCCCCGGGTGGATAAGGCAACATCCGGAAGACTGAAAAGATCAGCGCTTGCAAATCCAATAGAGTGTTGTAATAAGTTTTATGCATCAACCCTTTCTAAAAAATTACAATAAAGGCTTCGTTCTATTATTAATAGTAGAACTATGCCTCCTTTCTGCCTTCAGACTTCTGATCCCCGGACTGAATTCCAAGGCTCGTGCGGCGGAAGTGTTTCCTGCCTCCGGTTCTGTGCTGGATCCGCAGCAAGCCGAAATCGCATCCGCTGGCGCTTCTTCTGATCATATTTTTTTAAAAGGCCTGTCTCCCGCAGCTGAGGAAATCGTTGGGGAACGCACGCATTCTTCCAAAACATTTCTCCTCCCGGACGGGCGTAAACAGATTATTGTTTCTTCGGGAGATCTCCATTACAGGGATAAGGAAACTTGGAAAGATATTGATACCCGCTGGCAGCCGTATTCTGCTGACGGGGTTGAACCGCCGGCAGGCGTTTCCGTATGGGATTACCAGATGGTGGACGCCGTTTATCAGGCGTATGTTCGTAAAGAATTTGGCGCTCATGATGTGTTGAAGCTTTGCCGGCAAGGGCATGTCTTGACAATACGCCCCGGGGTTTTGAGTGTTCGGGATTCCTCGGATCGTATTGCGGAGATTTCCTCTCCCGTGGCGGTTCCCGGAGAGGTTTCCAATCAGCCGTTTGACGTTATCTCCGGAGGCGGGGAGGTTGAATGGACGGGCGCTTATGGAGAGGGCCTGGATTTCCGTTATATCCCTTCTGACACCCGGTTTATTAAAATTCTTGAAGTCGCCGCACGGGAGAATCTTAAGACGGATGTTTGTGCGGATGACACGTCGTGTGTCTTGCAGATGGACATGTATTTTCAAACGGATTTGGTCCTGGCCCTGGATGACCAGAAATGGGATCATGCCACGCCGACTGTGGCCTCGCATGTTGAATTTAAAGACCGGGACGGCCAGACACAATGGTGGTGGAAGAATCCAGTGGCGACCGACGCCCGTGGGGACACTGTCCTGGGGCACTTCCTTGTTCAGCCGGAGGACACGGACGCTTCCGCCCGTGACGGCCAGCCTGTGTTAAAGGTTTCTGTGCGGTTCCCCCTGGCCTGGTTCCGGGATGCGGAGTTCCCGGTGCAGATCGACCCGGACACGTTTTACGGGAATGCCGGGGATGGGTATATAACGGGACAAGATGCAGTTTATGGACAGGCCCGGGATACATCTTCTTCCAACGATAACTCTGGGACCACCTTTTTGGTGGGCCAAAATTATTCCGCGGGTCCGGTTTATCAAATCCATCGAAGTTTTGTTTCTTTTGATACATCCGTCTTGTCCGCCACTCCGGCTAGGGCGCATTTATACCTCAAAGCAAGCGCCGACAATTCTTCCACCGATTTTACGGTACGGATTCACCAATACACCTGGTCCGCGCCGTTATCCTCCTATCAGGAAACAAACTATGACGGCGCGTTGTCCAGCACCTATGATACAAACTGGCGGGGAACGTCCAGCCTCTCAACAGGCGTTTACTATTCCTCTCAAAGCTTAAGCGCGTCATATATCTCAACCACCGGCAGCACATACTATGCGCTTTTATCCGACATGGATGTCGCCGGCACAACCCCTACCACGGCGGAATATCTCAATATTTATTCCCAGGATGCCGTTTCTGCAACTGACCGGCCTTATCTGTCCATCGAACCGGTCGTTGAGGTGTATTATTCTGTGGGGACAGACACTGGCGATTTGAAGAGCGGCTCTCCGGATGCCACGATCACTAACCATACCGCGGTCTTCAGCGTAGCCCAGCCGGATGATGTGGGGGTGGGAGATGAAATTCTCGCAGGAGGTAACACGTATTATATCCAGAGCCGGCAGTCATCGACGGTTTACAGCGTCACCACCGCCACCGGCGCGATTCCTGCAGACCTTTCCAGCACCGCGGTCACGTCGATCAGCCGGGCGTTTAATACTCTCTCGGACGCGGAATCGAATTCGTCCGGGGCCAGTTATTTAAATAATTCGGATTTGACGTCTGCCGGGGCCGATGTCCAGTTAAACTGGGCTTTATACAAGGACGGGGCTTTTAACGGCGGAAACGGATCCGGGGCCGGACTCACCATCGACGGTTATACCACGGACAGCACCCATTATATCCGCATGTTCGCTCCTTCCGGGATGACGGAGGTGGGCGCGACTCAGCGGCACACCGGGACAGAAGGGACGGGGGTTGTGATCCGCCCAACGAACTCGTCCCCTGGGGCCGATTATTCGATCCTTTCGATCGGGGATGTCGATGTCCGGATTGAGGGACTGGAGCTTGACGGGGCTAATATTACGAACGCGGAAACCTTAAGAGGGATTAATGTTGATGATGGGCAGTCCGGCGCGGCGGGGACCGAAGTTATCATCGATAGGGTTATCATTCATGATTTGACAAACTCAACCATCGATGAAAGTGACCAGAGTGACGTCCGCGGGATTTCCTTCCTCTGGTTAGATACCGCGAAAGTCAGTAACACTTTGGTCTATGATTTGGAGAGTGTCAGCACTCACGCATCCTCCGATACTGTAGGTATTAGAGCGGGAGAGAATACAGCGTCAGCGACTCGCTATTTATACAATGTTACGGTCTATGATCTGAACGATGCGGGTAGTCTTTATGCGCATGGGCTTGATTTATTAGCAACGCCTACCGCCGTTATTTACAACACGTTTTGCGGGGATATCCAAAGTGGCACCGGAGCGGAAGCCTGTTTTTATGCGGCCACACCAGCCAATATGACGCAGGGATACAATGTGTCTTCGGATGCCACCGCTTCCGGCACGGGCAGCCAGACGAATAAAACAGATTATTCCGGATATTTTTATAACTCCGGCACTTCCGCAACAAATTTGCATCTTCGCCATAACAGCTCGACGCTGTGGGGCACCAATGGCATGGACCTGGATAGCGACGCTAATTTGCCTGTCACGGAAGATATCGACGGCGAGGCCAGGCACGCTACCGCGCCGGATATCGCCGCGGATGAAGTGACCAATGAAGTGGCGTCTGCACCGTTGACCCCGAATTGCGAGAGCGCCGTCACCCCGGTCACCGGCGTGACCGACACCACACCGGAGTTCTCGGCGGTCTGTGATGATCCGGACACGAACAACTGTACAAATTATGAAATCGAAGTCAATACCGCCTCTGATTTTACCGGCACGGTCATGTGGGAACCCGGAAAAACCATCCTAGGGACCGAGTTAACCGAAAATACCGCCATGAATGAGTTTTCTTATCCG
>JAGOJP010000030.1 GCA_017995055.1 Candidatus Omnitrophota bacterium
GCTTATCCCTCCCCGAGCAGAAAACATCTGCACAATGTCTTGCCCATAAACCTTCCCCTCCTCCAGTTTATTTCAAGGTATATTTTATAACTTCTTTGGGGATTATCAGCAAACTTGGATTTCTGGGCCTCGCCGGTCAAGTTATAAAAATTCTTTTCCGCGGAGTTATAAGAAATTGCGTTAATCTCCCGGCCTTCCAAAAGGCCCAGGAATCTTTTCGCATCGCCGAACGAAAGGGAATACGTTTTCTGAAGGCCATTCTTTTCTGCGCAACGGGAGGGAGACTTCTGACAAACGGGGGACTCGTTTTTTGGCAGAAGAACCTGCTGGCCCTTCTCCAAACCTGGCTATCGCATGTCTCTCCGCGTTTTGGGACTGATATTCTGCTGGGATCGGTGAAATCCCTACTTTTAGCCGTTCTGGTGAATGACAGCGTCCAGAAAATTCATGCCTTATTGATGGTCGGAATGAAGCGCGCGAAAGCTGCGGAATCGCAGAAGCGATCAACATCAGGACAACCCGGCTGCGGCTTGGGAATGGCCAGTTATATATAACTACGCACCGGACAAATTAACGAAATCGTGAATTGCAGTAAAAAATATATTGATGCGGGATTAAAAATTGTGGGGAATCAGGACTCACGATCCAGATGATGACGAAAGTGAAGCCTGGACACCATGGGACGGTTGCTTACGACCTGCGCAAGCGCATCAAAGAAGCCTTTGACCGCCATCCTATTGAAATTCCCTTTCCCCGGCGAGTCGTTATCCTGGAAAATGAAGACACCCCCCGCCTGCTTAAAAATACCCGGGCCCCACAAAGATCCGAGTCCCGTCAGGGGATTTCAGCCAGTTCCTGCTGCGCTTGCTCGACCCAAAATCCGCTTTGATAACGCTCAATCAGGGCCTGAAAAGAAGCCCTGGCTTCCGTAAAATTATTCATCTGCCGGTAACACTGCCCCAGTCGGAATAATATCACTTCCTGTAACCGGCTGTTCGGCTGATCCTGAAGGTAAGTCTGATAATACTGCGCCGCTTCCTCATAACGGCCCCTTTCAAACAGGTCTTTGGCTTTCAGGTAATTATCCGTCCGGGGGGAGGAATACCGGCCCGAAGAACAACCGGCAAAGAAAAGCAACAAAGCCATCCCCAAGAGCGGAAGAGCCAACCGGCCCGCAAACTTATTGCGACAAACATGAGATTGGGTCATTTTCTTGTCCCCCTCGTTTTTAATTTTATGTCTGTCTTTCGTTCACCTACGATGAGGTCTCATGCACAACTTTTTCAGTTTATCATTGTTCCCTTTTCTGTCAAATAATCCGCAGGACAAAAAAGGGCCTCTGACTGTTTGGACTCAACAAGAATCCCTCGATGCCCTGATCCTCAACCCCGGGGAAAAACTCCCGCGCCCCATGAAGGATCAAATGGTTTCCGGCTCGAAATATTCTTTCGCATGCTGACAACAAGGGCATTTGGCCGGCGGCTCCGTCCCTTCGTGAATATACCCGCAGACACTGCATTTCCACGGGATCGGGTTGGACCGGGAGTAGACGGTGCCATCTTCCACCATCTTTAACAATTTTTTATACCTCTCGGCGTGCTCCTTCTCGACTTTAGCGACCTGCTTAAAAAGCCACGCCACGTCTTTGTGCCCTTCCGCTTCCGCGTCTTTGGCAAACTCCGGATACATCGTCATGGTTTCATACATTTCGCCTTCCATCGCCGCTTTCAGGTTCTCTTTCGTGTCGCCGATCCCGTGCAGAAGCTTAAACTCATCTTGGGCGTGACTTAACTCATTTTGCGCGGTCTCTTCAAAAATCTTCGCGATATAAAGATATCCTTCTTTCCTGGCCACCTGGGCGAAATATGTGTACTTATTACGGGCCTGCGATTCCCCGGAAAAAGCCGCTTTTAAATTTTGTTGAGTCTTGGGACCTAACGGTTGGCTCATAATCTTCCCTCCCTTGGATTTTGGAATGCTTTTTGGACGTCATTATAATAGAAAACAGCCGATTATAGCAAGAAGAAGATCCGTCCGTCCCCAAAACCCGGCAGGAGCAAGCAAGCCGCCTTCTCCCCGTCCCCGGCCCTTGGCGCTCCAAACTTATTGACCACAATAAGATTCGTGTTCCCAATGTCCTCCATTCTCAACTTTATATCGGATAAAATGCGCTTCCACAATGACCCGTCCACGGGAGGCATCATACTCTTCATGTTCCGGGATGTATCTTCTTTCCCACCTATAATGCGGCACCCAGACTTTTCTCGAACAATCCCGTCGCCGTACCGTCGGCCGGTGAGGGGGAGCCCTGCGGGCCTCATGCCGGCCTGTCCCCGTAAGAGTTCCGATCACATCAATCTCCCCTCGAGATAATACACGCAGCCCCTCAATGACCGTCAACGCTTTCCCGGCGTCATCCCAGTGGCTAGCAAATCCAGAACCGGGACACACCAAAAACAATGTCAGGAATAAAACACTTGTTATAATTTTTTTCATGTCCGCCTCCTCTGTTTTTGAACGTTTTTAGAACGCCCTTTATCCATTCCCTTAGACAACGGGAGGCGCAAAAATGTTGCATAAAATTTTTAAAATGAGGAAACAAAAGGAGGGGACATTAAAATGGGAAACACCTTTGTCATGCCTTCCAAAACAGGGTTAAAAACCAAAACAACACCCCCAACATAAGACCAAAAACCGGCCCCAAAATCAGTCCCGCTTGAATGCCGTAAGCGACCGTACACGTCAGAGCCCCGTTAACCGTTCCGACCAAGAGGCCGATCAGCAGTCCATACCAGAGCCCCCACAATGCGTTGCGCGCCTTAGACAACCGCGATGACAACAAACGGCCGCCACAAAGGCCGCAGGCCCCTCCCCAAAGAAGCCCCCACAGGATCCAGAGAGGCATCGGCAAATCTCTTAAGAACGGGACAGGGATTCCCCCGCCATAACCATAATATCTCGCACCGGCGACCGTGAAATAAGCGCTCAATAAACTGCACGAACCCAGGCTGAACGCAACGATAATTTGATTCGCTTTGCTATAGGAATTTTGCATGAGCAGTCCTCTCGCAGCAAGGTTATTTGCGGCTCCTTTTCTGTAATATCCTCCGTCTTAAAACGCACGGGAATGACCGGGCGGAAAACAAGACTAAACACCACTTTCTGCATATTTTCCGATAACAGTTCGCTGTCCAAAATTAATTCCCCCCCACGCAGCGGCTGCCCCACGTCTAAAACAGCCACCACGCTGTTTCCGACAAGAAGAGCTGTTTTCTCACCGACATGACTCCCTGTCATCTTTTCTAAAACTTTCGCGTCCGCGTCTTTAAACTTCAAAATAAGGTCCCTTTTATTATACCCGGCGTCCCGGAAATCCGCCGTTTCCACGGCCCACACCGTTAGCCAGGGCTTTTTTTCCATCAGCAGTTTCTGTTGATTCATTTCGATCCACTCGTATTCGGAACTTGGGTTTGGCGTATTTTGCTGAATGACGGCCGGGTCTGATTCAATGCCTTTGAAATAAAGGACCCCGGGAGAAGAAAACAGCATAACCAAATCCTCCGGATCAAACAGGCTGTTTATTCTGAGAAAGGCCCCCTCCTGTTCCACGATCAAAGAATAATCCGCCTCCACGATGCCGGCAAACATAAGCCGCGCCTTGAGAAATTCCTCCAGTTTCTGCAACGCAGTGGCAAGCCTGTCTCCTTTTTTTTCTTCTTCATCCAGGGTCATCCGCCAAGCCGAATTCCTGATCTTCCGTTCCAGGCTCTGGACAACGCGCTCCTCTTTAATCGGGATGTCTCCATACTCAAATTTAAAAGGCACTCCCCAAAGCACGCCGTTATTATACGTTGCCCGTTCGGCAAGCAGGCCGTTAGTATAATACTTTTTATTAATTCCGTGGAGTTTCCCGTCCTTATAAAAGGACTCCTCCCTGAGAAACCCGTTTTCATAATAAAATTTCGCCGGGCCGTTTAATTGGCCTTCCTGATAATTGTATTCCGCTTTCATCTTCCCTGATTCATAATATTCCGTATAAATTCCGTTCCGGGGAACATCAGCGGACGTTAGCGTCACGGGAGCGGCGCATATAAAAAGCCCTATTAATATAAGTTTGTTCATATGATATGCGGGGGAAAAACTCAACACATTTACGGGATATAAAGAAGGACAGCCTCCCTCGATTTTCTACGGCTGCCCCCAAAATGCCCAGTTATTATCAACGGATTTATTTAATCTCGCCGCCTTGAAAAGGAGACAAAAAATCAATAGCCATGATTAAACTAACATACAACCTCTTCCCATTCAAGCCTTTTTGTTGTAATATAAAAACCGGAGACGGAGTTTTTAAATGATTTTTTATTGCCTTCCGCTCCTCTCAATGATAATATTCTCGCAATTCATTATACCGGGCGTAGACAAAAGGAGAAAAGCCATGAAAATTCTTATCACCGCCTTGTGCATTCTGGGCTTATGTATAAACGTCCTTGCGGCAGAAGACATTATCCTCAATGATCAAATAATGAATAAATTCATAGTCATATTTGCCCAATATAAAAAAATGGCAACCCAATACGGAGAAAACATTAAAAATATCAACGCGGTGCCCATCAGCATGGATTTTCAAAATGAGCGAGACCAATTGCTGGAAACTCAGGGGTGGACTATGGAAGATTTTTCCCTGTTAATCCAGAAAATTGCCACAGGCATGACAGTCATCAAGCTAAGGCAAAACGAGTTGCCGGACATGTTCGCCGGCTTGCAACAGATGTCCACCGCCTCGGAGGAAGAACTGGCGGTCATTGAAAAAAATCTCACCCAGCTTGAGATGCTTTTAAGATAACTATAAAACCGGGGGACCATGTTGAAAAAAAAACTCACTTTTATATTCCTAGGGGTTTTATTAACCTACGGCATCATCGGGTCTGTCATTATACCCTGCACCCTGCAGTGGATACTGATCCATAAAGTCTCTCCTTTTCTTAACCACACCATTTATGTCCGGAAAATACATTTCAACCCCTTTCAATTCAGGTTCACCATGCAGCAATTTGAATTGGTCAGCCCGTCCGGAACCCGGATGGCCGGCTTTGAAGGTCTGGACATCGATTTCCGACTCTCGTCCCTTTGGGGTGACAGTTGGGCTTTTAAACACATATTTTTAGACCAGCCCTATATCAACATCGCCTTGAATCGGGACGGCCGTTTAAACCTGCTCGACCTGATGCCGGCCCCTAAAACCTCCTCCCCGGCAGAGAGTGGAACACCATCTGCCCCTCCGGAACAACAGATCAGGAAAGAAAACGAGGACTCCAACACCCCCAAACCCTTTCTTATCTCTAACTTCAGCCTCACCAACGGAGCCGTCTATTTTAGCGATGAAACACCGCAAACCCCATTTAAATTTTCCCTCCGGCCCATCAATACCCGGGTCGAACATGTCACCACCCAGACGGATAAAGCAAGCGGCCTGCAAATCCATTTACTCAACGGCTCCCAGGGGACCATTGCCATTCAGGGCGCCTGTTCCATCGGGGCATTAGCCTGTCACACAACGGTCGATATTCAGGCCATCCCTTTAAATATCCTTCAACCGTACATCGCCCACTCTCTCCCCCTACAACTCAAGGACGGGACGGTTTCCCTGAACGGGGAGATATCCTACCGGGCAGAGAACCAAAGCCAGCCTAATGTCGGATTCAAAGGACATCTGCGTTTGACAGGGTTAAAAATTCTAGACCCCCAGAACCAACTCGAGGTGCTAGGATGGGAAGATCTCCTTTTTCATAATATCAACGTGTCCCTCTTGACCCAATCTTTAACCATTGACGAGATCCTGTTAGATAAGGTCTCTGTGTCTACCATTATGGATCCCAAAGGCCAAATCAACCTTGCGCGGCTATTCTCCCCAACCCCACCCGCCTCCTCTCAAACAGAACAAAAGCCCGCCCCTTCGCCGCCAGGGAAGCCTGGTCAGGATGACACGGCAACCGCTCCCAATCCGGCTTTTCAATTCCTAATCAGCCGGGTGCGGGTCCAGAACGGGGCCATTTCCTTTACCGATGAATCCGTCACGCCGCATTTCAACACAAATCTGTCCTCCCTGAATCTGACTCTCTCCCCTCTTTCGCAGGAAAGCGGCCAGCGCACGGATTTCGATTTCAACACCCGGTTAAATCAAACCGGCACCGTGATCATCAAAGGTTATGTGCATCCGTTAAATATTGACGCGGATAAGAATTTCAGCCTATCCGTGCAGGATTATGACATGACCAGCCTTTCCCCGTATTTCGGGAAATATCTGGGATATACGATTGACCTGGGGCGGTTGAAAACCGACATCAATTACGACATCAAACCTCAGCAAATGGCCGGGAACCACCACCTGGTCCTGAACAAATTCACGCTGGGCAACAGGGTCGACAGCCCGGATGCCGTCAATGTGCCCATTAAACTGGCCCTGGCAATTCTGGAAGACAGCCGTCAGCAAATCGACCTGGCGGTGCCTGTGAAGGGAAACCCGGCAGAGCCGGAATTCGAATTCAAACAAATTATTCTTATGGCTTTTAAAAATATTTTCACAAAAATTATCACCGCCCCTTTCAGCGTGCTTACCGGTCTGGTGCCTGGAAGCGACGCCAGCGAACCGCTTGACTACATAGGGTTCCCGGCCGGATCAGCCAAACTCACCGGCCCGCAGAAAGAAAAAGCCTTAAAAATATCCCAAGCGCTCCAGGACCGGCCCAAACTGATCCTGGAAATCCAAGGGGCGTACGACCCGCAAAACGACATGGCCGCATTAAGGCTCGCCGCATTCCAAAACAGCTACGCGGAGGCAAGCCAGGAATCCAGCAAATCCGAGGAGGTCATCCTTGAACAGATGTACAAAAAATATGTCGGATGGATCCCTTTAACCGAATTGCGTGATAAATACCGGCAATTAGCCCGGGAAGGGCAAAACAGGACGGAAAACAAAGACGCCTTTTATGAAGAACTTCATAAACAGCTGGTGGAACGATATCAGGTCGAAACAGCCGTCCTGAAAGACCTCGGAAATCAACGGGCGGAAGCGCTGAAGGCCCTGCTGATCAAAGACGGGGGGTTGCCGGAAGCCCGCCTGCAGATTAAAACCAGTATCAGCGAAAGCGAGTCTGCGGATCATCTTGTTAAAATTCCGCTCTCCCTCACCGCTCAATAAACATTAAAAAAAATCCGGGACATTTCTTACGGCAGGATATCACTCTGCGCCTGTCGCGGGAAAACCAAGAATTCCAAAAAGTTCCGGAGAAGACACAAGGCAGCCCGCTTCCCGCACACGCGAAAGCCAATACTCACGGAGCTCGGCCGTACCGTGCAAACGGCTGTTACCCCACCTCATGTGCGCGAACATCGGCAGCCGGTCCCAATCACTGTTAATATACGAAACAAACTGGATATCTTCCTTTTCAATCAGGTCAAAAAAACGCCTCAGCCAATCCAGCTTTCCTCGGGCCGTATAAAGGCCGGCCGGCGCGGCCTCAGCGATCATAACCGGCTTCCCATGCCCGCGGGCCAGGTGGCAAAACGCTTCAACGGCCCGGCTTTGCTGCGTGGAAAAAAAGGAAACGCCGAACCAGTCGACATAAGCATCTCCGGGATACCAATCCATCGAATTCATTCCCTCCTCGAAAGAAGCCATGGAATGCCAGACAAAAGCCGCATTGGTCACCCCCTGCGTCCGGAACATGTTCACGATATAACGAAAGGCCTCTTGATACGGCACCGGATCATAACGATTCTCTTTATTATCAAATTCATATCCAATCCGCAGATACACCGGCCGGTGGGTCTTACGGATCCATTCCCCCAGCTTTCTGATATGATCATCATAATGCCCGGCGAGGATCCCCGGCAGTACGTCGACCATGTACAACCCGACCTGCAGGACCGTTTCCGGATACATCTCCACCCAATACCGGCCATGGCCCACTCCGGCCCCCTTGTCATCAGGATACTCAAGTCCGTCCAACTCCTGAATGGATGTGTAAAGCATAAATCCTGCCGGCACCTTCTTAAACTCTTTAATATATATTTCCATGCTGTCCTTCTGCTGGCCGATAACAAGCACCCGCCCGCGGGAAGGGACAAAAGCCGCGCCAGCCCCGGCCTCCGGGCAAGGACCGGCGACAGCCAGCAACACAAACAAAACATTCAAAAAAATATATCTATTACGTCTGGTCATCTGAAAGGGTCACAATGTTTGGACACTATTTTAATAGGAAATAATAATTCGTTTAGCGGGAAGATCTGACTTCCTAACATCCGTGCGAACAGCCCCGGGGCAGAAGACCTTGTTGCCCTCTTGCCTTCATCCTCGGACATGGCCAGGGCCGTCTGCGAAGGCGGATAAAACGCCTCTGTTAAAAATAACACTTTAGTATATCATCTCCCCATAAAATACAAAAGAACCCTCCTCTAAACTTAATTATGAATATTAAAAGGAGAGACATAACTACAAGTTATGCTCGGACAGGAATGCTTGAACATGCCGCCGATAGTCCTGATCCGTGAGGGTCGCGTAATGGCCTGCGGACTTCACCCAGTAAAAAGACTTCGGATCTAAAGCGGCTTTCAATAATCGCTTCGACTCCTCCCAGGGGATCAGCGTGTCCTTCTCCCCATGGATGATGAAAACCGGCTGCCCTTGAAGTCCGGGGATAACACGGCGGGGTGAAAAATGACGAATATCAAAACCCAATTCGAAGCTCACATACATCACTCCCACCTTGGCCAGCGCCCCCCTTAAAAAGGACGGAACGAAGCGGGTCAGGGAAACGACCTCCCGCGCCATCGTCTCAACGTCGGAAAAAGTAGAATCAACGATCACCGCCTGAATGCGCCGGTCGCCTGCGGCCGCGTGTATCAGGGCAGCCCCGCCGAAAGAAACTCCGTACCCGACAATCTTTCCCGGATCCAGGCCCTGGCGGGACGCCAAATAATCAACAGCCGCCCCGACATCATATTTCTCCCGTGCGCCGAAGGTCACGGTATGCCCCTCACTCTGGCCATGCCCGCGGAAATCAAAAATCAAAACATTATAGCCAAGGCCATGCCAAAAATCGACAAGCGGCAAGAAATTTGATTTATTCGCGCCCAAGCCGTGCCCGACAACAACACTCTTATCGCTAAACGGCGAAGGCACAAACCAGGCGCAAAGCCGGACTCCGTCCCGTGTCCGTAAAAGCACCTCCTCATAAGGCAAAGACAAAGCGTTCCCCGGAGTCATCCGGTCTCCGACCTTGGGCCGGTGCATTGAAAAGGCCGAAAGGACATACGGGAAAACCAATAAAAGCCACAATCCGCCGTAAACAATGCCGGCGGCTGTTCGTTTTATTCTTTGTCCCTTCAGACGCGCCGTTAAAAACAAAGCAGCTGTTTGAAGAATCCGGCGGGCGTAATATAAAATTATTCCAACAGAAATCAAAAAATATGCCGCGAGGAACACCTCTTTCCAGATCATCTCTCCCTGAAGGGCAGCGCTCAAATACCAGAAAAAGGCCGCGACTCCGGCGAAGGCTCCCAGCCCCTGGAATATGTTTGGAAGCGTCAGCAGCCTTTGCAGCCACCCCCGCCGCAACAAAACATGAACCAACAGCCAGATAAGCGGCACGCTCATATAAAAAGCCTCATTCGCGGCGGGCAGCACACGAAGAAAGCCCCCCCCAATACAACAGGAGCCGACTATCAGCACAAACCCTTTCTTTAAGAAACCAGTGTCACCGTGTTGTTGAGAAAAAAAACGCATATATCAGATCCGACCGGTTTTATCCGCAATAAACGTCCCCGAAAAACCGAGAGAATCTTCCCACACCCCGAAAATCACCTCTTTGGATTTGTCCAGCCGTCCCCTGACGTAAATGCGGACATGATTATCCGAAAAAAAGGCATAACGGAACGCGCCCGTCCGCTTATCAAAGGCTTCCATCTTCCCGGAGGAAAACACCAAGCCGCTGGCCAGTTCCCCGCCAAGGATACGGCCTGTTTCATCCGCCTCGGCATGCACCTCCAGGGGGATATTCAGCAGGAAATATCTCCCCTGCCAGGTTCCTTGGACATCCGTTCGAGAATATCGTATCCCTTTTCTTTCCAACGCCGGGAAAGAAGAATAGACCATCGTGACCTCCCGGGAATACGCCAGGTCGTCGGGCGTGATCATCAACCGGCTAAGCGGCAGACGTCCACCGGACAAAGAACGTATCTGGCGTTCATACGGGACCCAATTTAATTCCCCGAGGCTGACAAAATCAGCCAAGCGGAGTCCCCCTCCCTGTTCCACGGCCTTGTAAATCAGTTCCGAACAGTAAATCGCGGAATCATCCCATTGATACTGACTATCATAAGGATGTCCGGCATAACGACCAGCTTCCCGGATAATACGGGGAATATACCGGCGGTGCTCGGGTTTCAACCTGACAATGGTCATGCGCGCGCCAACGCCCCGGGCCACCCACACGTTAAGAGGCGTCCAGGTCACCGGATCAATAGCTTCCAAAACAAACCATTGTCCGGATTTCTTTACGATGATTCCGCAATGAGAATAGGCACTTTGTGTCACGGCCGCGATCATCTCGGTCAGAGGCCCGGGTAAGTGTTGAAAAATCAAATCCCCTTCCCTGATATCCATATTATCCGTGTATCGGATCATTTTGGTTTTTGCGAGCGTCAAGGCGTACGAGCGCGGGGCCTGATATAAAATATTTATCATTCCCAGGACAAGCGTTCCGAGCAGGATGCGTTTTTTAACGATGCGTCTGTTTTGAAAAATATGGGCTATCATCATAAAACATTAACCATTCAATTATATGAACAAAAAAATTTTCACGCTGTCAAAGAGGCCAGCCATTTCATCAAAAGGACGGACAATGTATCCTGCTCTTTTTTCGAAAGAGGTTCCATAAATCCATGCATTTTCTGAACGTATCGCCCCCAAAGGCTATCCAATAAATCTTCTGCTTTTTTCGTCACCCGCACCACATTAACCCGCCGGTCTCCGGCACAGGCGGAACGGCTCACAAGGCCTTCCTGTTCAAGTTTATCAATTAACTTGGTCATGTTAGAAGGAGTCACGATAAGATGCTTGCTGACTTCCACCTGGCTTAATCCGGCCTTGCCTCCATGATACCGGATAGCCACCAAAATATTCAACTTCCCGGGGGTCAGCTGATAGGGTCTAAGAAAGGCCGTTAATTCATTATGACAAATATTAAAAATCAGCGCCAAACTGTACAGCGCTCTTTCCTGACTAGGGGTCTCTTCTTCTATAATGCCGTAGCGGCTTAAATCACTCATAAAAATCTCCTTGGGCTACTTAAAGTTTACCATTCAATTATCGATATGGCAACAAATAAAATTTTATTTCCTGCTTTTTAAGGATCCTGCTCCCCACCGGGACCGGGAGCGTCCCCATGGAATATCCTGTCACAGGCCAGCTTAAACCGGGCCCACAGCTCGTCAGCCTGTTCGGGAGGAACAGGCCCGACCATTTTCCATTTCTTTTGAATTTCTTTGACCTCTTCCCTCACTCTGACAAGATCCCGCAAAGAATACAAACTTTCTACTTCCTGGCAAAGCTGTTCTTTTTCACTCAAATGCGCCAACCGTTCCTCATCACGTGCTTTAAAATACGCGTGCCGGCGTTCAAAAAACCGATCATGCGCGGCCTTAAAACGCATCCAAACCTGATCGGTATCCTGCTTGGGAACCGGACCGATGGTCTTCCATTCCTCCTGCAGTTGTTTTAACTCTTCGCCAGCCGCTTTCCAATCTTCAGATGCAGACAAGACTTCCGAACGTTCGCACAAAACTTCCTTTCTCTTCAGATTCTCCATCCTTTGCTGTTCTCGTTCCGCATAATAGGAATCCCTGCGTTCAAAAAACGTATCGCTGGCCGTTTTAAATCTCTGCCAAACATATTCTGTTTTTTCCCGGGGAACCGGGCCGATCAATTTCCATTCCTCCATTAAATGTTTCAGCGCCTCTCCCGCTTGTTTCCAGTCCGAGGATTGGCTTAATTCTTCCGCTTTACGGCACAAGTCCAGTTTTCTCTGATAATTATCTTCTTTCTGCCGGTCCAATTCCGCAAAAAACAAACGCCTGTTCTCAAAAAACTGATCACAAACCGCCCGGAAACGGTCCCACTGCGTCCGGGATTGATGCTCCGGAACAGGACCAGTCAGCTTAAACTGGGCCTGCAATTTCTTGACCTCTTCCGTCGCCACTTTCCAATCCGAAGGATGCAACAACTCCTCGACCCGGGCGCATAACCTCTCCTGTTCCTCTAAATGGGCATTCAGCTCGGCATCCAGGACTTCTTTCATAGCCATCAGCCGGCCCATTAAATCATCAAAATTGCCCAAGGCATCGGATTCGACGATGAAATCAAGCATGCGATTAATTTTATCCACCAAACCAGGCCGGTCATGGCCCTGCTCAAACTGCGCCTGCAACTCACCCTGATACTGTTCCAACTTTTCAAACCGCAACGCATAATAGGCCAACACCTCTTCCGGGCTTTTTCCATCCAGCCGCCCGATCTGACGGCCTTTAAAATATTGGCAGTCTTTCTGCCACACCTGCCCCTCATGATTCACATAACCCCATTGTTCCGGAAAAGACATATCCTCTCTCCGTCATATGTAAATATAAATTTTCGATTCTTAAAGACCCTGGCCCTCCGCGTCCAGGGTCCCGCGAGCACTTTTTATCAACGCGATTTTAGACGCCCGGGACAAAGCTTTGATTTGGGCTTCCCGCTTCAAAGCCAGCCCCCGGGAAGGGAATTCCTCCGTATATAATAATTCGCGTACGCCATAAATCCTTGTATAGCGGGCTCCCCGGCCTTGGGCATGTTCAGCAAGGCGTCTGGCTACATTATTGGTGATACCGGTATAAAAGGTCCCTTTCCTCGTTTCCAAAATGTAAGCATACCACATATTATTATTATATCAAATCAAAGGTATGAACCCCAGAGCAAGATCTGAACGCAATGAACCGCTGCCCCTTCAACTCGCGAGGCTCACTCGCCTGAAGGATCAATTCGCATTTCTAGTTTGGGGGGGAAGACGGGGACAGCATAAAAATATCAACCAGGCATTCTCCCCCCATGTTCCCCCCTCTTTCCCCGTATGTGTGGCATGCGTGAACCCCAGCCGTGTTGGCAGACAAAGAATTAATAAGGGATTCTCAATCGTCATCATTTTTGCTAGAATGTTAATAATTATAAACTCTCTATGGCAGGAAAAACTTATTGTGAAAAAGGCTTTGGTTATTTTAGCAGACGGCTTTGAAGACATCGAGGCCATAACATCCATAGATCTTCTCATGCGGGCCGGCACCCAGGTCACCGTGGCAGGGTTAACCTCCACTCATGTCAAAGCAGCGAAGTCAGGGCTGACGATCATTGTGCCCACAAGACTGTCTGAAGTGCAGGACACTTTTGACGCTCTGATTCTTCCGGGCGGAATGCCGGGAGCGGAAAATCTGGCCAACTCATCAGAAGTTGTGGCGCGCGTCCGTCTGATGAATCAACAAAAAAAAATAATCGCGGCCATATGCGCCGCCCCGGCGCTGGTTTTAACCAAAGCCGGCGTTCTGGAAGGAAAAAACGCGACCTGTTTCCCGGGCATGGAAAACCTCTTTCCCAAAACGACAACATTCGTGGCCTCCCCCGTAGTCCAGGACGGCAACATCATCACCAGCCGCGGGGCGGGAACGGCCTTCAGTTTCGGGGTAACCATTGTCGGGGCGTTGCTGGGGAAAGGGCCCCGTGAAAAAATTGAACAGGCCACGGCCTTTGAGGCCCCTTAAGGATAACCCCCTCGGGAGCCCCACCTCTTTTTAAGCTTATTTTTTGCGCAACGAAATTATATATAATAAACTTTAAAATATGCTAAAATTTTCTAAACATATCAATACGGGACGCCGCGAAACCAATGCCCCGTCCCGGCTATCCATACATAAGACATGAAAAAAATCATTTTACGACAGAACCCTTAAGCACGGACAGGAGGCCCCCCTTGAGAGCATTCATTATCGCAATTTTTATCGCCTGCATGACACAACCGTTATCGGCTGACACCATCCTTTTAAAAAACGGGAAAATCCTGGAAGGCCCGATTATCGAAAAGACCAAACGCCACATAAAAATGCAAACCAAAAACGGCGTTATTAAAGTTCCTTTCACCATGATGGAGGAAGCAACGGCGGAAGAGGTCAAAAAAATCCCGGAAAAAATAATGATAAAAGACGAGCCCCCTCTTCTTTATAAAGGGAAAAAGATTACCAAAGAAGATATTGATGTAGAGAAAATACTGCAGCCGGTTTTCGCCAAGTTCAAAGACATGTCTTCCTTTCAGTGCAATGGGACCGGGGTTTTCAACAGCATTCGGGATAATGTCATGGATACGACGCAGACATATATAACCATGAAATTCCAACGGCCCAATTACTTCCTGATTGTCCTAGACAACACCCTCAGCAAAGGGCAAAAAGAAATCCTGGCCGCCTGGAATAACGGGGCGACCCCCCTGTCTTACAGCAGTACCGCCAAAACCTACAACTACGCGTCCAACGACACTATGGCCTTGATGGATATCGGATATCTTAAAATCGTCCATCAACTGTTTTCCGGATGCGAAGCGGAATGCCCGCTTCTTCAAGATCTGACGTATCTGGGGAACACGGATTTAAACGGAGAAGTCTGCTACCTTTTGTCCCGGACCATGCCAATTGGCTACTATGTTCTTTGGGTATCCAAAAAACGGAATGTTGTGATCAGGCTTGATTACACTCTTTCCGGATATCCGGATGAATTTTACCGGCAGCCAACGACCGATGCCGAACTCGAAACGATCCTGAAGGCCATGGAGATGGAACCCACAGAAGAAAATTTAAAAAAAGCCCGGCAGGTCATTCTCAATATCCAGCCTCCCCCAGAAGAGGAGGAAAAGGACGAGGATGATGGGGCCAAAAAGAAAGAAAAGAAAAAGAAGAAGAAAGCCCCACCGCCCCCCCCGCCGCCACCGAGAGGGCCTAAATACCAAACAAGTATTTATGCTGAATTAACCCTGGATAATTTTGAGTTTGACTGGGAAATTGATCCGGGAGAATTCCGATTCGGAATCCCAGAAGGGACAACGCTTGTGTCTGAAGAAGACTTTAAGAAACAGTTTGAATAAAAGACCGGGCGGCCTCTCCGCTTCTGCCCGAAAATAAGCCCCAAATTTAACCGGGATGACGATATCGTCATCCCGGTCGTTTTCAATAGCCCCCCAAATTCCCGGATCATCTGCGACGAAGCTTCGACAGGAAACGCAGAATCTCCATATACAACCAGATTAAAGTAACCATAAGGCCAAAAGCCCCGTACCACTCCATATATTTGGGAACACCCATGCGGGAACCCTGCTCAATAAAATCAAAATCCAGGACCAAATTTAAAGCGGCAATAATAACAACAATAAGGCTGAACCCGATTCCAATCGGGCCGCTGTCATATATAAGCGGCATGCGAACCTGAAAAAAACCCAAAACCAAAGTCAAAAGATAATATAACGCAATCCCCCCGGTGGCAGCCACGATCCCCATCCGGAATTGATCCGTAACCGTTATCATGCCGGATCTATAAACAATGAGTAACGCGCATAATGTCGCCCCCGTGAGGCCCACGGCCTGCTTGACAATCCCCGGATACGATTGTTCAAAAATAACGGAAACGGTCCCCAGGACAACCCCCTCCAAAAGAGCGTATAGCGGCGCCGTGATCGGGGACCACTCTTTCTTAAAAACAGTGACCAGGGCGGTCAAAAATCCCCCCACTAAAGCCGGCAATAAAAAAGGACTGGCTCCCCCGGGGTTGCTCCAGGCCCAAATCGCTGTCAGCATCACCAGGAAAAGCAGGATGAAACTTTTGTTCGTCGTCCCCTGGATCGACATGACATGACCCGAATCATACGACCTGACCTCGTTAAAAGTGTCGTTTGTTAACACAGGATTTCCTGAACGCATACGCCCCCTCCTTTCATGAAATCACAACAATCTTTTTTGTAGGCCCCCTCAAAATCCCTTCTCCCGAAAGGGGATGATGCTCCCTAAGGAGTCTGGAGTTTATAATATTTCATTGCTTCGGGGATCGCCGCCACAATTTTATTGATCCGGGTCTGGTCCGACGGATGGGTGCTTAGAAATTCCGGCGAAGCCGCCCCCTTCTTCTGCTGAGCCATCCTCTCCCAAAACGCGACGGCGCGGTTGGGGTCATACCCGGCCATGGCCATAAAAATCAGCCCCAAATGGTCCGCCTCATTTTCGTGAAGGCGGCTATACGGCAAAATAATCCCCAAATTACTCCCCACCCCGAAAGCGGCCACCCAGAGTGCTTTGGTTTTCTCCGGTTTTGTTTCCAATGCCGTCGAGAGGGCAAAGCCTCCCAGTTCCGTGAGCAACCCCTGGCTCATGCGTTCATCCCCATGCTTGGCAATGGCATGCGCGATCTCGTGCGATAAAACAACCGCCAGCCCGCTTTCATCCTGCGTGATGGGAAAAATCCCTGTATAAACGACGACTTTGCCGCCGGGCATACACCAGGCGTTGGCCTCTTCGCTTTCGACCAGATTGAACTCCCAGACATAACCGTTTAACCGCGCGGAAAGCCCTTGTCCCGTCATATAATCCTCCACCGCGCGCTGTATCCTCTCCCCCACGTTTTGAACCATCCGGGTTTTCTCTTTGTCTGTGCTGCGCTTATGATTCTTCAAAAAATCATCATATTGCTGAAAGCTCATGGAAAGCATCGTATTCGTCGGGATAAGGTCCAGCTGCGTCCGGCCTGTTATCGGGACGGTCGCACAAGAAGCCAAAAAACAGACAAAAACATAAATAATGGCCCGCCTGATTTGGGATGACATAAAGCACGCTCCTTTATTACGGCACTGAAAATGCGACGAAGGGATATCAGAATCTAAACAGCACCCATTCAGCGATAAAAATTTCATAATTAGGAAATTTATTATAATACGATACACGGGCGTATTCAACCCTTTCAAAAATGCCTTTTTATACTGAAAAATAACTTATTTTGATTTTTAAAATTTTATGTTTTATTATTATTGTATATCCATAATATAAAAGGAGTTCTTCCATGCAAAAACGCTCAGCCATACTTATGCTTATTTTATTATCTGCCAATACGGCATTTGCCGAATCTGTGGTGCTTAAAAGCGGGATGATCGTCCAAGGGGAGGTCATCGAGAAAACCCAAGAGTATATCAAGGTCGATACCGGGAGCAACGTTCTAAAAATCCCCTTCAAACGGATGGATGAAGAATTCGCCGCCGCCTATCAGGCCCTTCCGGAAAAAATCGCCGAACCCCAGGAAGTCTTCCTGTACAAAGGCCAAAAGATTTCAAAAGAAGAGGTTCAACTCGAGGCCATTTTAAAAGCCGTACTGGCCCGTTATAAGGAAATGACGTCGTTCCAATGCAACGGAAGCGGGATAACGAGCACGAGTTCCGGAGAAGCTCTTGTGAACGGGCAGAAGTACATTACCGTTAAATTTCAGCGCCCTCATTATTATTTGACCATAGATAAAACAACCCTGCCCAAACGCAAGAAAAAATTCGGAGAAGAAACACGGGCGGCCTGGTCCAATGGGGAAGGCCATTTTTACTATAAAAGCACCGCCCTGAAATATTTTCAGCTCCCGACCGACACGATGGCACGCATGGGCGTGGCCTATATAAATATCCTGTATAATTTTTTTACCGGATGCGAGGGCGAATGCCCCTTCCTGAAAACATTCTCATACTTCGGGAATGCCAGTTTCGGCGGAGAAAACTGCTATCTATTCAAACAGGATGTCAGTTCAGGATCATATATGATTTGGGTCTCCCAAGTGAGCAACCTGATCGTAAAAATCGATTATGAATTCGAAGGGCAGCCGGATGAATTCTTTGCGCGGGGCATGAATATAGAAGAAATCAATAGCATCTTTCCTCCTTTAGAGATGGAACTCACGGCCGAAAATCAAAAAACCGCCCGGCAGGTGATCAAAGATCTCCATGCTATTCGATGGGGGCAGAAAACCAAATCCTATGTCGAAGTCACGCTTGAAAATATCATCACAAACGAGGAGCTCAAGCCGGGGAACTTTCAATATCCTTATCCCCAGGACACGGCTTTTGAATCAGGAGAGGATTTCAAGGAACGGTTTAAGAAAAAGTAGTTGTTGAGAGAGCCCTTATACCCGTCGTCCATCCCGACGGCATATAGACACCCCGGAAACCCGCGCTAAACCAAAACGCTTTCCCCCTTTCCTGTTACTGGCCCACGGAACGCGCGTTCTGGTGCAAATTTTATATTGATCTCTTCTTCCCATAATCATTTTTTCCGCTACAATATTTTTTAGACTATAGGAGACTCTATGCACATTTGCAACCCACGGGCCTCATGCCTTACGCGCCTGATCAGCCTGATTATCGTTGGCGCAGTCTGTTTCTACATAGGAGCCTATAAAGACTCGATATCCGGCTTTGTGGAACAATATTTCCCGGAAGTGAAGCAAGCGGTGGCAAAGCGGGTCGCCCAAATTCAAGAAAGTGCCAAGCCCCGGATCATAACCATAACGCCCGCGCCGGACAAGAATCCGGAGCCAGCGCAAGACAACGCCCCGGAACAAAAGCAGCCTTCCCAACGAGATATCCGCCTCGCTTCTTTTTATGTCAACTCACCCTCTGACGATACGGTCGCGTCGGGACTTGCCTATACGGCACAAATTGTCAAATATTTTGATGTGGCGGCTATCCAAGGGATCGAAACAGAAGCCGTCCTCAAAAAAATTGTCGACATTCTAAAAGGTCTCGGATTATCCTACGCCTATCTTTGGGCCGGATCCCCTCAAAACGGGGCCTCATGTTTTCAGGCGTTTTTATACCGCCAAGATAAAATTTCGGTCCTGCAAGGAGGGAAAATCTATCAAACGAACGCCTCCCCGTTTCTTCAAAAACCTTATTATGCCAGGTTCCAGACCGGCCGTTTTGACTTCACCCTTGTCAGCGTTCATGTCTCCCGGGGCGCCCATGAAGAAGACCGCCGCAAGGAAATTAAAGCCCTCCCCGACCTCTATGATGCCATACAAAAAGAATTCCCCGTTGAGCAGGATATCATCCTGCTCGGGCACTTTAACCTTCCGCCTGAAGACCCTGCCTGGGATGACCTCAAGCGGTTTCCCACGATGTCCCCCCTCATCAAGCCTCCGGACACGACCAACATCGCCGGAACCAGGCTTTACGACAACATCTGGTTCCAAAAAAAATACTGTCGGGAATACACCGGCCGCTCCGGGGTCATAAAATTTGACGAAAACATGTTTAAAGATGACGATAAAAAAGCCGGGGACGCTGTTTCCGACTACCGCCCGGTGTGGGGAGATTTCCACGTCACGCAGCCGGATGACGACTAACCCCGTCTAACCGCAGGCGCGCCCTTTTTTATCACTCTTTTCAACCCGATTTCCTGTTTTTTTTATTCGACTTTCTTTTTTTCATATTTCCTTTATAATAATCACATACCATTTTTCAATTCTCTTTTTACCATGAAACTATTGCTGTTAACCAACGAATATCCGCCCTATATCTACGGCGGAGCGGGAGTTCATGTCGCCAACCTCAGCCGCGAACTGGCAAAATTATGCCCTGTGGAAGTGCGATGTTTCGGTGATCAGGCCAGCACGCAGCCCAACCTCAAAGTAACAGGTTACCAGAATTCGACTGAGCCTTATTCCAGTGACGAGGGGAACAAAAAGGTTTTTGACGCCCTCCAACGGTGCCTGCACTTTAACACCGAGAAAATCAACGCAGACATTGTCCATGTGCACACCTGGTACACCCACTGGGGCGGAATTCTGGCTAAGCTCAATTACTCTATCCCTCTGGTGATCACGGTTCATTCTCTCGAACCTCTCCGCCCCTGGAAAAGAGAACAACTGGGCGGAGGCTATAATTTCACCTCCTGGGTTGAGAAAACCGCTCTTGAGATGGCGGACGCCATTATAGCCGTTTCAGAAGACACAAAAAAAGACATTCTCCGGTTCTCCCGGGTTCCGGAATCCAAAATCCACGTCATACCCAACGGCATCAATCCGCTTATTTACAAACCGGTCCAAACCCCTTCAGCCTTAACTCGGTTCGGGATCGATCCCTCCCGGCCTTTTGTCCTTTTTGTCGGCAGAATCACGAGGCAGAAAGGCATTCTGCACCTGGTGAACGCCATCCCTTTCATGAAAAAAAATTTTCAAATCGTCCTCTGCGCCAGTTCCCCTGACACGCCGGAAATCGGGGCGGAGATGGCAGCGCTCGTCCAAAAAGCCCAGGTGACCCGTCCGGGAGTGATCTGGATCAAAGACATGATCAGCGAAGAAGAAAAAGTCGCGCTCTATTCCCATGCCGCGGTCTTCTGCTGCCCATCTGTTTACGAACCTTTCGGAATTATCAATCTGGAGGCCATGGCCTGCGCGACCCCTGTGGTGGCTTCAGCCGTCGGCGGGATTAAGGAAGTTGTGGAAGATAAAAAAACAGGCCTGCTGGTCCCGGTCACGCTGAAAAAAGGCTCTCAAATTGAACCAGCCAACCCGAAAAATTTTTCCAAACAACTGGCCGTTAACATCAATCAGCTGATGGACAATGAAAAATTACGGGGCCGGTACGGCCACGCCGGACGCCAGCGGGTTCTCAAATATTTCACATGGGAAAAAGTTGCCAAAAAGACCCTGGCTCTCTATAAAAAGCTGTAAAAATCTCCCGCCAAGCCCTCCGGGACCTTTGTCCGTCGCCGGCCCGGAAACCAAGCCCCCAAGGATTATAATTTTATTTTGCTTAATCTCAAGGCGTTGCCGATCACAGACACCGAGCTGAAACTCATGGCGGCGCCGGCGAACATGGGATTCAGGAGAATACCCGAAAACGGATACAAGACGCCGGCTGCAACCGGTAATCCCAAAGCATTATATAAAAAGGCAAAAAACAAATTCTGGCGGATATTCCGCATCACGCTGCGGCTTAATTTGATGGCCCGCACAATCCCGTTCAGATCCCCCTTCACCAGGGTTATTCCGGCGCTTTCAATCGCCACATCCGTGCCGGTCCCCATAGCCACACCCACATCCGCCTGAGCTAAAGCTGGGGCGTCATTAATACCGTCTCCGGCCATCATCACCCTGGCGCCCCGGGAGGCCAGTTCCCGAATCACCTGTTGTTTGTCCTGCGGTTTGAGTTCAGCCCGCACATCATCGATATTGAGCTCCCGGGCAATAGCCCAGGCGGTCTTAGGATTATCCCCTGTTAACATAATGACCTTCAGGCCCAAACGATGAAGCTCCTGAACCGCCGCCAAGGTGGTGCTTTTTAAAGGATCAGCAATACCGATAACGCCCAGAACCTTTGGACCCCGGGCCGCCCAGACAACAGTCTGGGCCGAATTTTCCAATTCCAAGGCCCTGGCTTTTAACGCTTCGGGAAGCTCGCCGACGGTTTCCCGCAGGAAACGCGCTTGTCCCAGCCGGACAGGCTGTCCATCCATGATTCCGGTCACGCCCCCGCCGCTCACCGCGGCGAACTGATCCACATTCTGAAACGCTATCTCCCGGGACCGGACGTATTCCCGGACTGCGTGAGCCAAAGGATGTTCACTGGACTGCTCCAGGGACCCGGCGACAGACAACAGTTCTTTTTCTTCCCCGGGACGTGCCGGGAAAACCGCCGTAATACGGGGCCTGCCTTCCGTCAATGTCCCGGTTTTATCTATCAACACATGCTTAATTTTTTCGGTCTTTTCAATGGCTTCGGCATTTTTTATCAAAATCCCGGCCCGCGCCGCCCGGCCCACACCCACCATAATCGACATGGG